>DATHPP010000273.1:0-43487 GCA_035483795.1 Tepidisphaeraceae bacterium | reverse complement strand
GCTGAGGATTGAATAGAGTCATGATGAGTTTTGCGGTGGCATCGGCGTCCGCAAAATTCAATTTGATGACTCTCAGCGAGAGGTCGTCGACGCTGTGATAATTGAGCTTGTTGATGATGTCAGCGACCCGGCGGATGTTTGTGGCCCGATCGGTCATCACGATCGAATTGCTCGCGGCATTGGCCATGAGCTGCGAGTTTGAGCTGCTGACCAACGGGGTTAGATCCACCTTCAGCTTGACCGCATCCAACGCACCGACCGCCATCACTTGCGTGCGGATCTCGTCGGTGTCAGGAATTCCCTCTGTGCCGTAATAGACCGGCGGGTTCAGCAGGGCGTCCGACTTGTTCAACACACGCAGGATTTTGTCATCGTTGAGAATCGCAACGTAGCCGCCTTTGTCTTTCAGCGCGGCGTTGAGCTCTTTGATGGCCTCCTCGGGAGGAACGGGATAGGGGCTGTAAATCGAAATGCGGGTGCTCTCGGGAGCGTCGTTGCGCACGAGAGTAAAGCCGAAGTCATCGCAGAGCTTGCCCAGGACCGACTTCAGCTGTGCGTCCTCGAAACGGAGCGCGACGCGCGTGGTGGGCATAGTCGTCGGCCGCGTGGTCAGAACGGATGGGCGGGTCGTTTGTGCGAGGGCGGTCGATGCTGCGGTATAGCTTAGCAAGCCCGCGGCCAGGGTAGACAGCACCGCCCGCAGAGCGCGGGGTCGTTCCCTCAACAGTGGCATGTTGTTTTACCTTTCTGTGCCCGTTGATTACCCGGAACGGTAACGCCGGGCAATGTGGACGGAGGTTGTGGACAGCCTGAGAGGACCCAGGCTCCCGGTCGCAGCTCCCTGTCACAGTTCCCTGTCACAGCTCCCTGGTCACAGCTCCCTGGTCACAGCTCCGTGTTAAAGGTCACTGTTAAAGGTCACTGTTAAAGGTCACTGTCCCAGCTCTTTGAGGCGACGTGCCTTCATGGCTTCGAGGATGGTGTCCTCCGAAGCCGTGCCCGCAGTCGACGCGGCCGCCGTCGGCGCATTCTTCGCAGACGGAGCGACACCGGCCGTCACTGCGGGCGTCACTGCGGGCTGCGGCACCGACTTACCACCGTCCAGACTCTCGCCGACTCCAATTTGCCGGGCCGTGCCGCCTCTGTCCACCACAATGTGATCGAACGTGATCTCCGTGATCCTGGCGCCGTTGAACGTCAACATGCTGCCGATGCTGACCCACTCCGTCTTGTTAGACGAGCTATCCTCGATATTGGCAAGGAAATGGTTGCCTTCCTTCATAATGCCGCGGAAGAAAAGGCTCGATTGCGTTCCGCTGAAGATGGGCCGGGCGTGATCCGTGGAAACCGCCAGATGATCCTTTGAGAAAATGCTCCTGCTGTTGAGCAAGGCAAATTCTCGCGGAAGCGGCTGAACGGTGTAGGTGACCAGAGCATTGGCCGACGCATTTGCCTGATTTGTTTCCGGCTGGGCCCGTCCGCTAAAAGAATCCCGTGCGGGAGGCGCTCCGCTGAAGTCAAACTGGCGGGCCTGCGGTGAGTCCTGACGGCTGGGAAACTGCTGTGCCGACACCCAAACGACCGGAATTGCCGCCAAGCCCGTTACCGCCAGAATTTTGTAGAACTTTCGCATGACTCGTGGTCCGCCAGACAACCGCTATCGCCCAATCCAGCCGCCTCTGTTTACCAAGCTCAAGCCATTCAGTTGAGCACGCCCCAGCACCAGGCAAACATGACAGCATACTGGAAAAGCCGCCTGAATCATTGCTTGCCGTCGATTAGTAGCGCAAGCGCCCCGGATTCTTCCGCGTTTTTGGCGCCGCTGACGCGGAAGAAACGCCTCCTGGGCTGGTACTAAACCACGCAGCCCGGGCAGGGGCTGTGCACGGAGGAATTGCGCCCCGGAGAACGCGATGATCAAAAGCATTGCCGAATTGGTCGAACGCGCCCAGAGGCAGAACGCTCAGGCATTTGCCGACTTGGTCCGGATCTATCAGCGTGTGTCACTTTCGGTGGCGTACGGCGTGCTTGGCGACACCACGACGGCCAACGACGTATCGCAAGAAGCCTTCATTCGCGCCTGGCAAAGGCTGGGCGACTTGCGCAAGCCGGAGCATTTCGGCACCTGGCTGTGCGGTATCGTACGGAACCTGGCGGTCGATCGCCTGCGTCGGCGCCGGCGGACCGCCTCGCTGGATTCAGTTGATCTGGCACACGGCGAGCGCTGGACGCACGATCCCGTTGATGATGTCTGTCGCCGGGAATCCCGCGAGAGGGTCGCCGGCGCCATGGCCACTCTGGACGAGCCCGCTCGAACGGCGCTGACCCTGCGGTATTACGATCAGTTGCCCAGCAAGCAGATCGGGCGGAGGCTGGGAATCTCCGCCGACGCCGTCGATATGCGGTTGATCCGTGCCCGCAAACGGCTTCGGGCCGCACTCCCGGAATTTGCCGACGCTTAGAGTCGTCGAAACCGCAATCAACCGCCATTTCACAACTGGCCAACTGCCTTGTACTTTAAAAAGCATGGCCGTTTATTATTTCGACGAGTGTAAATGGGTGGACGTGGGTTATGAGACGATTTACCAGTTCATCGATTCCGAGGGCGAGACGCTGGCGGAGGTTGCGCTCAAAGATTCCGACGGTCAGCTCTGGAAATTCGAGGTGATGCTTCCGGAGCGGTATCGGCTCAACGGTGTCAATCCCGGCGGGATCGTCGCGACGCAGACCGCCGCCCGCAGAATCTCTGAGTTGATCCTGCTGAGCACCATCGTCACCCGATAGGGCCTTGCCCGAAATCGGGCGACGTATTGCTCGCGGGGCGGCTCTCAATAGAATCTGGTCGAGGAGCATTACGCATGGCCAAGGCCAGAAAAGAAAAAAACACCCCTGCATCGACTGAACCGATGGCTGCCGCACCCAAAGCGGCGGCCAAATCCAAGAAGCCGACGAAACCCGCCGGACCGGCGGCGCCGATGATCGACACTTCGCTTGCCGCCCAGGCGGCGGCAAAAATGGTGGCCAACCGCGACCTTCTCTCTCCTCGAGGTACCGGCGAGAAGCGCCAGAGCGGCTCGTTCAAGCAGCTCAAGGAACAAATGCTCAAACCGACCACCCAAGGCCCGGGAGGAATTCTTCAGCCGAAGGACGCCCGGAAGAAGTTCAACCCGATCCTGGGCGGTCGCAATCAGGTCGGGCACAATCAGACCTTCGGCGCAGACGTGAACCGGACCGGCGTTCCCCGTCGGACCGGCGGATGAGCCGATCATGCACCTCGACCTCAAAGGCCTCGTCGCCGCCACCTTCACCGCCCTACGCCCGGACGGCGAAATCCACCTCGATCAGATCGAGCGTCAGGCCGAAGCGCTGGTCAGCCGCGGCGCCGTCGGCGCGTTTGTCTGCGGGACGACCGGTGAGGGCCAGTCGCTCTCCAGCGACGAACGACGCCGGGTCCTGGAACGATGGTGCGCCGTCGCCGGCGCGAAGCTGAAAATCATTGCCCACGTCGGGCACGTGAGCCTTCCCGAGGCCCGGGCGCTGGCCGCCCACGCGGCTGCATCCGGCGCCGTCGCGATCGGGGCCATGCCGCCCTACTTCTTCAAATCGCAAAACCTCGATGACATTCTCATTTGCGCCTCTCAGGTCGCTTCGGCTGCCCCGCAGCTTCCATTCTATTACTATCATTTTCCAGCGATGTCCGGGGTCTCGATCTCGGCGTCGGAACTGCTCCACAAGGGTGTCGAGCGCATCCCCAATCTGGCCGGCCTGAAGTTCACCGATGACAACCTCATGGAGTTCGAGCGCTGCATCGCCGTGGCCGGCGGAAAAATGGACCTGTTCCTCGGCCGCGAGGGAATGATGCTGGCGGGTCATTGCATCGGGGGACGGGCCGCGATCGGAAGCGCCATCAACTTCGCCGCCCCGATCTTTCGGCGGTTGATCAAGGCGTTCGAGACCGGTGACCTCGCCGCCGCCCGTCAGGCGCAGGCGCGGGCAAACGCCATGCTCGCCATCTTCGTCCGCTTCGGCGGCCTTCGGGCGCAGAAGGCCGCGATGAATATGGTCGGGCCCGACTGCGGTCCGCTTCGTCCGCCGCTGCGGGCCCTGAACGAGCGGGAACTGGCCGCGATGCGGGCGGAGCTCGAAGCCATCGGCTTCTTCGACCTCACACGACCTGGATGATCTGAAGATCGGTGATCGTCCGCGGATCGAAATCGATCCGCTGCTCGAACTGCCCCGCCAATCCGGTTTTGTCCAGCGCGATAATCCACCCCTCTTCGACGATCAATTGCTCGACGATTCGCCCGCCGGCCAAAGTCGCTTTGCAGACGGCGGTGTACTTGCGCTTGGGCACGCCGTGGGCGACGAGAAACTGCCGCCACTCTTCTGGCAGGACCTTGGCCAGCCGGTTTCGCGGCGGTGTGCGGAAGGGCATGGACCAGTATAATAACCGTCAATGACCGTTCATGAACCGACGTATCGCCGGGCCGTCCGCGGTGAGCCCACGTGGGACATCGCCCAGCTCTTTCCCGCTCAGGGGGAATGGAGTGTCGGGGATTACCTCGGTCTGAACACCAACCGCCGGGTGGAGTTCGACGACGGCGTGATTGAGTTCCTTCCCACGCCGACCGAATTCCACGAGTTTCTTCTTCAGTTTCTCTACAGAGCGCTGTGTGCGTTTGTCGAGCCCAGACGCCTGGGAATGCCGATGTTCGCCGGCATTCGCGTCCGGATCGCAGGCAACAAGTTCCGCCAGCCCGACATCGCATTCATGCTCGCCGCCAATTCCCATCGGCGTCACAATCGATACTGGCTGGGCGCGGATCTCGTCATGGAAATCGTCAGCGAGGACGATCCGTCCCGCGATTTCGTTAAGAAGCGGCGCGAGTATGCCAAGGCGGGCATCTGCGAATACTGGATCGTGGACCCCAAGCGGCGAGAGATTACCGTTCTCACGTTGCAAGGTGACCAATATATACAGCACGGCGTGTTCGGGCTCGGGAGGAAGGCTACTTCGAGATCGCTCAAGGGCTTCGCAGTCAGCGTCACCAGATTGTTCAAAGCGGCTGAAGCAGCCCGAAATTCGGGTAGCGCCGACGACTAATCGGATGCCGCACAACTGTCTGTCGCGGATTGATTGACCTCATCAGCGGCGTCGGGCTCGGGCCAGACGCCGGCGCCGTCGGAGCTGTACCACTTTTCCAGAACATTTGTCCAGTCGCGCAGGCTTTTGACGGCGATGAACTCGTTCTTCACCCGGGCAGCCTGCGGATGGAATCGGCCGTATTTGATCCCCATCTTGCGCATGCGCCGGCCGGCCAATTGCTCGCCGTGAATCTGCATCGCAATGGAAAAGTGCTCGGCCAGCGCCTCGCGCTGCTCGACAATCGTGGGAGGCACCAGCACCGCGCTCGGATCAGCCAAAAGCCTCGCGGCGTCGCGAAAAATCCAGGGGTTGCCGATCGCGCCGCGGGCGATCCAGACGATGTCGACGCCGGTTTCCTCCCGCATGCGGAGCACGTCGTGCGCGGTGAAGACGTCGCCGCTGCCCAGGATCGTGCGGTCGGGGTAGCGTTTCTTCACCTCGCGGATCGCCGGCCAGTGCGCTTGCCCGAGGTATTTCTGCTCGACCGTCCGCCCATGAACGCGCACGGCAGCATAGTTGTGCCTCCATGCGGTCTCGACGAGTTCATAAAACCGGTCGGTCGATTCAGAAGTATTGTCGAACGCGCGTCGCATGCTGATCGTCGTCGTTGCCTCCGGAGGTAGCGCGTCGCGAACCGCCTTCAGGATCGCCAGGCCGCGCGGCACATCCAGCAGCATGTGCCCGCCTCGGGCCTTGTTTTTGATCTTTTTGACGGGGCAGGCGAAGTTCAGGTCGATTACGTCGTACCCGGCCCGGTGCAGGATCACCGCCGCCCGCGCCATCGATTGCGGCTCGCTGCCCATGATCTGGCCCGCGACCGGATGATCCTCGTCGCTGATATCGATCGAACGGCGCAGGCCTTCCCCGCCGTTGAGCAGGATCACATCGAGCAGTGCTTCGGTGACCGCATACGGGCAGCCACGGCGACGCGCCACAACGCGCATCGCGCGGTCGCTGTAGCCCGCCAGGCCCGCCTGGCAGAATGGCATCCCCAGCTCGACGTTTCCGATCTGCATCGCGACCGATTCTAGCATTCCCAGTGCTGCGGCGTGCGCCGGGTTACCTGCGGCTCTGAAGCCGGCCGATCTCGAGGATGAACCGCTCGACGTTGGACTCGGCGTCGCCCACGCCGGACTTGCTGCGCAAATCCACGTCGGCCAGCAGGTCGGTCGCGCGGGCGGCGCCAGACTCACCCAAAGCCTCGGCGGTCTGGAAAAACGGCCCCTGCATTTCCCGCGGCCAGATGCGGAGCTGCTGCGCGATGGAAAACGGTTGAACTCCCTTGCGTTTGAGCGCGATCGCCTTGCGGACATTTTCCAGCCACATCCCCAGCCACGTGACGGCGCGGAATTCGGTGGAGGGGTCGAGCTGGATGAGCTGGCGCCAGCGTCGCAGGGCCTCGGCAGTGCGCCCGCAGGCCAGCTCGTTGGTCAGGTCCCACATCTGGCGCTCGCGGGCAAACGCCACGGCACCGGAGACGTGCTCCGCCGTGATCGTTTTCCCGTCGGCCGCCAGCGCCAGCTTGGCCAATTCGCCATCGATGCGGCCCAGGTCCGCGCCGATGAGATCGACCAGCAGCCGCGCGGCATCGGGCGCGATGGCCACGCCCTGCTCTTCCCGGGCACGCTGGATCACCCACCGCGGCAGATCTTTGGGCGGCTCGCAGCTTTCAACCGATCCGACCCTGGCGATCGCCTTGTAAATCCGCTGGTTGGCCGGAAGCGACTGGAGCCGGAGGATCAGCACGCCGCTGTCCGAAGGCCTGGCGACGTAATCTTCGAGCTGCTCGCGGAAGGGCGTGAGAAATTCGTCGGCGTTGCGCACCACGACGACCTTGGCCGAGCCGAACATCGCGAAGCTCCGCAGCTCGTCCAGCACCTCGGCCAGCTCAGCCCGCTCGCCGTCGAGGTCGATGCGCTGCGCGTCGCCGGGGAGCTGCGCCAGAATTTCGCGCAGTTTCTGCAACTGGAGGAATGGCTCGGCGCCTACCAACGCGTACACGGGCTTGGGCATCGCTGCGTTGTACGGCTCACAAAAAAAAGCGTCAACGAACCGGGGGCCGATTTCTTTCGTTCTAGGATGAATCGGCTACACTTTATCGGGCTAAGTGACCGATCTACGAACAAGGGAGTATCGTAGTCGGCCCATCGGGTCTCGGGAGTCTTGGTATGTCCAACCCCTACGCTGCGTTTTGCGAGGATTTCTACGTCAACATGCGATTGGGCTCGCAGCTCAATCTGCCGCACAACCGCGAAACGCTCCTGCACCTGTTCGAGCGAATCCAAAAGGCTTACCCGTCGATGACGCGATTTCGCAAGACGGACGGCGGCGAGTTCAATCTCGAGGAGGACCGCAGCAGCCATTCCTACCGCTGGATGAGCCTCGAAGCCAAGCGGCTGTCGAGCGGGCACGTCAACCCCGCCAGCGTTGAGGAATCCCTCAAGCTGCACACGCTGCTTCTGGAAATGGCGCCGGCCCACCTGGGACTCAGCTCGATCGAAATCGATTACCTCGACGTGCTTTTCGGCTTCGACTTGGGCTTCGGCGGCAACCACGACGAGATCATCGCCGAGAGCCTGTTCGGCGAATCGCCGCTGGCTTGCCTGACGGAAGTGAGCGGGAGCCGCGCGGTGGATTTCCAGCCGACGGTCACCGTGGCGCTGAGCGACGATTGCCGGCTTCAGGCCCGCATCGACGTGGTCACCCGCACCAACAGCTATCAAGTCCGCACCGGCGACTACTCCGACGACGCCATCAGCGTCTACCTGATCGTCCGTCGCTATTGGGGCGACCGTCCCCGTGAGCCGATGGAGAAGCTCTTCGGGCAACTGGCGCACCGGGCAGAGCAGCTCTGCACCGACTACATCATTCCCAAAGTGCTGCGGCCCATCTCCTCGGCGATCGCGTCGCGGTCGTAAGGATTGGATTCTCGTGGCACGGGCTTCCAGCCCGTGCGGGCGACGATCGACTGCGATGCACTCGCGGAACACCAGTTTTTTCTGAGACGAAAATCGTCAGCACGGGCTGGAAGCCGGTGCCACAGGAGACTCGACGATACCACTTTTGCCTTGCGAGGTTTTTGCTTACCATCGAGTTGTGGACGCGGCACCAAAAGAGACCGACCTGGAAATTCGATCTCGCGCGCTAACTCACGCGAGGGAGTTGGTTTGGCGGCTGCAAAGGGACGGGCAGGGACTGAGTCCCGATGGAGAAGCGCTGGCGCGGCGCGCCGCGGATGCCGCCGAGCGAGTCGCTAAACTGCTGGCCAGAAAAGACCCAACCGAACAAGACCGCCATGAGTGACACCGCCGCCACCCCCTCCAACGTTTCATTGACCGCCCGCGCCGATATTCAATACCGCTGGCGCGTGTGGGCCTTTTTCATCATGGTGTTCGGCTACGGGCTGTGGAGCGCGCGGGATGGGTTTATCAAGTGGCCGCAAGACAACGTCCGCAACCAAGCGATCCGCGATCGCGGCGGCATCGGTGACAAAGATCACAATTACGCCGGCATCCTTATCAACCGCGTCCTGGGCGTCGTGCTGCCGGCGGTGAGCTTGCCGGTCTTCATCTGGCTGATGTACCGCTCGCGCGGGGCTTATCAACTGGGTGACGGGACGCTTCGCGTTCGCGGATGCGAGCCGGTCCCCATCGATCGGATTGTGGCGCTGGACAAGTCGCGCTTTGAACGCAAAGGCGTCGCGATCGTCGAATACCAGAAAGCCGACGGCAGCGCCGCTTCCATAACACTGCGCGACATGGTCTACGAGCGGAGGACGACCGACCAGATCGTGGAATGGATTGAGAATTATCTCCGCAACGGCGAGTCGGTCAGAGGATCCCCTCACCCTAACCCTCTCCCGAAGCGAGAGGGAGAAAAGGCTACGCCAGCCGCGTAGCTATTCCACCGTCCAGGTCTCGTCGCCGGTGAGGAGCTTCTGGAGGTCGCCATCACCTTGCTTGGCGATGGCTTGCTGGTTCTGGCGGCGGACAATGTCGCCGTACACGGGCAGCGAAATCGCGCGGAACACGCCCATCGGCTCGGGGAAATCCGGGTAGCGCATCCGCGACAGCATGAACGCCAGCGTCGGCTCCGCCGCCTTTTCGTCGTGAATGATCAGGTCATCGGGCTTCACCGTCTTCGTGTCTACCGCTTCCGGCGTGAGATTGTTCAGACGGATTCCCCTGGAGCTATCCTTGCCGAAAATGAGCGGCTTGCCGTGCTCGAGGTAAACGGTTGTGTCGCTCCTGGTGATCTTGTCGGTGGCGTAGCTGAAGGCGCCGTCGTTGAAGATGTTGCAGTTCTGATAGATCTCGACGAACGCCGTGCCGACGTGCTTCGAGGCCCGTTCGAGCACGTATTCCAGGTGTTTCACATCCATGTCGATCGAGCGGGCGGCGAAAGACGCCTCGGCGCCGATGGCGATGCTCAGCGGCCGGATCGGATATTCCGGCGCGCCCATCGGCGTGCTCTTGGTCTTCTTCCCCTGCTCGCTGGTGGGCGAATACTGACCTTTGGTGAGCCCGTAGATGCGGTTGTTGAACAGCAGGATTTTCACGTCGATGTTGCGGCGGATGGCATGCATGAGGTGATTGCCGCCGATCGACAGGCCGTCCCCGTCGCCGGTCACCATCCACACCGTCAGGTCCGGGCGGGCCAGCTTCAGTCCCGTGACAAAAGTCGGCGCCCGGCCGTGGATCGAGTGGAAGCCGTACGTGTTCATGTAGTATGGAAACCGGCTCGAGCAGCCGATCCCGGAAACGAACACGGTTTTGCTGCGGTCCATGCCGAGCTTGGCGCAGACTTTTTTCATCTGCGCCAGGATCGAGTAATCCCCGCATCCGGGGCACCAGCGGACATCCTGGTCGCTGCCGTAGTCGGCCGGTTTAAGAAGATTCAACGGTGAAGTGGGAATCGCGCTCATGTGCTTTGATCGTGACACGGGTTTTCAACCCGTGCTGATGACGTCCTTCGTCGGTTTATATCGTAACGCACGGGTTACAAACCCGTGTCACAAGCTAGGTCAGTCTCCATTCGAATAATTTGCCGCATTGGCCGGGACGACTTTGTTCGTGGGCGAGTGAACCTGCTCTAACCCGCTGCGGCCGGCCACGATCGCGCGAACGCCGTCGACGATCTCCTGCACCATGAACGGCTGGCCCTTCACTTTGTTCAATCCCTTGGCGTCGATCAGGAAGTGGCTGCGGATCAGCATTCGCAATTGGCCCAGGTTCATCTCCGGGATCAGCACGTGCTTAAAGCTCCTGCACAGCGCCGGCAGCCGCTCCGGAAGCGGATTGAGATATCGTATGTGGCAGGCAGATACGTTCACGCCTTGCTCGCGCAAGTCGAGGGTCGCCGCCTTGATGGCGCCATAGGTGCTGCCCCAGCCGACGATGAGCACGTCGCCGGTCTCGGGGCCGGTCCAGAGTAGGTCGGGTCCGATGGGTTTGATGCCGGCGACCTTTGCCGCCCGAATGCGGACCATGTGCTCGTGATTGAGCGGCTCGTAATTGACGTTGCCGGTGACATCCTGTTTTTCCAGTCCGCCGATCCGGTGCTCCAGGCCCGGCGTCCCGGGAATCGCCCACGGCCGCACCTTGTTCTCATCCCGTTTGTAGGGCATGTAGCCCTCGTCGTCGTTCTTCTCCGTGGGGTGATTGATGACGATCTTCGGCAGCTTGCTGACGTCGGGAATCATCCACGGCTCGGCGCCGTTGGCGAGGTAGCCGTCGCTGAGGAAAAAGACCGGCGTCATGTATTTGGTGGCGATCGTGAACGCCTCGATGACGGCGTCGAAGCAGTCCGAGGGCGAAGCCGCCGCGATGATCGGGACCGGGCATTCCCCGTTGCGGCCGAACATCGCCTGGAGCAGGTCGGCCTGCTCGGTTTTCGTGGGGAGCCCGGTGCTCGGCCCGCCGCGCTGTACGTCAATGATCACGCAAGGCAGTTCGGTCATCACCGCCAGCCCGATGCCTTCGCTCTTGAGGGCGACGCCCGGGCCGCTGGTGCCGGTGCAGCCCAGCGCCCCGCCGAAGCTGGCGCCAATCGCGGCGCCGATGGCGGCGATCTCGTCCTCGGCCTGGAAGGTAATCACATCGAAGTTCTTCTGCGCCGACAGCGCATGCAGAATATCGCTGGCGGGCGTGATCGGATAAGAGCAGTAGATGAGTCGCTTTCCCGCGAGCCTGGCCGCCGCGATCATTCCATAAGCGGTCGCCTCGTTGCCGGTGATCTTGCGGTACGTGCCTTTGGGAAGCTTTGCCTTGGGAACCTGATACTGCTGGGCGAACAGCTCGGCGGTCTCGCCAAAGTGATATCCCGCTTTCAGCGTAAGAATGTTCGCCTGAGCGACGGCGGGCTTCTTGGCTGCAAACTTTGCGTTGATGTGGTCAACGGTCGCCTCGAGCGGGCGGCCATAAAGCCAGTAGACCAACCCCAGCGCGAACATGTTTTTGCAGCGGTCCTGGTCCTTGGCGCCCAGACCGCTTTCCTTCGTCGCCGCGGCATTGAGTTTGTTGATCGGGACCTTGATCAGCCGGTACTTCTTGAGCGACCCGTCGTCCAGCGGGTTGACCGCGTAGCCCGCTTTCTTGAGATCGTTGGCGCCAAATGAATCTTCGTTGACGATGACGATGCCGCCGTCCTTCACCGCTTTCAGATTGGTCTTCAGCGCCGCCGGGTTCATCGCCACCAGCGCGTCGACGTCGTCGCCGGGAGTGAAGATGTCGGTGCTGGAAAAGTGCACCTGGTATCCGCTCACCCCCGCCAGCGTGCCGGCGGGAGCGCGGATCTCGGCGGGAAAGTCCGGGAGCGTGCTGATGTCGTTGCCCACCAGCGCCGAGGTGTCGGTGAACTGCGTGCCGGCAAGCTGCATCCCGTCGCCGCTGTCGCCCGCGAAGCGCACCGTCACCGAAGGCAGCGACACCACCGGCTTGCGGTGCTCGCCGTTCCCGTTTTTGTTTGGATTCCCATTCTCCCGGTCAACCGATACTTCGGGTGCGAGGCTCATAGAATTTGATCAGTTTCCTCTCTGCCAATCCTGTAACGATATCGGGACCGCAGAGCGATGACAATGATTTTTAAAGCGCCCATTATGTCGCAGCCCGCGCCCGGATCGTCCTTGACTGGATTCCGATAACGTGGGCAAAATAACCTGCATGAAACAGCGATACCACACCATCATTAAGCCGGAACCCAACGGGTGGTTCGTGGGATGGGTCGAAGAAGTCCCCGGCGCCATCAGCCAGGGGCGGTCGCTTGACGAATGCCGGCACAAGCTGCGGGAGTCGCTGGAGCTGATTGTGGAAACGCACCGCGACAGCGCCCGCATTGGGTTGGACCGGTCGTGCATTCTGGAATCGATCGAAATCGAGCTGCCCGAGGAGCCGCAGTTCGTCTGCCATTGATGATCAATAGTCCGCGCCGCCGTTTCCGTTGGCGGGCCTGGTGCCGGCGGGACGGGTTGCGGGCACAGGCGCGGGCACCGGCGTCACCACCGAATCGCTGCCGGAAATCTTGGGACCGCCCGGCAATCCCTCAACGTCGAACGCCTTCATCGCTCCGGAATATTGCGGTTCAGGCAGCTTGGTCCGCTGGTCCGCCGCCAGCCGCTGCAACTCGCCCTGCTGCCGCTGCCGTGTGTTCAACTCCACTTTCAGAAGGTCCTGATCGTGCTGGAGGTCGTAGTAGCGCTGCGGAAGCGGAAAGTTAAAGATCTTTCCGCTCACCGGGTCGACCTGCAATGATTGGGCCTCCATCTGCCTCATCAATTGCGCGTCGCTGTCGATCGTCTGCGCAATCTGAAGCACACGCTGCTGGTTGTCGTCGAACTGCTTTTGCAGCTCGTCGATCTTGTCCTGCACGGCCTTCTGCTGCTGCTGAATGAGGGCATATTCCTGCTGGCTGAGCCACTGCGAACCCCAGCGATACGAACCGCGCTGCGCCATCTGGCGCTGAAGCGCGCCGTCCTGCATGTTGAAATGCTCGACGACCCGCTTGGTCAGTTCGTTTCTCTGAAATTCCTTGGGCAGCCCATGCAGCGCCTCGGAGACGTTGTCCAGCACCGTCTGGTTCGAGGGAGAGGCGAGCATCGCCTTGTCGAACTCGAGCATCGCCGGCATCTGCGAACGGGTCTTCCAGAGGATCACCGCGATGTTGTTGTGCGCCGCGGCGCTGTCCGGCATTGCCGCGGCGGCGGCCTGGAAGGCGTTGCGCGCCGGAACCAACTGCCCCTGCCGGTACAGAATTACCCCCTTGAGATAAAGCAACTCGCCGCTGGCCGGCGCGATCGCCAGGGCCGGCTCAATCAGCGCCTCGGCTTCCTTGATTTTTCCCGCCCCCAGCAGCGGGAGGGCCTTTGCCGCCGCGTTCCGCGCTCCCTCCTGCATCGTCGCCAACTGCTGCGGCGTCGCCCAGTCCCGCCCCGCCTTCACCATCCCCTTGTCCAGGCGGTCCTGCCACTGGGCGAGGTCTTTCTCCGCCTCGCCTGCGGAAGGAGTCGAGGCGTATTGCGCGATGAAGCTCTTATAACGCGAAACGATCTGCTTCAGATCATCCAGGTTAACCACCGACCGCCGCAACGAATCCAGGTTTTCCTGCGCCGACAGCGGAGCGACGGTCTTCTTGATTTCAAACGAGGTTACCGACTCGGCGGGAACCGTCGTCGTCTTCCCGCTGGCGTCGGTCACGACATATCCGCCGCGGGTAACCTTGATCGACCCTTCCAGCGTCGTGCCGTCCTTCAGATGGACGACGTCCGCCAGTCCCGTGACGGCAAAACAGCATGCGACGATAAACGCGAGGGACTTCATGGGCCCTCCGGGGGAGAGAACGATCCCTGAACGACGGATTATACGCCGGACTACGTCATTGAACTAAAAATCGCGTGAAACCTGAAGACGTGAAACGTGAAAAAACAGTATTCGTCACGTTTCACGTCTTCACGTTTCACGCGCCGTTGATCCATCATCCCTACACCGCTTTCTCAAGTCTTCTGTATTCGTCACGTTTCACGCGCCAGCTCATTTTTCGTTTCTGACCGGATTCTCAAGTCTCCCGATTTTCTCGATTTCGACGACGACGGTGTCCCCGTCCTTCATCCAGACCGGGGGATTGCGGGCAAAGCCGACGCCCTGCGGCGTGCCGGTGAGGATCACAGCGCCGGGCCGCAGCGTCATCGTGCTGCTCAGGCTCTCAATCAGGGCCGGCACATCGAAGATCATGTCTCCGGTCGTATGGTCCTGCATGGTTTTCCCGTTCAGCAGGGTTTTGAGCCGCAGATCGTTGGGATTGGCGATTTCGTCGGCGGTGACGATCCATGGGCCCAGCGGGCAGAACCGGTCGAAGCTCTTGCCGCGGGCGAACTGCCCGCCGCCCAGCGCCTTCTCGCGCTGCCAGTCGCGCGCTGAAACGTCATTGGCGCAGGTATAGCCGAGCACGTGCTGCAATGCATTTTCGCGCGACACGTACTTTGCGGTCTTGCCGATGACGACCGCCAGCTCCGCCTCGTAGTCGATCTGGCTGCTCCGCTTGGGGATTGGGATCGGATCGAACGGATTGTTCAGCGTGTTGCTGCTCTTGATGAAGAGCATCGGGTTTTCCGGAATCGACGAGCCGCTCTCCTTGGCATGCTCGCGGTAGTTAAGCCCGATGCAAAGGATGTCGGTGGGCACGAACGGCGCCAGCAGCTTGTCGATCTTCAGCTTGCGGTCGGTCACGCGGTAGCCGCCAAACAGATCCCCCTCGATCTGAAGGGCACTTGAATCGTCAATGCGTTTGCCCTGAAAAACCTGTCCGTTGGAGAGAAAGCGGACGATCTGCATGAGTTCCTTTCGCCCTGTCAGCCGCACAGAATAGAAACTCACCCGCGCCATCGCAACGAAAAGCCCACGGCGGCAGCCGTGGGCTTCGAGGAAGCATTCACAGAAACTCCTGTCACAGACGTCGCGTGCGATCAGTGACGGTATCCGTAATGTGTGTGCGAGTAGTAGCGGAACCCGAACACCGGACCCGCGTAAACCGAGACCGCCGGTCCGTAGACCACCGGCGGAGGGTAGTACACCGGTGCCGGAGCGCTGTAAACCACCGGAGGTGCATACACTGGCGCCCCGTAGGCTGGCGCCGCGTACACCGGTGCCGGCGCATACGCTGCCGGAGGCGCGGCGTAATAGACCGGGGGCGCATAATACGCTGGGGCGTAATAACCCGTCCCAGACGCGATCCCCGGAAAACCGATCCCTACTGAGAATCTCACCCCCGCATTTGCCACCGCCGGAAGCACCATCGCCGCAAGTCCTGCAATCCACGAGAGTTTCATAAAAATCTCCCTTTGGGCGTTACCCTGCCCGAGAGATAGACAAACAAACCCCGTCGTGGTTAGTACGGAAAACACATGTCCGGCCTGCCCGACTGGGCATGTTGGGAATGGGCGATCTCTGATGCCAGATGGACTTGAATCCGCCCTGAACCCCAAGACGGCCTTGCAGACGCGATCCCGTATGTCTTCAGACGGTTTGGGCGCAATGACTCTGCAAATGTCGGGCGGGCATCGAGGTGATTCTCAGAGCTTCTCGGCGTACTGCGCCAGAAACTGCGGGACGGGGTAGTGCTTCATGAGGAATTCCCGCAATTGGCGCCGCTCGGCGATCAGGAAATACACCGGCTCCCGGATCGTGCGGGTGGCGAAGTTGACCGAGCGGACAAGCTCGTCGGCGCAGGTTGCCAGGCTCAACGCCTGCTCGTCGCGGTTGAGCGGCAGCAGATGAAACTGCCACGCCTGCCGGCGATTCAGCAGCCGCAGACATTCTTCGTCAACCTGCTGGTCTTCCAGATCGACCGTGCCGCTGGTGCGGACATACTGCTCGACCCACGCGTCCTCAATGGCCCGCGGATCGACGCCGAACAGCCGCTCCGCCAGGTCCCCGAACGGACGCGCCGAAACCTTCTGCACCTGAAGGATGTGGCGAACCTGCTCTTCGCTGAGCACCCCCTGCTCGATCAACAATTGCCCAATCTGAATTCCTGCCACATTTCCTCCCGGCTATTTGGCTCCAATGTAGATATCGGTCAGATCACCACGCGGCTTGGGCCTTTGCCCGGACTGGGCGGGAGATTTGTATCGGACGCAGCCCAGGGCGGGCGAGGCTCCTGCCGAGCCGCCAATCCACCAACGCCCCTGCTATCATCAAGCATGCAGGTGGTCGATCTCGGCCGGCTCCCGTACCAACAGGCGTGGGACCTTCAAGAGGAGGCCCACGCACAGGTGTTGGCTGGCAGCGAGGAGCGCCTGATTCTGCTCGAACATGATCCGGTCATCACCCTGGGCCGCAGGCCGGGCGTGGCGCGCAATCTGCTCGCCTCCGACGAGCATTTGGCCAGGCTCGGCGTCGAAGTCATCCAGAGCGATCGCGGCGGGGACATCACTTTCCACGGACCTGGCCAGATCGTCGCTTACCCAATCGTCCGCCTCATCGACCACGGCTTCTCCGTCGGCGCCTACGTGCACGCGCTCGAACGAATCGTGATCGAAACCCTTGCTGGCTTCGGCATCGCCGCCAAGACCGACCGTTCCGCCGTCGGCGTCTGGGTCGACCAGGGCGGCCGCCTGGAAAAAATCTGCGCCTTGGGCGTTCGCATTCGACGCGGCGTCTCGCTGCACGGCATCGCCCTCAACGTCACCACCGATCTGTCCTGGTTCAACCTCATCGTCCCCTGCGGACTGCCCGGCCGGGCCGTCACCTCGATGCAGAGGCTTCTGAGCGACCGCACCCCGCCGCTCGTTGACGTGAAGCAGGCGCTCAGCGACAAATTCGTCGAGCTTCTTCGCTCAGCACTCAGCACCCAACACTCAGCGCTTTCAGCGGATGCTGGCGTCAACCCGGCACATCGCGCATAATCCCCCGCGGCTTTCGGGCTCACCCCATCCAGGAGGAATCCATGAATCGCAGACGCTCTCTGTCCATCGCGGCCAGCCTGATGCTGCTCGCAGCCGCGGCGCTCGTCGCCAGCGGCGATGATGCATCGCAAGCCCAGCCCGACAAGGACGGCTTCTACAGCCTCTTCAACGGCAAAGACCTGGACGGCTGGAAGGTCGGCGCCAACGCCGCGTCGTGGAGCGTGCAGGATGGGCAGATCGTCGTCCACGGCAAAGGCCCCTCTCACCTGTTCTACGTCGGACCGACCCACAACCACGACTGGAAGGATTTCTATCTCAAGGCCGAGGTGATGACCTATCCCCACGCCAACTCCGGGATCTACTTCCATACCAAATATCAGGAATCCCGTTTTCCCGACAAGGGCTTCGAGTGCCAGATCGATTGCACCCACAGCGACATGAAAAAGACCGGCAGCCTCTACGACGTCGTCGACACCGATTACCCGCATCACAAGGACAACGAGTGGTTTCTCTATGAGATCATCGTAAAGGGCAATCATGTCGTGCTGAAAGTAAACGGCGAGGTCGCCTGCGACTGGCACCAGCCTGACGACTTCAAGAGCCCCAAAGGCCACGCCGACCGCGTCATCGATCACGGCACCATCGCCCTCCAGGGCCACGACCCCGGCAGCGAATGCCACTTCAAGAGCATCCTCATCAAGCCGCTGGAGTGAGCCGCTCAAATCACCAGACGAAAATGCGCCGCCGCTCCGTCTATTGGGTAAGGAGCGTGATTGCCCGGCGACGACGAACTCTGGCGGGAATGGCTCGCCCGGCATGGGCCGGCATTGGTGCTTTACGCCCGGCAGTGGGCCGCCGGCCTCCAGGACGCCGAGGACGCCGTGCAGGACGGGTTCGTACGGTTCTGGCGGGCCCGGTCCCGCGCCCGCGAGAATGTCGCGTATCTGTACGCCTGTGTGCGCTCCGCGGCGATGGACTTTTCGCGTTCGGACCGGTCCCGCCGGCGCCGCGAGGCTCGCGAACCGGGTGCCCAGGCGTCCTGTTTCGACCCGGCCCACGCCGAGCTCGCGGCGCAGGTCGAAACGGCCCTCGCCCGGCTTGCCCCCGAACAACGCGAGGTCGTCGTGATGAAAATCTGGGGCGGCCTCACGTTCGCCCAGATCGCCGCCGCCCTGCGAATCAGCCCCAACACCGCCGCCTCCAGATACCGGTACGCTCTGGAGCACTTGGAGGCAAACTTGAGCCGCTCATGCGAAATCGAATGAACGTCGGAGAAGAGGGACACTGCTGCTTTCTGGTGTTCATCCGTGTCCATCTGTCTTCATCTGTGGCGGAAATTGCGGATTACTATGAGCGATGCACTTGAATCCCGTCTCGGTCAGCTTCGTCCGCGGGCGTTCTCGCGGTCGCTGGAGGACCGTATTGCGACAGAGCTGGACCGCAAGCCGGCCTCGGCGCGTGGCAACCGCTTCTTCTGGTCCGCGGTCGCCAGCGGGGCGATGGCGGCGTCCGTGATCGTCGCCGTCCTCGCCACCCAACCGACGCGCCGGGCCAATGCCGCACCCGCTTTCATCGGTCGCTCAAACCCCAACCCGCTGACCGCCCTCGCCCGCGCCGACCGGCGCTGGGGTGACGAGCTGAAACTCGCTTCGGACTGGAGCCAGCCATGACCCTGCACCCGCCGCGTAACCGCTTTCTCCGTTTTACCATCTATCTGGTCTGCTTCGTCCTGATCCTGCTGGCGCTCGATCTCTTGTGGGTCCAGTCCAATCGCACGATCCATCCCGGCTACGAGACGACGCGCATCGTCGTGCCGACGCTCGATGACGGGTCGATCGACTACCTCGCGGCGGTCGAGACCTATTTCTCCCGCGGCATCACCGCCGAAAACAACGCCGCCCCGCTTCTTCTTGAAGCCCTGGGTCGGGCCGCACTGCCGACGACACAGCCGCCCGATGGGATCACCGACCGCCTCGGCATGCCGCACCTTCCCGAACAGGGGGATTATTTCGTCACCGACGAAGCCTTCACGAAAAAGCCCGCCGAGCCGGGCGACCCGGACCTCGCGGACAACAAGCACGCCTACCAGTGGGCGAAGGAGCTTTCCCCGCAAACGCTCGACTGGCTGAAAGCCAATGACAAGCCGCTGGCCAAAATCCACGAAGCCGTGCAGCGCCCGCGGCTGTGGATCCCCTTCAACGGCGGCAATCGTCCGCAGATTATCGTGTCGGTCCAGATCCGCCACGTCTGGCTGCTCAAGGCCGCCGGCAGCGCCCTGCTCACCCGCGCCAGCGCCCGCATCGCCTCGGGCGAGCTCGATGGCGCCCGCCAGGACCTGTCTGACGCGCATCGCCTGGCCCGACTGATGGGCCAGGGGCCGACGCTGATCGAGCGGGCGGTGTCGATGAACATGGAGTCGGCTGCGTGCGGCGTCGATCGCGCCGCCGCCGCTTCCGGCAAGCTCTCCCTGAATCAGCTTCGTGAATTCTCCAGGGAGCTCGCGACGATGCCCGAACTGGCCGAGCCCTCGGAATGCGCCAACGTTTCCGAGCGCTACATGTTCCTGGACGCGCTTCAGTTCCTCGCCCGCTCCAACCCGGCCGAGGCCGCACAGGTCTGGTCCGGCATCACCAGCCAAAGCATGGCCTCGCCCTGGCTCTACTATTTCCTGCCGATCCCTTACGAGAAGACGATGAAGGCGGGCAACCACTGGCACGACGGCTATCTCGCCGCTGTCCGCCAGCCGACCTACGCCCTGCGTCACGCCGCTTTTGTGACCTGCGAGCAAACCGCCACGGATCTCACCCAGCATAGCCGTTTCGGACCGCTCTCGCCTCAGTGGGCCCTGGGCCTGTTCATGCCGGCCCTGAACCGCATCGAACAGCGCTGGGAAACCTCCCGCGCCGAGTCGCGCCTGACGGGCGTGGCCGTCGCACTGGCCGCGTACAAGTCCGATCGCGGCGTCTATCCGCCCACCCTGTCCGACCTGTCCCCGGCGTTTTTGTCCGAGCTTCCGCTCGACAACTTCACCGACCGCCCCCTGATCTACTCCCGCACCGATCACGGCTACACCCTCTACAGCGCCGGCCCCAACATGCTCGACGACGGCGGCTCCACCGCCGCGGGCGATGACGTCGTCGCGAGTCTGAAATGACGTGATTTCAGCGATCGAATGGGTGAGCAACATATTGAATTGCCACTTGACCGTTTGTCGCCACGCCTTTAGTTTCAGGATTCGCAAAGGTCACTCTCTAACCTGGGAGGGCGGCGATGCCCGAGCGCGCGGCTCGGAGGAACCCCAAAGCAGTAAACGCAGAACAGTTGGAAGCCCGACTCCTGCTAAGCAGTACGTGGGTCGTCACCAGCACGGCCGACGACGGCAGCTCCGGGACGCTTCGCTTCGCCGTGGATCACTCCAGCGCCGGCGATACCATCCAGTTTGACCCGTCCTTGTTCAGTCCTTCAAATCAAACGGCAATTCAGGTCCTGAACACGCCGCTGGAGATCAACCACGACCTCTCGATCCTGGGCCCCGGACTTGAACAACTGAACGTCGAGAGCGGGTTCCTCGTAGACGGCAGCGCCCACGCCGCGATTTCCGGATTGGATATCGCGCCCGGACTGATCACCGTGTCGTCCGGATCCACGCTCGATCTGACCGATTCCGGAGTTTCTTTCGCCCGGTCAAACTTTAACGTCGTCTCGAACGCGGGCGCGCTCAACATCACGCGTTGCACGTTTGCCAGCAACCTCACGTCGGGTTCCGTCGGCGCCATTTACAACACGGGTACACTCAGCGTTGTCGACAGCACCTTCTCATACAATTCCATTTTTGCTTCCGGTCAGAGCGACAGCGGCGGCGCGATAACAAACGCGGCAACTGGTTCAGCCGACATCGTCGACAGCAGCTTCTCCAACAATGCAGCCGTATCGGGCGGTGCCATCGGCAACTTCGGCACCATGACCATCTCCGGCTGCACGCTGGACTACAACATCAGCTCCCAGACGTACTCCTGGACTCCCGGCCCTCATGGCGGTGCGGCAGTCTACAGTGAGGGAGTTCTCGATCTAGTGAACAGCACGCTCTACTGGAACTCCGCTTACAACGGCAGTGGCGCCGGAATTTACGTCACCGGACAGGCGACCCTCACGAATTCCACCATCGCCGAGAACTTCGCTTTGGGAGGCAGTGGTGTTGACGTCCAGGACCCGGCCGCCGTCACGATCAATAACACGATCGTCGCCAGCAACTGGATTTCTCCGATCGGTGCGCCATCGCAAAACTACAGCGACATTGCCGGGAACGTAACCGGCTCGTTCAATCTCATCGGCACGGGAGGATCCGGCGGTCTGACCCACGGCACCGACGGCAACATCGTCGGCGTCGGCGATCCCGGCCTCGCACCGATCTTCAACAATGGCGGCCCGGCTCAAACCATGGCGCTCAAGTCGGGCAGCCCGGCTTTCGACGCGGGCTCGAACGCGCTGGCGGTCGACGCGCAGGACCAGCCGCTGGCGAGCGATCAGCGCGGCCGGCCGCGCCTCGCCGGCAACGCGGTCGACATCGGCGCTTACGAGGCACAGAGCCCCGTTGCGCCGTCGTCGGTGGTCGCGGTTGCCGGCGCCGACGAGGTCGACCTCAGTTGGGCCGCCGACCCCGACGCGGCGACTTACAACGTCTATCGTACCACGTCCCCCGCCGATGCATCGCCGACGCTTCTCGCCGGCGGCATCACCGTGCGCGGCTGGCTTGATACCGGTGTGACCGCGGGTGTCACTTACTACTACAGCGTTACCGCCGTCAATGCCGCCGGCCAGAGCGCCCCCAGTCAGATGGCCGCCGCTCAACCGTTTCTTCCCGTCATCAACGGGACGCCGGGTGATGACTCGATACGTTTGTTCCCGGATGGGGACCAGCTTCACATCGACTGGACGATGGGCGCGCAGAAGGGCAAGGTGCTGATCAACGATCCCAACGGGTTGACTATCAACGGCAACGGCGCCTCGGATACGATCGGCGTCATTTATAACGGCGGATACTCGCTTCCTATCCGGATCAATTTCAACGGCACCTTCACCATCGCCGGCCGGGGTGTTTTCTTCCCTCTGCCCGGGCAGGTCTGGAACATCAATCGCAGCACCATCTTCATCCGGTATGGCGATCCGACGTCCGATCCGATGCCATCGGTGCTGGCGGCCCTCCGCGCCGGATACTGCAATGGCGCCTGGAGCGGCCAGCCGACGGACTCGACGGCGGTGATCACCTCCGCCGCCGCGGCGAACAATCCATCCAGCAACACCGCCATCGGCTATGCCGACTGGAACGACGCAACCAACGTCAACCCAACTCCGGACACCATCGAGCTGAAATACACCCTGACCGGCGACGCCAACCTCGACGGCTCCGTGAACAGCGCCGACCTCCAGATCCTGCTGTCGAACCTCAATCGCACCGGTCCCTGGGACCAAGGCGATTTCAACTACGACGGAAACGTGAACAGTGCCGATCTCCAGGCCCTTCTGGCCGCGCTGAACAGGCACCTCGGCACCCAGGCCGCCGCCGCAGCCTACGCCGCGTCAGCGACTGCCCCGACCCAAACGCCGCGGCATGACAATCCTGCCTCCCCGTGGCCGAGAACTGGTGACGTCTCACCCGCGGCGACTCCGAAGCCGACCAGCGCGGCGCTCCGTCCGTCACATCTGCGGAAATTGCGAAATGGGCGTAGTGGGTCAGCCTGAAACTCATCCTTGAGCGACCAGGTTTTGCGCCGACCGCCGGCAAGTGCGGGTCGGGCTGATCGGATAGAATTGGGCAAATGCCCCCGCGAATTCTCGCATTACTCGGCATCGCAGCACTTGTGCCACTCGGGTCCATTCCGATGAACGAATCCGTTCATCCCGCGCTCAAACGAGCGCTGTGCATCGCCTCCTCGGTGTTGTTCATCAGCGCCATAAGACGACGACACGATCAACTTCCCGGCCGGGCCGGAGGCGGGTTACGTTCACCTGGCGTCGTTCGTCCGGCGTGCTCCCCGGACGCAGGTGCATGATTTGAGGTGGGTGGTCGGTGCGACGATGGAAGCCCAGTTGAGTGCCAAGCCCATTTGGCTGAGCACCGCCGACATGGGCGTCTCGTGGCTGCACATCCGGCTCGATTCGCGGCCGAAGTATTATCGTTTTCGGCCGTATCGGCGTACAGCAATAATATGACAAATGTCCCATTTTACCCAAAACATGGGACATTTTGGGACGGGACATTTGGGACATTTTCAATGCCCGGGAGTAACGGGCGATAGAGAGAGACGCGGGATTCCCATTGCCTGCGCCTTCCGCCTGCCGCCTACTTCCCCGTGGCATACAGGAGCATGGCGGTCATGAGACCGGTGGCGGGCTGGGGTTCGTAGCCGTAGATGCCGTCGACGGCCTGGCCGACGAGGCCGGCGGACAAATCCTCGCGGGAATAGAAGACCTGGATTCTCTTGCCGAAGGTGATGCCGCGAACGCGGGGCTGGCGGGCGTTGCGCAGGAGGATGTCGCGGGCGAAGCTGCGGTAGGCGATGGCGTCGGCGGAGAATCCGGGTGTCTTGTAGACCGCGGCGCTGGTGGGGAGCGGGTTGTCGAGCTGCTTGCCCTGGTCGGGGAAGACCTGGTGGAGCTCGTTCTCGGCGGAGGCGGCAAACTCGCTGGAGCCCCCCGCCGCGTCGACGATGAGCGTTCCGCCGGACTGGATGAAGCTGCGGATTTCGAGGCGGGCGGCGTCGTTGAAGGTGAAGGCGCCGGTGCCAGTGAGGTGGGCGATCTTGGTGGCGGCGAGCAGGCCGTCGCCGGGCTTGGCGGGGAAAGTCGTCAGGTCGATGTGGCTTTTGTTGTGGAGGACGGCGGCGAGGCGCCGCCAGCCCCCGGGCTCGGGGTCGGGGTTGTCGCCGACCATCAGGCGGGCGACTTTGATCTTCCGCGTCGCCTTGGCCTCAGCATCCCGCGTGACGATGTAGGTGTCGCCCTTGTCCTGGAGGTGCTTCTTGTCGACTGAGTAGAGAAAGATGTCGGCGGCGACCTGGTAAAGCGGCTCTTTGGTCTGCTCGGATCGGGTTTGCCAGGCGCGGCCGGCGTCGGCGTCGGGGAGGAGCAGCATCAGCTCGCGCACGCCGTTGCTCAGCCCCTGCACGATCGGCCGCGTGCGCCAGCTCGATCCGGGGTATTGCTCGCGGTTGAAAATCACGTGCTGCTGGGGGAGCTGGCGGAAGGAATATTTGGGAAACAATTTTTTCCCCAGCTCGACGAAGCTTTTGGCGAAGGCTTCCTTGCCGCAGTCGGCGTTGCCCAGAATGATGCCGCCCTGCTCGACATAGGCGCGGAGTTTTTCCAGATCGTCGGCGGGGAAATCGAGCGGCTGGCTGCCGCTGATGTAGAGGATGGGAGCGTCGTGAAGCTCCTCGGCGGGAACCTTGAGATTGACGACCTGCCAGTTGAGATCGTGCTCGATCTGGCGGCCGCTCCAGCGGGCGAGATTGGCGGCGTCGCGCGGGCGTTCGTTCCAGGCGCCGACCACGCCTTTTTCGGGCTTCGGGCTTTCGTACTGGAGCTTGTTCATCATGACCGGCGCCCCGCCGCGGGAAAGAAACAGGATGGCAAACGAGGTGTCGGACAGGAGGCTGAAGCGCGTGCCGTCGTTGAGCTTGTACTCGGCCCGGTTATTGTTGGTGGGATTGTCGCCGGCGCCGGATTTCCAGGAGCCGTCTTTGCCCTGGTGGGAGAGGATGAAGTCGGCGCCCTTCTGGAACCAGTCGGTGGTGCCGAAATATTTGTGCCCGCTGGCGACGCCGATCCGCTCGATGCCATAGAGGGTGTAGTAATCGGGGGTGTTGACGATTTTGTCGATATGGCCGTCCATCCAGGCAAGTCCGCGTTCGATGGAGGGGTTGGGCGCGGAGCCGGTGCAGATGCTCCATTTGTCGGGAAGCGTGAAGTCCTGGGTGATGAAAAGCGTGGCGATGCCGGCGGCGGTCATGGCAGGGTTGACGTGATGGCGCGGGGCATGATCGTAGCGCCAGCCGCCGTCCCCCTCCTGCAATTTCTCCCAGGCTTCCTGCGCGCGTTTCCAGTAGTCGGCGGGGACTTCAGCGCCGGCCTCGGCCAGCGCCCACATTCCGAGGATGCCGTACTGGCTGTTGCTCAGGTCCCAGGGGAACTGCGCGCCGCCCTTCTGGGGGCCGTAACTGGCTGTGGAATTTGTCCACATCGGGGCGGCGTTGCCTTCCTTGGTTCCGGTGTAGTAGGTATAGAGGCCGCTGGTTTCGCCGGCACGGCTCATGCCCAGGTCGAGCATCCGCGAGGTGCGGTATACGGTTTCGCGAATCTGTGGCGTCTCCGGGACGAATAGCCAGACTTGCGCGCTGACGGCCAGGCTGTAAGTGGACTGGAGGTTCGCCTTCTGAAGGAAATCAATCGCGGGTTTGAGTTTGGGGCTTTGCGGGCTTTCGCCGCTGGCGAGCAAGGCATAGGCGCAGATGGCCGTGATCCCGCCCCACTGCCGCTGGCGGTAATTGATCTGCGGATTGGTGCCGCCGTTGAGCGCGGGACGCGGCGCCTGCTCCCACGTACCGTCGTTGCCCTGCTTGGAGTAGAGAAAATCCTGCGCCTTCTTGACGGCGTCCTGAATCTGTTCCGGAGTTGCGCCCAGCGCAGGGAGGGCGGCCAACGTGATCAACAGCGCCACGCCAAGGCGGACCGGCCGGTCAAACATGCTCAGGCCCTCAGTACGAAATGCGACCTGAGCATCTTACCAGCGGGAATTGCGGATGGAATGACTTGTGGCACAGCCGCCCTCGGCTGTGTTCGACCGCAAGTGGAGACGGTTCCGCCTTCGGCGGAACACAGCCGAGGGCGGCTGTGCCACAAGAATCAAGCGGTGAGCTGCGCTTCGAGATAGTTGATCTGTTCGGTGATTTCGCGGTCGTTTTGCACGTCGGCGCCGACGGTGCGGACGGCGTGAAGCACGGTCGTATGATCGCGGCCACCGAAGTAGCCGCCGATCTCTTCGAGACTGTAGCGCGTGTATTTCCGCGCCAGATACATGCAGACCTGCCGGGGAAAGGCGATGCTCTTGTGGCGCTTTTTGCTCTGGAGGTCGCTGAGGCGGACGTTGTAGTACTTGGTGACGGACTCGAAGATCTGCTGAATGGTGATTCGCCGCTGGTCGGGGGTCGCGGAATCTCCCAGGGCCGTCTTGGCCAGCTCCAAGTCGATGCGGCCTTCCTGAAGCATCGCCAGGCCCTGAAGTTTGGTGACGGCGCCTTCGAGTTCGCGCGTGTTGTTTTCGATGCGGGCGGCGACGTAGCAGATCACGTCCTCGGGAAGCGTGAGCCCGCGCATGCGCGCCTTTTTCTGCAGGATGGCGATCCGCGTTTCGTAGCACGGTTTTTCGATGCGTGCGACCAGACCCCAGTTGAAGCGGCTGATGAGCCGCTCCTCGAGCTCAGGAATTTCGGAAGGCGGGCAATCTGCCGAGAGGATGATCTGCTTGTGCTGTTGATAGAGCGTGTTGAAGGTGTGGAAAAACTCTTCCTGGGTGCGATCGTGACCGGCCAGAAAGTGAATGTCGTCGATCACCAGCAGATCGACATGGCGGTAGCGATGGCGGAACTGGTGCATGTCGCCGGTCTCGACGGCCAAGATGAACTGATTGATGAACGAGTCGCAGGAAAGATAGAGAATCCTAGCGTCGGAATTATTTCCAAGGACGGTCTGGGAAACGGCCTGGAGGAGGTGAGTCTTGCCTAAACCCACGCCACCGTGAATGAACAGCGGGTTGTAGGCGCGACCGGGCTGATCGGCAACGGCAACCGCCGCCGCATGCGACAAGCGATTGCACGGGCCGGTCACAAAATTCTCGAATGTGTAGTCCGGATTGAGCGGGAGCGGCAGGTCACCCTCGTTGAAGACTCCGCCGTGCGGAAGGTTGTCGCATTTGAAACTGACGGAGACAAGCCGGCCGGTCGCCGACTGAGCGGCAACCGTAAAAGGCTGCTGGCACTGGCCCTGGCAGAAATTAAGTTGTGCCGGGGTGGCAACGGTGACCTGGATGACCCCGTTGGTCAGTTGCCGGGGAATCATTTCGTCGAACCAGACACGGTTGAGGCCCGGATGGTGCGCGCGCACCTGCTGCATGATCTGCTGCCAGAGGGTGGGATCCAGCGGCGGGGGCTCCGCCGATCGGCGAATGACTTCTCGGGCCGGCGCCGCAACGGCACGTCCTGGAGCGGGCGAGTGGGTCGTTAGCATGGCAATTCAGCCGTTCGATGTGGTCGGACGACTCCGTTCGTTTCCTCTTCGTTTCAATTTTCTCAGGGGGAAGCTTTCGCTCCCCTTCCGTCGAGCGCGTGGCCGGGCACTGTAGTGTTCAGATCGCGCGCACACAAAACAATTCTTCATCGACAACAGTTGGGACCAAAACACACCACCCTATTTCATCGGCGGCAGATGGCCGTGCGTTCCACAAATCGGGCGGTCGTTCTTCTGTCGCACCACCCGTAGTGGGCGGGACCACCGCGCAGGTTGCCGGAGGAAAAAACGTCGCAGGCAAAAATTTTTCCGGCGAGCTGTCGCGAAATTATTTTTGCGGAACCGGCATTCCCAGCTCGGTGAGAACCTGCTTCAGATCGCTCCAGACGGCAGCGCGGGTCTCGTACGTGGGGTTCCGCAAAACGTATGCGGGGTGATAAGTCGGCATCAGCTTGATGTCGCGCCACTTGTGCCATTGTCCGCGCAGACGGCCCATCGAGGTTTTGGTCTGAAGCATGTACTGCGTCGCCGGCAAACCGAGCGTGACGATGGCGCGCGGGCGGATGATCTCCAGTTGCCGCTCGAGGTATGGCGTGCACGTCGCGACTTCATCGGGTGCGGGAACGCGATTGCCCGGAGGCCGGCACTTGACGATGTTGGCGATGTAGACCTGCTCGCGTTTCAAGCCCATGCCGGCAGTCATCTTGTTGAGCAGCTCGCCGGCCCGGCCGACAAACGGCCGCCCGGTCCGGTCTTCCGTTTCACCTGGTCCCTCGCCGATAAAAAATATTTTCGCATCAACGTCGCCTTCCCCAAAGACGGTGTGCGTTCGCTGCTCGCAGAGCCGGCACTTGGTGCAGCCGCGAACCTCGCTCTCGTTCATCGCGGCAAGCCGGTGCTTCTTTTCGTCGGTCGAAAGCGCCGGCGCGGAGAACGACGGCACGGTCGGCATCGGGCTTAATCCTTCGGCGGCAAGCGATTGGGCTTCGGGCTCGGAGCCGAAAAGGTTAGTGCGCGCTTGAGACTGCACCGGCGATTTGACGGGAAGAATCGGCTGCGGCGGTTCGGGGCGGGATTGCTCCACCGCCGCAGAATTACCCGTGGGAACCGAACTCAACCCTAGGGCGCGTTCGCCGCGCAGATACAGACGCAGGCGGGCTTTCGTGGCGTCGTCCATGACTTGCCGATCATACGGCTCGACTTAATATGCGCAAAGTTGTGAACAGCATCTTGACTGCCGCGCACTGATGTAGAAAAATAGCGCGCGACAATTTAAACGCATCGTAGCCACCCCGGCCCGCAATGGCGGGTGTTCCGAATCGTCGGGATACACCGTAGCGGCCCGCGGTGGTTTTTTTCGTTATACGGCATGGTTTTTTCCAGAGGAGGTTTGTCATGGCCAATCAAAAAAAGCAGGAATATCTCGCCAAAGCGATCGAGCACATCGACATCACCCGGCACAACGTTGTCCCGCTGGTCGAGGCGATGCAGCACATGGCTTACAGCGCCCGCGACCTGCACCGAGCGGCGGAAATCTACGACCGCATGCTCCGCGACAAGGAATGCGGCGTGATCCTGTGCCTCGCGGGCTCTCTGATCAGCGCCGGCCTGAAGAAGGTCTTCGCCGACATGATCCGCAACAACATGGTCGACGCCGTCGTCAGCACCGGCGCCAACATGATCGACCAGGACTTTTTCGAAGCCCTGGGATTCCGCCATTACATCGCATCCGATGAGTTCAGGAGCGGCACGCGGGACGGCGAACTCCGCGAGCTGATGATCGATCGCATCTACGACACCTTCATCGACGAGGAAGAGCTGCGCGTCTGCGACGAGACGACACAGAAAATCTTCGACGAGATCGATCCGGGCGCGTACAGCTCGCGCGAGCTACTGCGCGAGTTCGGCGCCTACCTCGACCGCACCGGCGGGCCCAAGACGACCGACAGCATCATCTATGAGGCCTACAAGCGCGAGGTGCCGATTTTCGTCCCCGCTTTCAGCGATTGCTCGGCAGGCTTCGGGATCGTCGCCCACCAGCACCAGCGCCAGACCGCGGGCCGGCCGCATCTCAGCTTCGACAGCGGCAAGGACTTCTACGAATTGACGCAGCTCAAGCTCAAGAGCAGGGACACGGGCCTGTTCATGATCGGCGGCGGTGTGCCGAAGAACTTCGCCCAGGACATCGTGGTCGCGGCCGAGATTTTGACGGACGCCGAGGCGCCGATGCACAAGTACGCCGTTCAGATCACCGTCGCCGACGTCCGCGACGGCGCCCTCTCCAGCAGCACGCTCAAGGAAGCCTCGAGCTGGGGCAAGGTGGACACGGTCTTCGAGCAGATGGTCTTCAGCGAGGCGACGCTGGCCGTCCCGCTGATCGTCGGCTACGCGTATCACAAGGGCGGCTGGAAGAGCCGCACCGGCCGCAAGTGGAACACTGTCCTTGAACCGGCAGCGGTAGGATGAGTTTTGAGTCGTGTGCGACCATCGCAAGGGACCGCGTCTCCCAGGGATGCGGCTCTTTTGATATTGCTCTCAATGGAAACAAGGAGCTGATTGATGCCGCGATTTGTCGAGCCGCTGGAACCACGCCGGCTCTTATCCGTGAGTCCGACGATCCAGGCCGATCTGAACCTCGTTCGGGGCGCAATCTCCAGCGTCCTGGCGGACGCGAAACATGCGGAAAGGCTCAGCAAGCCCGACTTGCACCGGCTTCGCATCGACTTCAGGCACGCAAACCCGTCCGAAAAGCATTTGTTCAACGTGTTCAATGGCAACCTGGGCCGGGGAGTTGGTGACTTCGATGGGAGCCTGAGCTTCGTGCGGCACATCGCCGGGTTCGATTTGCCGCTGGTCATCAGCGCCTTGAACAGTCTTCAGAGAAATCCGGGGAATACCGCGGGGGAAGCTATGCTCAGCTCCGCGGTTTCGTGGCTGACGACCGACAGCCAGACCGGCGGCCTGCTGGCGGAGGCACTTCAACAGACCAATAAGGCTTCCTCCGATCTTTCCACTCTCGCCGCATCACTCCCCTCTAACGCGCCGGCACACAGAGACGTGGCCCAAGCGCAGACCGACGTGACCGCTGTCAGTAGTGCGCAAAATGCTGATTCCACGTCCCTCAAATCGTCAGTGCAGAAGCTGATTGCGGATGTCACTTCTTGAAGTCGGGATTGTTCTGAGCTGCCCGACGCAGCGAACACTCCGAAGATCTGATCTTTCGGTTATGCTCTGGCCGTAACCGGCAGGAGCATACATGCAGCTTTACAAAGCAGGTGGTGCGCTTGTGGCGCTGGTTCTGGCAGCGGCGACGGCCTCCGCGGCGCAGATCAAGCTCGGCGATCGCACGTTCACCCTTCCCGACGGCTTCACGATTGAGCAGGTTGCAGGGCCGGGCATTGTGGATCGGCCGATCGTCGCGGACTTTGACGAGCAGGGACGGCTCTACGTCGCGGATTCGTCAGGGTCGAGCCAGAAGGTGCAGGTTCAGCTCGCGCAGAAACCACATCGGATCGTCTGCATCGACCCGGCCGTTGCCGATGGCAGGTTTGCCACGAGCCACGTGTTCGCCAATCACATGATGTTTCCCGAGGGAGTCATGTGGTATGCGGGGTCGGTTTATGTCGGTGCGCCGCCGAGTATTTGGAAGCTGACGGAGACGGACAACTCGGGCGTGGCGATGCAACGCTTCGAATGGCTCACCGCCCGCACGCTGACCGGCTGCGCCAACGACATTCATGGGCCCTACCTCGGCCCCGACGGCTGGATTTACTGGTGCAAGGGGGCGTTTGCCGAGCAAACCTACCTGCGGCCGGGCAAGAAGCCGATGGTGTCGCGGGCAGCGCACATTTTCCGTTGCCGGCCCGACGGCGCGGGGCTCGAGCCGGTGATGACCGGCGGGATGGACAACCCCGTGCACGTCGTGTTCACGCCCGGCGGGGAACGCATCTTCACCACGACGTTCCTCCAGAATCCCGCCAATGGCCAGCGCGACGGGATCATTCATGCAGTCTACGGCGGCATCTACGGCAAGGTCCACGACGTGATCGACAACCACCCGCACACGTCGCCGGACGTGATGCCGGTGCTGGTGCAACTGGGGCCAGCGGCGGCATGCGGACTCTGCCGCTACGAGTCCGACGCCTTCGGCCCCGACTACCGCGACAACCTCTTTGCCACCAGCTTCAACCTGCACAAGGTGACGCGGCACCTTCTCAAGTCCGATGGCGCGACGTTTGCCGCCAGCAACGACGACTTTCTCGTTGGCGACAGCGTCGACTTTCATCCGACCGACGTGATCGAAGACGCCGACGGCTCGCTGCTCGTAATCGACACCGGCGGTTGGTACAAGCTCTGCTGCCCCACCTCGCAGTTCGCCAAACCGGATGTATTAGGAGCCATTTATCGCGTGAAACGTATCTCCGTCCCACGCATCGAAGACCCCCGGGGTGTGAATATCGACTGGGCGTCGCTCGATCCGGCCAGTCTTGCCAAACTGCTGGACGACCCGCGGCCGTTCGTCCGAAAACGCGCAGTTCACGAGCTGGGGCAGCGTGGCGCTGTAGCAATCGACGCGATCGCCGGCGTCCTGCGCGATTCGCCGTCTTCGCTGGCCCGGCTGAACGCGGTCTGGGCCGCTACGTGGATTGACGACGCCAAGTCGCGGGCGGCGGTGCGCCTGGCGCTCCATGACCGCGACGAAACGGTCCGGCAGGCCGCCGCACATTCGTCCAGCGTTTGGCGCGATCACGGCGCTTTGGATGATCTGGTGAAGCTGCTCGATAGCAGTTCGGCGCAGAATCACCGGGTGGCGGCCGAGGCCCTGGGTCGCCTGGCGGACGGGCGCGCCGTTCCGAGGATTCTGGCCGAGCTGGCCCGGCCCAACGACCGCGTGCTCGATCACTCGCTGACGTATGCCCTGATCGAGATCGGCGACGCCAAGTCGACCGCCGCGGGGCTCGTCAGCGACAGTCCCCGAGTCCGCCGCTCGGCAATGATCGCATTGGACCAGATGGACGACGGCGGCCTGCCGGCCGAGGCGGTCGCCACCGCACTTTCCGCTGAGGATTCCGCGCTGCGACAGACGGCGACCTGGATCGCCGGCCACCATCCCGAATGGGGAAAGGAGCTGGCCGGCGCGCTGGGCGAGCGGCTCGATTCCGCGCAGGACCCAACGCAGCTTGCCACTCAACTTTCAAAGCTCGCCCGCTCGGGTGCGATCCAGGGCATGCTTGCCGAGCGGCTCAATGATCCGAAAACGTCGCCGGCAGCCCGGCACGTCATCCTCCAGGTCGTGGCCGAATCCGGCCTCACTCCGCCCCCGCAAGCGTGGCTGGAGGCGCTGACGGAGTTGCTGCAAGCTTCTGACGAGCAGGTGCTCCTGGATGCTACAAATTCAATTGTCGCACTGAATCTGAAGCCAAACGCCGATCCGCGGCTCAACGATGCCCTGTCGGCCTTGGCGTCGGATGAAAGGACGTTGACCGCCGTCCGTATGAGCGCCTTTTCGGCGATACCGGGAGAGTTGAAAAACCTGGGGCCCGAAGAATTTCGCTTTCTCCGCTCGCAGCTTCAGTCAAACGACCAGACCACCCGGCTCTCCGCCGCACGAGTGATGGCCCGAGCCCGACTGGACTCGGAGCAACTCATTCAGCTTGCCCCGTCGCTCCAGGATGCCGGTCCGCTGGAGATCGATCCGATTCTGTCGGCGTTTGCACAGACCAGCGACTCGATGGTGGGCGATGCGGTGCTCGAATCGCTGAAATCGGCCCGTGCTTTTACGGCACTGCGGGCCGAGGCCGTGGCAAAATATCTGGCGCCTTTCGCGCCCCGCCTCAAAGCGCAAATCGACAAGCTCGTCGCCCGGCTGAATCCCGACGCGGCGGCGCAGCAGGCGCGGCTCGATCAGCTTCTTGGCTCGCTGCCGAGCGGCGACGTCCGCCGCGGACAGGCGATGTTCAACAGCGCCAAGGCCTCGTGCTTGAGCTGCCACCAGATCGGCTACGTCGGCGGCCGCGTCGGCCCCGACCTCACCCGCGTCGGCGCGATCCGCACCAAGCGCGATCTGCTGGAAAGCGTCATCTTTCCCAGCGCCAGCTTCGTGCAGAGCTTCGAGCCGACCATGGTGATCCTGAAGAACGGCGATCGGCAGTACGGGATCGTCCGGCGCAACGACGACAGTGAGGTGATGCTGGTGGCCGGTCCCAATCAGGACATCCACATCGCGCGCAAGGACGTCCAGGAAATGCGCCCGGGCACCGTCTCGATCATGCCGGCGGGTTTCGCCGACCAGCTTTCGGCGCAGGAACTGGCCGATCTGATTGCGTTTCTCCAGGCGTGTCGCTAACGATAACGATGGGCCAGCCCCGTGGCACGGGCTTCCAGCCCGTGCTGGGGACGTTCAATTGGATGACGATTCGGGAGTCCGACCGTCCAGCACGGGCTGGAAGCCCGTGCCACAGGCGAGAGTCACGCGGGAGTCGGCTCCATGTCCCAGGCGTCGGCCGTAGCGGTCGCAACCTGCAACTGAAGTTGCTGCTCCTGCCGGGCTTCGCGGAGCTGCGCCAGGGCGTAGACCGCAGCCTCCCGCTCGCAGGAACCGACCACCGTGCCGTGCCGGGCATCGGTTTTTTCTTCCGACGCAGCCTCTCCTGCCGGCGCCCAGGTCGCACGGCAGCAGCCGAACACGAGGTTCTGCTTGATGGAGAGTTCGAGGCCCGCGCGGGTGAATTCGCGCTGCACGGCAAGGATGGAGGGATATGCCCGGCCGTCGGGAAGGCGTTCGAGCGATTCGCCCGAGGGACACCACCCGGTTTCGAGCAGCCGCTCAACCGCGTACATCAGATTCATCTCAAGCTCCTTCCTGCCGCCGGGCCGTGTGGAACACTGACAGCCCTGGTCTGGTAAAAGGCCGACAATTCTACGGAATGCCAGCCGCGCCGCAAGTCCGCCGGATCGCAGCACGCGTCATTTTATCGACACGTTCGGGCCAGGGGTTAAATGCAGGTTCTTGCGGGGGAAAAGGAGCAGTCTCGTGTGTACCGGGGAAGTGCCTGGAGCCGTTGCTCAAAGTCGAGCGGCTTACGGAGGCAGCAGACGGGCGTGAGCAAAAGAACATTCCGCACCGCTTCCGCCGCCGGTCCGATAAGCAAATGGAAGTCACTTATTTGGCACAGTAGTCCACCAGGCGCGCGACCTCGCTGCGCAGGTCCTTGCGGTGGACGACGAAATCGACAAACCCGTGCTCCTGGAGGAATTCGCTGCGCTGGAAGCCCTCGGGAAGCTCGACTTTAATGGTATTCCATATGGTTCTCGGGCCGGCAAAGCCGATCAGAGCCCTGGGCTCGGCGATGATGAAGTCCCCGAGCATGGCGAAGCTGGCGGTCACGCCTCCGGTCGTGGGATCGGCAAGCAGGCTGATGAAAAGCTGCTTCGCTTCGTCGAGCCGACCCAACGCCGCACTGGTCTTGGCCATCTGCATGAGTGAAAGCGTCGATTCCTGCATCCGCGCCCCGCCCGAGCAGCTCACCACCAGGAGCGGAAGCTTTTCGTCGGCGGCAGCCTCGATGGTGCGGGTGATCTTTTCCCCGACCACGCTGCCCATCGACCCCATCATGAACGTCGGGTCCATGGCCGCCAGGAGAATCGGCCGGCCCTTGATGAATCCCTTCCCGCACACCACCGCGTCGCGGTTCCCGGTCTTCTGCTGCTCATCGCGGAGGCGATCCTTATAGGCCTTGCGGTCAACGAACTTGAGCGTGTCGATCGGTTCGACATCGGCATAACGCTCCTCGAAGCTGCCGGGATCCACCAACTGCTCGATCCGCGTGCGGGCGGAAATGCGGAAGTGATGGTGGCAGTTGGGGCAGACGTGCAGCGCTTCCTCGACCGCCTTGCGGAAAAGCATGTCCTCGCACTCGGGACAGCGGACCCACAAGCCCTCGGGGATGCCCTCTTTCTGCATCTTGGAGGTTTCGCCGGGCGATTCTGCCATGAACAATCCTAACGGCTGATCCGCTCACGAAGCTGCGCGATGGCCGCGGCGCGGTCGGGGTGATCAAAGATGGCGCTGGCGACGACGAACCAGTCGACGCCCGCATCGCGCGCGGCGGCGATCGTCTCGTTGTGGAGCCCCCCGTCCATCTCCAGCCGCTGATGTTTTGCCAGCCGTTTTCTCACTTCTTTCGCCTTGGTGAGCACCTCCGGCATGAACTTCTGGCCGGAGAAGCCCGGGACCACGCTCATGATCAGTACGACATCGACCAGATCAAGTGCGGGGAGGATCTGTTCCGCCGGCGTGGCGGGGTTGAGCGTGATGCCGACGCGGCAGCCGAGCTTGCGAATTTCGCGGGCCGTTTGCGCCGGGTTGTCGGTGACCTCGACGTGAAACGTCAGGCTCTGAGCGCCGGCTTTGACCATGGCCGGCGCGTAGCGCACCGGCTCGGAGATCATCAGATGAGCATCGAAAAAAGCCCGCGTCACCGGCCGGACGGATTCGACGATCGGGGGCCCGAAGCTGATGTTGGGGACGAAGTGACCGTCCATGATGTCCAGATGGAGAAAGTCCGCGCCGCCGCGAAGGACCTCGTCGATCTCCGAGCCGAGTTTGGCAAAGTCGGCCGAGAGGATCGAGGCGAGGATTTGAGGTTCGGTGGTTGTGAACGGATCGGTGGTCATCAGAAAACGGGTGACGCCACAGATGAACACAGATGGACACAGATGAAATGAGGATCGTTAGTTGATTGCCCGGTGGCATGAGCATCTTGCCCATGCGTAGCACTTCGCACGGGCTGGAAGCCCGTGCCACCACCAAGCCATTCTTTCTTATCTGTGTTCATCTGCGTTATCTGTGGCGAATTATTCGTGGCTACGTCAGTCGAGGATGTCCAGCGTTGAGAAATGTCCCTTCTCCAGGAATTCGAGCGAGGCTCCGCCGCCAGTGCTGACGTGGCTGACTTTGTCGGCGAGGTGCATCTGCTCGACGGCGGCAGCGGAGTCGCCGCCTCCGATCACGCTCACCGCGCCGTTTTTGGCGGTGGCGTCGGCGACCGCCTGGGCAATCACCCGCGTCCCCTCGGCAAAGGGCTTTTTCTCGAACACGCCCATCGGTCCGTTCCAGACGATCGTCTTGGCTTTGGCGATCTTCTCCTTATACAGCGCGCGGGTCTTGGGCCCGATGTCGAAGCCCTCGAGGTCGGCGGGGATGTTGCCCTCGACAATCTTCGTTTGCGCGGTGTCGGTCATTTCCGAAGCCACGACGTTGTCGACCGGCAGCTTGATCTTTCCGCCCGCCTTGGCCAGAAGGCCCTTGGCCAACTCGACCTTGTCGCGCTCGACCAGGCTTCTGCCCACCACTTTTCCCTGTGCCAGGAAGAAGGTGTAGGCCATTGCGCCGCCGATCAGGAGCGTATCAGCTTTGGAAAGCAGTTGTTCGATGACCTCGATCTTATCGGAGACTTTGGCGCCGCCGAGGATGGCGACGAACGGGCGCTTAGGATTGCTGATTGCGTCGCCAAGGAACCTCAGCTCCTTCTGGATGAGCGATCCAATGACTCGCGGCTTGCCCGCCATTGCCTGGGCGGCGCCGAACGTGCTGGCGTGCTCGCGGTGTGCCGTACCGAAGGCATCGTTGATGTAAACGTCGCCCAGCTTTGCAAGTTGCCGGGAGAAATTCGGATCGTTCTTCTCTTCTTCCTTGTGGAAGCGAAGGTTTTCCAGGAGCAGGACCTGGCCGTCTCGCAAATCGTTTGCCGCCTTCTCGACCTCGGGGCCAATGCAATCGTTGACGAACCGCACATCCCTGTTGAGCAACTGTCCCAGGCGCTGGGCCGTCGGCTTGAGCGAATACTTCGGCTCGGGCCCGTCCTTGGGCCGGCCGAGGTGGGACATGAGGATGAGCCGCCCACCGCGATCGAGGATGTTTTTGATCGTCGGCAACGCCTGCACGATCCGGCGGTCGTCCGTGATTTTGCCGCCCTCAATGGGCACATTGAAATCTACCCGCATCAAAACTTTCTTGCCCTTCACATCGATATCGGCGGCTGTTTTTTTGGCCATGGATAACGTCTCCTTCGTGAAAAACTCGCGAGGTCGATGCTAGATGTTGCGCGGGGCAAGTCAAGAAAACCGGAGCTGGGAGGGCGAGGCTCCTGCCGAGCCGGACCGCCGGCCGTCTGAGATTCGGCTCGGCAGGAGCCTCGCCCGCCTCGCCCTCCCGCGTCGCTCACTTCCTGCGTCAGGAATTGTCTTCGGTGGGACTATTCCGTCGTGTCCGCGACGGCCATCGCCTTGTGGAAGCGGTACGAGGGGTGCAAGCCGGCTGGGGCGGCACCATCGGGCTGGGATTGCAATTTGAGCATGACCGACGTTGCATCACTGCTCAGATTGAAGACGTACGTCCCGGCGGGATGCTGCGGCGACGTGCTCACGGTGACATTCTGAATGAGCTGGTTGTTTTTGATCGTCCACTTGCCGGCCCAGTCCTGACTGAACTCGCTTTGTTCGACGCCATGCCGGCCCGCGCGAATTTTCTGACGGAACGTGCCGTCCTCCTGAAGGATCAGGCTGTTCTTCCAATGAAGAGTGCCTTTGCTGGTTGCCTGATTCACGATGATGACCCACGTGCCGGCCAACAGCCGGAGGCGATCATCGGAAGGCGAAGTCTTGACGGGGACGATCGGGCTGGTCTGCCCGGCTTTGGGCGTCGTATGCGGCGCGGCGGCCACCGCCGGGGGAAACACGGGCGATTTGAAGGCCTTGATGGCCGGCTGCGCGGTGGATTGCCAGAGGTTCTTCAATGCCACCGTCGGGTTCGCAAGCTGGGGCCGGTGTGACATCGACATGTAAATCACCGCCGCAAAGAGAAGCGCGGGAATGAAGCAGAACATGACCGCCACCGATGCCACGCGCACGAAGTGGCAGGGCTGATGGCGCACGCGGCAGAGCGTGTTGCGGTCCCAGATCGTCTGGCCGCTGGAAGACAGAAGCGCCAGCCAGATCACTCGGGTCATCCAGGAGAGGATGGGAATGCCCAGCGCCTCCCCGAATATCCAGACCTGAATCGAGCGGCTGAGCGCCTGGCCGAAACTCGGCGGACGCCCTGACCGCCCCTCGACGCGAGTTCCCAGCAACGCCTTGCCCGGAGTGGCGCCGAAAATGGCAAGCATCAAAGCTTCGACGAGCAGGCATCCGATCCACCATCCGCCGCAGATCTCCAGCGCCGTCCGCGTCGGCAAGCTGCCTCGGGCGCCGGTCGCGATGAAGACCACCGCCGCAACAATCACCAGGCCGATCAGCGAAAAGCACCAGTCGATCGACCGCGCCCAGAAGCGCACCCACGGATGCGGCAGATAGGCCGAGGCGTCGACGAACGGGACGCTGGCCGGCGACCGGGGCGCCTCGCCCGCGGCAGGTGCCGGCGACTCAGGAGGTGCGACGATCGATGCGACCGGCTGCGGTTCAACCGGCGCGGGCATTTCGGTCTTGGCCATTGGTTCAGTTTGTGCCGCCGGTTGCTCCTCTGGGGTCGGCCCGGTGACGGCCTCGAGCGGGACGGTAATCTCCGCATCGGCCGGATCTTCCTCGGGCGCTTCAATGGGTGGCAGCGCCGGGACGGCGACGTTGGCGGCGTGCGAAGCGGCTTGGCGGAAGCCGGGAACGATTTCCGCGGGCACCCATTTAGCGACGGCGGCGCACCAGACCGGCGTCTGAAGCGCAATCGCCCCCTGCGCCAGCAGCGTGCAGATTTCCTCCGCCGTTACCGGGCCTCGCTCCTCGTTCCCCACCCGATAGCGCCATGTTGGGTCCGCCATAGTGGTGTTCTCCAGGAAGGTCCCTGTGCGTTCCTGAGACTTCTTGCGTCATCCCATAACAAGGACTTGTTGAGCTATCGTCCGTCCGGAGGAGGTGGATAAACGATTCGCATGAGGTCGGCGGCGAAAGGAGCATAAGGAAATCCGACAGTAGCGACAGGCGCATTTTTGCGGCCGGAAGAAGGCGACCAGGTCGCTCATGCGGCGCCGAAGACTGAGCCGGGCCGCAATCCCGTCAAATTCCTCCCTGCTTCTTCGGATGTGGTTTTGCGCGCGACCTTATGGGGCGGTGAGCGGGCGAGGGCGGTTTCCGGCCTGCCGCGACGGTCGTGGTCTGCGGCAACATATCGTAGATCGAGGTTGACTCGGGAAAGTGGGCATGGGAGTGGCAGGTGTCTATAGCCGGGACGCGGCAAAGCCGCAAGCGCATTTGGCCCGGCAGGAGGATCAACCGTGAACGTGCAGTCGCTCGCACCTCTCGTCCGTCGTCCGCGTCGTTCGGCGTCGCGCAGCCTTATGGCGGCAGCGGCCGAGTGCTATCGCGGCATCGAACTGCTCGAGCCTCGGACATTGCTTTCCGGCACTCTCAGCTACAGTGTGCCCGACGCCGGGAATCACGGCCTCATCCTGAGCCTCGTTCAGCTCAACTCGACATCCACCGTACAGCTCACCGACAACGCCGTCGTCGTCGCGCAGCAACCGCTGTCGAGCACGAGTTCTGTTGCGGTTACGGGCGGGACGGGATTCGACACCCTGATGATCGATTTTGCCGGCGGCGTCCCCGTCCCAAGCGGTGGAGTGAGCTTCACCGGGGGCGGCGCGACCAACAGCCTGTCCCTCATCAACGGATCGTTTTCATCAGAAGCCTACACCGCGAACGGTGCCGACTCCGGCTCACTTGCGTTGGACGGTTCCATCATTGCCTTCTCGGGTGTCGGCAAGGTCATCGACCTCGCCTCGGCATCGACGCTCGTGTTTACCGCCACCGATAGTCAGCAGCAGATCAATCTGGCGAACGGACCGGTTGTGAACGGCCAGCAGACTGCCGAGTTGAACGGCGGCACGACCCCGGCATTTGCGCGGTTCGACTTCGCCAATAAGTCTCAGGTTACTGTCGTTGCCGGTGCGGGGGACGATACCGTTCTCCTGGACAACTCGACGGCCGCGGCGGGCCTGAGCAGCATGATGCTCGACACTTGGTCCGGCGCCGACACCGTCGATGTCTTTGCGACGCCCGCGGGGACCAGCACGCAGATCAACAGCACCGCGTCCTTTGCTGACGGCGCCGACCAAGTCACCGTGGGAAATGCCGGCAGCGTCCAGGGCATTCTCGGTTCGCTCGACGTTTCCGACGACACGTTCTTCGACAATCTGGTGATTGACGACTCCGCCGATGCCGTTGGGCGGACCGCCAGCTTCAGCCGAAGTTCGGTAAGCGGCCTGGCCCCTGCGACAATTACTTTCAACGCCTCCGATATTGGCACCATCACCGTGAACGGCGGCACGGGCGGCAATGTCTTCAACGTGCTCAGCACCGTCCCCGGCAGCGTCAATAACTTCAACAGCGGCGCCGGCAACGATACCGTCAACGTTCAGTCGGTGCTCGGCGGCAGCACGTTGAACGTCAGCGGCCAGGGCGGCGCCGATCAGGTCAACGTCATCTTCAACGTCTTCGATTCCTCGCAGGGAAGCCTCGCCGGTTTCTCGACGATTCTCGGCCCGGTCAATGTTTCCAACGCCTCGGGCGCGACGACGCTTACCCTCGACACCACCGCCGAGAACAGCAGCCAAGCCGTGACCATCGGCGCCGCTTCCGTAACCGTGGCTACGACCGTGCCGCAAGGTGCGGCCAGCTCGACCGTCGGCTTCGCTCTGGGGACCAGCGGCATGCTCGTCGTCAAGACCGGCGCCGGCGCCGACACCTTCAACGTCACGCCCTCGGGCACGACCCTCGCGCTGGACGGCGGCGACCCGACCTCCTCGCCCGGCGACGCCCTGAACGTCGATCTATCGTCCGTCACCAACCCGATGCTGGGCGGCTCGTCGGTCAGCGGTTTCGACCACGCCTACACGTTCGGCAACGCCGCCACCATCAACTTCACCCACATGGAAAGCTGGACGGCGGTCCCCGTCTCCGGCGCGGACCTCTCGCTGGGCTTCACCGGGCCGGCGCAGGTCAACGAGAACGGGACCTTTTCCTGCACGTTTACCGTGACCAACAACGGCCCCAGCGACGCCGCGAACGTCGTCCTCAGCGACGCGCTGCCCACCGGGCTGACGTTCAAATCCGCCAGCATCGGATCGGCAGGTGTCTCCGACGGCACTCTCACGCTGAGCCTGGGCACTGTCGCCAATGGCGCGACCGTCACCGGCATGTTGACGTTCTCGGTCGGCGAAGAAGGCAGCGCGCTGGTCAACTCGCCCAGCGTCAGCAGCTCGACGACGGACCCCGTTCTGTCGAACAATTCGCAGAGCCTGACCACCACGGTCGTAGACCCGGCCGTGGTGGCCACCGGAGGATTGATGTTCTCGCTGGTAGAGCACACAGCCTCAGGCAAGCAAACCCTGGCGACCTTCGTCGACCCCGCCGGCCCCGAGCCCCTTTCCGACTACTCCGCGACGATCAGTTGGGGCGACGGCTCCACGAGCAACGGATCGATCGCCAGGGGCACGAACGGCACATTCACCGTCAGCGGCAATCACACCTACGCCGCCGGTGGAAGCTACGTCGCAAGCGTGACCATCCATCACGATTCGGCTCCGGCGGTGACGGTCACGGACAACGTCAACGTCGCCGATCCCGCCCTGACCATCATGCCCGCCGGGCCGCTGTCCAGCGTGGAGAATACGCGCACCGATTTCACATTGGCGAGCTTCACCGACCCAACCCCCGACGGCCTTGGCAAGTATCACGCGACGGTCGACTGGGGCGACGGCACAACCTCCACGGCTACGGTCAGCCACGGCGCCACGCCCGACACGTTCGTCGTCACCGCCAGCCACAAGTTCGTCGAGGAAGGTTCATACGTGGTGAGCGTGAGTGTCGCGCACGGCATCGCCCCCACTGCCACAACCACGCTGCACGCGAGTGTCTCTGACCCCAACGTGATCGCGATGGGCGGCCTTTCCTTCTCGGCCCAGCGCAACTCCACCCAGCCGCTCACGCTGGCGTACTTCGTCGACCCCGCCGGCCACGAAGACCCGACCGTCCCCGGCAACTACGTCGCCACCATCAACTGGGGCGATGGGACGGTGACAACCGGAACGGTCGCCTACAAGGGTGGCGAGGTCTTTGCCGTCACCGGCAGCCATCCATACAAGAACAGCGGGAAGTTCAACGTCACGGTCTCGATCGTGCACGAGGGCCTGCCGGCTGTCACCGTCGCCGACGACATCAAGGTCACCGGTTCCAGCGTGTCCAGCACCGTCCTGTCCAGCTTCTCAAAGGCGAAGGTCAAGCCGAAACACTGACGAACCGCGTCCGCCGCGACGCCCGTGCGCATTGCATCAGCCACGGTTCGATTGCTCCAAATGTCCCCAAAGGTCACCTTCGCGTTTTCAGCGGTAGTGACCCCCAGTCCGCCGCGTGCCCCATGGCTCATCGTGGCTCATGGCTCATGATGAGCCAAAAAACATGAGCCAAGCTGAGCCAAAGTGAGCCACTTATCGCAATATTGCGATGAAACCGGCGATTGAGGCAAGCCCGGCGGTCTTCGCCGAGCCGCTGGCGCCTTCCCCAGACCGCCGCGTGACCTCGGATCAAACCGCATGAACCATCAGCTCCGCCGCCGGCTCCCGTTCGCCTTCTGCCCCATCTCCCGCCGGGAGAGCACAGGGGTGAGGGCGTCCGCGAAATGCCTCCGCCATCCGCTCGATCACCTCGCCCCACTCGCCCAGCTTCTTCTGCCGGAACAGCCGCATCGTCGGATACCACGGCGTGTCCTCCCGCCCGACCAGCCACCGCCAGTCCGAAGCCAGCGGCATCGCCACCCACACTTTCACGCCCAATGCCCCCGCCAGGTGCGCCAAGCTCGTGTCCACCGCGATGACCAGATCGAGGTTCTTCATCACTGCCGCGGTGTCGACCAAAGCTTCCGCCGTCACGTCGGTCGGGTCCGACCACTCGATCAGCTCGAAGCGATCCCGGTTCTGTTCGATCTGCTCCGAGCCATACCCTTTCTGCAAGCTGACCAGCCGCACGCCGGGCACCTTCGCCACCGGCTCAAACATCGACAGCGGAATCGAGCGGAAACGGTCGCCCTTGTGGGCCGTGTTGCCCTGCCAAACGAGGCCGACGTGCAGAGCACGTGAGGGGGAGAGCGGGAGACTGGGAGAGGGGGAGACCGGCTTCGCA
>DATHPP010000272.1:0-3838 GCA_035483795.1 Tepidisphaeraceae bacterium | reverse complement strand
GTCCGTCGGGTACTGCGTGAGTACCGTTGGCCTGGATGAGCAGACGATTCGGGAGTACATCCAGCAGCAGGAGAAGCTGGAGACGGGTCAGAACAAGTTCGACTTCGAGTAACCATTACGCCGGCCCCAGCGGGGCCTTCCATATGTGCCCGCCCCCAACGGGGGCTTCGTCACGACAACGCCCCCCTTGGGGGGGCTTCCTGATACCACCCCCTATGGGGGTGGAGCCTCATTGTTTTGCCGCCCACCGCCTCCCGCCAATTTGCACGGCTCACTTTGCGGCCCTATAACCGCCGCCGATGCCACAGGCGATTCGGGTCGGGATTTTGGGGGCGGGCTGGCCGGGAATGAAACATGTGGAGGGGTATCGCGATGGCGGAGGGTTCGAAGTGGCGGCGGTCGCCGACCTGATTCCCGCGCGGCGCCAAGCCATCCTGCAATTATTTCCGAAGGCAGTCGAGTTTGCCGAGGCCGGCGAGCTTCTGGAGAAAGCCCAGGTGGATGCGGTGAGCGTCTGCCTGCCAAACCATCTTCATGCTCCGATGGTCATCGCGGCGCTCAAAGCGGGCAAACATGCGGTTTGTGAGACCCCGCCGGCCTTGAATGCCGGGGAAGTGATAAAGATGTCGGCGGCGGCCGAGAAAGCGGGAAAAGTCCTTTTATTTGCCGCGCAGCGCCGCTTCGGCGGTGCGGAACAGGCGGCCGCACAAACCATCGAAAAGGGATACATCGGCCAGCCCTATCACGTCCGTGCCTCGTGGATGCGGACCCGGGGCGTTCCTGCCGGCACCGGTTGGTACACCGACCGGGCAAAATCGGGCGGCGGCGCCTTGCTCGATCTCGGATTGCCGATGCTCGATCTGTCCTGGCGATTGCTCGGCGAGCCCAAGCCGCTCACGGTGTTTGCCGTCGTTCATCAGCGGTTCAAAGACCTCGTCGCCAATGACGCGACTTTCGACGTCGAGGACTCGGCGTTTGCGATCGTCAGATTCGAGGATGGCAGGTCGATCGAGCTGTCGTCGAGCTGGGCGATCAACCAGCCGCCGCGACATCAGGGGACTTCGTGCCGGGTACACGGGGACAAAGGCGCGGTCGAGGTCTACCTGCACGGCGGGCCGGTTCTGTACCGCAACTTCACCGCCAAGGCAGAGCTCAAGGAATCGCCGCTCAAGCTTCCCAAACTCGTGCAGTACGCGGCGATGATGCGGCACTTTCGTGCCGCAATTCGCGACGGTGTGGCCGCCTCACCTTCGGGCGCCCAGGCCATGACCCTGATGCGGATGACCGACGCACTCTACAAGAGCGCGCTTTCGGGAAAAAGCAGCGAAGTGCGGTAGAGCAGGTTTTCAGGGTCCGATTCCCCGCCGCCGTTTCTCGGCGTCGGTGAGCACGCCGCGGAAGACGACGTCGAGCACGTCATTGGCCTGCTGCTCGAGGGTTTTGTGGCGGTCGGAGAAGTAGTTCATGAAGATGGTTCCGTAACAGCAGTCGCCGATCACGTCCATGATTCGATCGATGGGGATTTTGCGAATTCGTCCCGTGGCGATGAGGTGGCGGTAGCGTTTGCGCCACAGTTGCCGGCGGGTCTCGCGGTACTGGAAATACGAGGGGTTTGCGCGATCGCGGAACTCCGAGCGCTCCTGGATCAACAGCTCGATGTACTCCGGATGTTCGTGGAAATACTGAAGGAAGGTGCGTACGGCGTCCTCGAGCTGGTCGACCAGATCTACGCTGGTGGTGGTGGCGGCGCGCTCGACCAGCTTGCGCATCACCTGGTCGACGGCGGCGTGAAAGAGTTCGCGTTTGTTGCGGAAATAGTTGTAGAGGGTCCCCTTGGCGCAACCGATTTCCGCCGCGACCGCGTCAAGGTCGGTGTTGGCAAATCCGCGTTTTGCGAAATGCCGGATGGCGTGCCCGAGGATCTGTTCCCGTCGACGCGCCGGGAGCGTTTTATCGCGCGGGCGACCGAGTCGCCCCCTGCGAGACCGACGAGTTGACGACTCGGATCGACGACTCATGCGCGGCATAGACAGTGTAACTCGTCAAATGTTTTTCATCCATCCGTGGCGTTTTCAGCGCCAACGTCGCCGATTTTCGCCTGCTTTCGAGGCTCCTCAGCGTTCCTCGGCAACTTCAGCTCGGGTGCTCTCGACAATGGAGATGAGTTCCTTCTGCTCCTTGTCGGCGATTTTCAGCTTATCCAGGCTGGCCTTAAGATCGCCGATAGAGCCGTCGAATTCGTCGTTGGTGATATGGCGGCCGGTATGGGCTTGGCGCATCTCCTTGCCGTCGTACCGCGCGGGGCCGCCGGTGGCGATGCTCAGGAATTGTTCGAAATGCGCCTTCAGGGCTGCGACATTCTCCGCGGTGGGGTTCCAGGTCATCGACTGGTTGCTATGGAAGTTGAACCCGCCGCGCTTGGTTCCCTTGCGTTCAAAGTTCACGCGAGGGTCGGCCAGCATCCGAGGGACCCAGTCGTCGACAATGGCGTTGATTCCATTCTGGCCGCCCAGACGCTCGAACAGTGTGGTCCTGGTGGAAACCTGGGTGGCGGCTTTTTGAGCGCTAGCGCCCGAAGCGCCGCCTTCGTCCTTGAGCTGCTCGTTCTTGGCCATTCGCTGGTCGGCGCGCTGGTCGGCCTCGGGCGAGCCGGAGGTGAAGAAGCTCTTATTCTGTGGCGTGCCATTCCCGGACCCGCAACCGGCAACGATTGCGGCGGCCAGCAGCGATAGGAACGGGGAAACGATCTTCCAGCGGGTACATCCATTCATTGCTGATCTCCGGTTGCAAGTGAGTCGATGGGGGAAGCAGGGTCAAATTCGAGATCGCTGCTCTCGACAGCGCCGCGTTGCAGCTTAGGCAGATACGCGCGGACGAATGCATTGCGCAGTACGTTGCCGACGCTGGTGAGAATGTCCGGCTTGGCGCCGGTGAGGTTGGCGCGGAAGGGGATCAGCGTGCCGAACTGATCGCGATGCTGATTCTTCAGTACCTGCGTAGTGAGCCCGAGCACGGCCTGCCAGAAGAACTGGAGGGGGTCGTCGTCGTGCACGTCCTGGCGCAGATCGAACACGATCAGATGGCGGAACAGCGGTTTTACATAGCCGCTCAGCATGCCATACTTGGCGTCGACCTCGATCACCACATCGAACCATCCGCGTTTGAAATCGAAGCGGCCGTAGGTTTTTGCCAGATCATTGAGTTTCGTGGCGTCCAGCCCGATCAGGCGCGTCGCCATGTGATACGTCGGCTCATAGGAGAACGGGTCGAGCTTCATCTCGAAATCGAACCTCGCCTCGTCCATGGCCAGGGCGCGGGCCTTGATGGTGGTGACAAGAGGGGTGAGGTCGTCTTTGATATTGGTCAGATTGTCCACCGTGGCGTCCAAGTGATCTAAATACACGTCCACCGGCTGTTCTTGCTGATAGGTGCGAAAATGAATAGCGCCGTCGTGAACGTTGGCCGCGTTGATCTTGAAGGGGAACAGGTCGCGGATCATCTGGAGCCAGGGGCCGCCGGAGCCCGTTTGCGATTCAGCCTCGCTGGGGGCATCGACAAAATTCAATTCCGGCTGCTCCATCGACACCCGCCCGACGAGCTTGCCGTGGAAGAGCGCATTCCACTGCATCGCAAAGTCCACGATTTTGGCCGAGTACAGTGGCACCGGAACGTTCCCGGTTACTTTCATGATGCGCACGTCGTGAATCGAATAGGCGCCTCGCCAGAGGTGAATGTTGATGTCGCCGATCCTGCCCTGATAGAGGGGACTCTGGTCGAGGGCACGGTTGACATACCATCGCACGACACCCGGCAACATAAAGCGCCCCACCCCCAGTAA
>DATHPP010000271.1:0-19971 GCA_035483795.1 Tepidisphaeraceae bacterium | reverse complement strand
CGGCTGTCTGGGCGGACTAAGCGCCGGCCTGCTCGCACAGACGCTGGACCACTGGCACTGGCAACCGACCGCCGCCTCCAAGAATTTTACGTTTTATGATGTGCTGTTTGTGGCCAGTGCCGGATTGCGGCTGCTTGCCGTCGTGATGTTGGTGCCATTGCTCATCGAACCCGGCGCCCGCTCGACTCGGCAAACCTTCCGCTATGTGGCGACCGCGCTGGCTTGTGTGTTCATCGAGCCGGCCCTTCCGCCGCTCCGCCAGGCGGCGCGCTTGGTGGGTCTGCTGGTGACCGCGCGGCCCGCAAAATAAGGCGAGCCTGACGCTTCCCCTGAAATTGCGCCAGGCTCACCGAGAGTTCCGAATATATCGATTGTGCTCTTCAGTTCATTCTGAGCCCCGGGCTAACGTGTCGTCCGACCGACCGCCGGCCGGACGACACTGCCCGTGGGAACCAACCGCGCTCCATGAAACCGGCATCGCACTCGCGATGCCTCAGCCGTCACTGCGACGGCTTCCGCAGGTTCCTTGAACAAAGCCTGTGCCCGCTGGCGGCGCGCGCTTCAATTTGCCGCAGGCGCCTGATTTTTCGCGTGAAAATGCCGATGTACGGGCGACGCTGCGAGAATAGCGCAATCGCCTTCGCCCGCTTCTTCACCATGCCGCCGGGAATTCGCGCGATTCTTGTGCAAGGCGCGGATTGTCCGATTCCGCAGCGGTTGCAGAGCCGTGGTGGCGCGCGTAAGATCGCGCAGGCCGGCGTGGACGAACGCCCGCAGCACCTTTAGCTCAATTGGATAGAGCGTCGGTCTACGGAACCGAAGGTTGAAGGTTCGAGTCCTTCAAGGTGCGTTTCGAACGATCGGTGAGAGATCACCGGTATGCCGACTCAATATCGCGGAGGAAGTCGGCAATCCGTTTCGAATCGTCGAACATCGCCAAGCCAAGTCTAGCGCCGGAACGGCCCCTGCAAGGCATCCGAGTTCAAGCCGAATCCGAGGCCGGTCGGCGCGATCGAGAACGAGAACCCGGTCTGATTGGCGATCTCGTCGTGCGAGAAGGCGAACACCATCACGAACCGGTCGAAATAGCGAACGACTGAGAGGCTCGAGGCAACGTCCTGGCCCAGCCCGAAATCCCACGACTGCCCGAATCCGACCGTGTATTTCGGGCTGATCTGATACTGGAACTGGATGGTGGCGATGTTGGAGTTGAGGTCGGCGATGTAGCGGTCGCCGATGTACCAGGACTGCGTGATGTCCCGGACGACCAGGAGCCCCAGCGCCGCCGTCGCCAGCTTGCGGGCGTCGAGATTGTATTGGGCATCGCCCAGGACGACGGTGGTGTCGGTCAGCCGCCAGGTGCCGTTGGCGTTGAGGGCGTTGCGGGGGACGGAGGTTTCGGGCGCGGTGCTGAAGAACACGCCGCGAAAGTCGTAAGGATTGCGAAAGCCGTTGGTGCTGGGCTTGTTGGAGAAGAACACGCCGTCGATGTCGAGGCTGAAAGCGTCCACGCTTCGCCAGTGGTCCGCACCGCCGCGCTGGGTTTGCCAGCGCTGGTGCAGGCCGACGTCGACGGCGGAGATGTCGTTGATCGCGTCGACCGACGTGTCGTACATGAACAGGCGGTTCCGGTCGGTGGTGGTTCCGCTGGTGAACAGGTTGAGCGTCGGCTCGACGACGTGGCGGAGCTGGTGAATGTCGAGGATGTCGGATTCCGCGGTGGGGTCAACCTTCCAGAAGGTGGTCGAGACCCGTGTGCCGGCGGCGCCGAAAAACCGCGCCTGCGCCCCACCCGCGGGCGAATCGGAATACTGGGTGTAGCGTCCAACCAGATAAGGCACGACCTTGAAATGGTCCAGGTTGAGCGGCCAGTCGACCTCCTGGCGGAAATCGCCGCGCCACGTGGTGGCGCCGGTCAGCCCCGTCTGTCCCAGCGCCGGAATGCCGGGAAGAATGTCGGGAACACGGAAGCCCTGCTGGGCGAGGGTCGCCCGGGTGTGCTGAAAGTACAGCCCGTCTCCGCTGTTGTCGCTGAAGACGGTGAGCGCGTCGTTGGCCAGGCTGTCGCCCTCGCGGTTGTAGGTCAGCTCCGGGACCCGGTTGACCTCGAACTGCTCGGCCATGCGGTCGCTGTAAGTCACCAGGCGGTTGGGTTGCGCCTCGACCATCGCCGAGAATTGTTCGGTGTCGCGCTGCCGCTTGATGTAGGCGGTTTCGTTGGTCGGGCCTTCGCCGGTGAATTGCCTGGGAAACCATTCTTCCAGAAAAGTCGGGTCGGAGACGTAGCCGAGCTGCACCTGCGCCGTCCAGTCGTCGGGGAGCAGGAGTTGGTGCTGAAAATCGATGCGGCCGCGGGGGGTATATCCGGGGCCGCCCGGTTTGACGGGCAGGCGTCCGTAATCGATGTCGGTTCCCTCATCGTAGATGAAATAGCTGCGCAGCGAACCCTGGAAAGCCCAGGGCTCGTGCTCCGGGTCGGTAAGAAACCCTCCCCCCCACGCCGCGTCCAGGCCGGTGCCGGGACCGCGCTTCTGAAAGTAGTCGGCGCGGTAGGCGGCATCGAGCGATTTGGGCGGCAACTGCCCCAGCGTCTCGAACAGCCCCCAGTCGGAGAGGAAGCCGAAGCCCAGATCGCTCCGCTGCGCGATGCTGACGGTCCGCAGGGGTCCGGGGCGGTCGCCGATGCTGCCGGCAACGAACGGGAGATAGAAGAACGGCACGTCGAATGCCTGCAACGTCGCGTTCGATCCCTCGTAAGTGACGACTTCGGGGAATTGCGGATCTCCCGTTGCTTCGGCGCGGACGTAGAGCCGGTCGGCGCCCAGGCTGTAGGATGGGACAGCAAACCCGCTGCTGGTCAGTTGGACGCCCTTGTTGTCGAACTCCTCCTTGCTCAACTGCCGCACCGTCTTGGCGCGGACAATGACGGGGAGCTGCTGGGCCGGCAGCACGGTGTGCACGACCGCCTCGAACAGAATGGCGTGGTCGCTGGCCAGCTCGTAGTAGATCTGGCGGGCGCGCAACCTTTGCTCGCTCAGATTGCCCTTGGTGGGGACGTACTGGATTCGCGCGTCGTCCTCGAGGTAGACGGCCGTGACCTTTCTGCTTCCCTGCTGGGCTTTGTCGGTCTTGCTGAGGTCATGAAGACTTTGGAAGGAGGTGAAGAGAACGGCGCGCTGCGCCTGCATTTGCAGGTAATCGCCGGTCGGCTGCTGCACGCGCATTTCGACATCTCCCCAGAGGACGATGGCGACGTTTCCCTCCTCGGTGTCGACGACATCGGTGTGTCCGGCCTTGAAATAGAGGGGCATGCCGGGCTCGGGGGGCTGAGTGGCGGCGGCAGCCGGGGCGCGGCGCGACGTGGGGGCGGTCGATGGCGTCGGCGCGGTCGTCGAAGGCCTTGAGGTTGCCGCCTGCCGTCGCAGCTCCACCGCCCGGCGGTACAGCGGGGTATCGCTCAGGTTGCGCGCCAAGCGCTGCTCGGAAGTGTTGATCTGAAGATTGCTCAGGACCTGAAACGGCACGTAGACGTGGTCGCCGCCGTAGTTGGCGGTCTTCTGCTCGACGCTGGCATCTCCGATCAGCTCGACCTCGGCGTGCTGCTCTCCCGGGGCGCCGCTGGGAACGGGTGTCAGCCACAGGACCGCCTGCTTTGCCGACAACGTTGCCGTGTCCAGCACGATGGTCAGCGGGCCCTCGAGCTGCACGACCTGCGTGTCCCCCATCGACCAGGTGTAGGCGGATTGGGCCGTGATTTGCAGCTTCTCGCTGGGCGCCTGCACCTGTCCTCCCGCGGGGCAGCAGAATGGCAGCAGTGCGATCCACACCAACCACACCGCGCCCAGCCGCACGCACTGACTCCTTCCCGTGCCCGTCAGGCTAATTGGAAAACTGCCCGCGATCCGAAGTGGCGGGCATTATAGGTCGAGGCAGTGGGGAGACAAGACGGGGACGCGGGGACGCGGGGAAAGATGCGGCTTCCCCGGGGAGTGCGCACCGTTTTCTTCCCCGCGTCTCCGTGTCTCCGCGTCCCCGTGTGTTCGGCACGCCCCGAACAGGCCCCGATAGACATGGTGCGTCGGCTACCGTAAAATGAAAGACACGAGGGAGGGGCGCGGTACCGTGGGTGTGGGCGTTGCGAAGTTGTTGACTTGCCGCCTTCACATGGCCGATGAAAGGACTGGCCGGGTGACGCGCCGGCGGCCGCAGATCGATGGCCGCGTTGGTCCCTTGGCGCTCTTTCGCATGACGTGCCCGCCGGCAGAGCTCTGCGAAATTCCTCCCCCAACTGCTTGCCCGCGGGTCACGTCTGATAAGGAAGACCGCTGCGCTTGATGTAGATGGAGTACAACATGGCAAAAGCGAATTCGCTGGTCACATTGATCGACCGAAAGCTCGACGTCACCCACTTCCGGGAGCAACACTGGGAAGGCAATTTCTGGGAATACCTCGACCTGGTGCAGGACAACCCCGGCGTGTGCCGCAACGCGTTCCAGCGCGTTTACGACATGGTCCTGAGCTACGGAAGCGAGTCGTACTCGCAGTTCAAGCAGGAGCAGACTCGCTACCACTTTTTCTCCGACCCGATCGACAGCGGCGCCGACGCGATCTTCGGGCTGGAGAAGCCGCTGATGCAACTGGTGGACTTTTTCAAGTCGGCGGCGCAGGGGTACGGCACGGAGCGCCGCATTCTGTTGCTTCACGGCCCGGTCGGCTCGTCCAAATCGACGATCGCGCGGCTGTTGAAAAAGGGCCTGGAGAATTACTCCAAGACCGATGTCGGCAAGTGCTATTCGTATTCGTGGCGCGTGTCGCGGCACTCCGCCGACGGAGACGACGGCGAGCACTTCCTGGACTGCCCGATGCACGAGGAGCCGCTGCTCCTGATCCCCCGTGAAGCCCGGCAGGATGTGCTGGACAGCGTCAACGAGAAACTCCCCGAAGGCCGCAAGATCCGTTTGTACGGCGAGCCGTGCCCGTTCTGCCGTAAAATCTACGGCGAATTGATGGACATCTATGGGGGCGAATGGAAAAAGGTGATGGACCACGTCCGCGTCAAGCGGCTGATCCTCTCCGAGAAAGACCGCCGCGGTATCGGCACCTTCCAGCCCAAGGACGAGAAGAACCAGGACTCGACCGAACTCACCGGCGACATCAACTACCGCAAGATCGCCGAGTACGGCTCCGATTCCGATCCCCGCGCATTCAATTTCGACGGCGAATTGAACATCGCCAACCGCGGCATCGTCGAGTTCATCGAAGTCCTCAAGCTCGACGTCGCGTTCCTCTACGACCTGCTGGGCGCCAGCCAGGAACACCTCATCAAGCCCAAGAAGTTCGCCCAGACCTACATCGACGAGGTGATCCTCGGCCATACCAACGAGCCGGAGTACAAGAAGCTCCAGGGCAACGAGATGATGGAGGCGTTTCGCGATCGCACGATCAAGATCGACGTGCCTTACAACATCCGCCTGAGCGACGAGATCAAAATCTACAATAAGGATTTCGGCCCCGAGCGGGTAAAGGGCATTCACATTGCTCCGCATACGATCGAGGTGGCGGCGATGTGGGCCGTGCTGACGCGCCTCGCCGAGCCCAAGAAGGCCGGCATTACCAAGATGCAGAAGATGCGCCTCTACGACGGTAAGAGCGTCGAAGGCTTCACCGAAGACAGCATCAAGGAATTGAAGGAAGAAGCGCCGCGCGAAGGGATGCAGGGCATCTCGCCGCGGTACATCCAGGACAAGATCAGCAACGCCCTGGTCAGCCACCAGGCGGTGGTCGAGAAGGCGATCAACCCGTTCATGGCGATGAACGAATTGGAGGGCGGCCTGTCGCACCACTCGCTCATTACCGACGAAGAACTGAAGAAGGAATACAAGGAGCTGCTGGCCGTGGTCCGCGAGGAATACGAGGACATCATCAAGGGCGAGGTGCAGAAAGCGATCAGCGCCGACGAGGACGCGATCCGTCGCCTGGCGGCCAACTACATCGAGAACGTCCGCGCCTACACGCAGCACGAGCGCGTTCGCAACCGCTACACCGGCCGCGACGAGGAGCCGGATGAAAGGCTCATGCGGTCGATCGAGGAGAAGATCAACATTCCCGACAGCCGCAAGGACGATTTCCGCCAGGAGATCATGAACTACATCGGAGCGTTGGCGCTGGACGGGAAGAAGTTCGAGTACAACACCAACGCCCGGCTGCTCAAGGCGCTGGAGCTGAAGCTCTTCGAGGACCAGCGCGATACGATCAAGCTCAAGAACCTGGTCTCCAGCGTGGTCGACGACGAGACCCAGCAGAAGATCGACGTCGTCAAGCAGCGGCTGATCAAGTACTTCGGCTACAACGAAACCAGCGCGACCGACGTGCTCAACTACGTGGCCAGCATTTTCGCCAGAGGCGACAGCAAACAGGAAGAATGACAGATGTCATTTGTCACTGGTCACTTGTCATTGGCAAACCAGTGACAAATGACCAGTGACAAATGACCCAATCCATGACCATGTCCCCGGCCACACGTCGATCCGGGTTGGCGTTCCTTTTGCTGGGAATGCTCGGCGTGCTGTTTTTCTGGGTGACCGATCCGCGGTTTGGGCCAGAGGTTCATCGTTCGGCTTCCGGAACGATGGATTGGAGATACGCACTGTTTGTGCTGCGCGGGTCGCCGGAGAACGTGATTGACGCGGCGAACCAGATTTGGCTCAGCACGGTGGTGGGCTTTGCAGGATCGCTGGCCCTCCTGGCCGTGGGTTTCTGGCTGCTCACGCGCCGTTCATCAAACGGGTGAGGCACAGCCGACGTAGCATTAAGGGACGCTGCGCCGCACAAGGCTCGTGAAGTTATGGTCCTGAAGATTGAGAAAGATCACCAGCGGTTCCGGCAGATCGTCAAAGGCCGGATTCGCGACGACCTGCGCAAATTTCTCACCAAGGGTGAGCTGATCGGCAAGGAAGGCAAGCACCTGATCTCGATCCCGGTGCGCGGGATCGACCTGCCGCACTTCCGGTACGGCGACAACTCGCAGGGCGTCGGGGCGGGCGACGGCAAAGAGGGCGACGCCGTCGGCAAGGGCAAGGGCCGTCAGGGCGGCACCGAGCCCGGCCAGCACATCATGGAAGTTGACCTCACGCTCGACGAGCTGGCCGAGATCCTCGCCGAAGAGTTGAAGCTCCCCCGCATCGAGCCCAAGGGCAAGCATCGCATCACGACCACGCGCGATAAGTATTCGAGCCTGCGGCGCGTCGGCCCCGAATCACTCCGACACTTCAAGCGATCGTTCCGCGAAGCGCTCAAGCGGCAGATCATGCTGGGCGATTACAACCCCGATAAGCCGGTCATCATTCCGGAAAAGAAAGACATCCGGTATCGCAGTTGGAAAGAGGTCAAGAGCCCGCAGAGCAACGCCGTCATCGTCTTTATGATGGACGTGTCCGGCTCGATGGGCGAGGAACAGAAGGAACTCGTCCGGCTCGAATCCTTCTGGATCGACACCTGGCTCCGTAAGAATTACGAGGGCATCGAGAGCCGCTACATCGTCCACGACGTCGCCGCCAAGGAAGTGGATAAACACACCTTCTATCACCTCCGGGAGGACGGCGGCACCAAGATCAGCAGCGCCTTCCGAACCTGCAAACAGCTTCTGGATGCCCGCTACAGCCCCGAGGAATGGAACATCTACCTGTTCCACTTCTCCGACGGCGACAACAGCTCCGAAGCCGACAGCCGCGACTGCGTCAAGCTCCTCAAGGAGCAACTGCTCCCGGCCTGCAACATGTTCGGCTACTGCCAGGTCGCCAGCGCCTACGGCTCGGGAAACTTCATCAATGTCCTCCACGAGCACCTGCGCAACCATGAGAAAGTCCTGACCAGCCGCGTCAACAGCAAGGACGATATCTACGACTCGATCAAGACGTTCTTCGGGAAGGGGCATTAACCGGATTCTTCGAATCCGTTGTGTTAGGCCACGCAGGCACGCATAATCGCGCGGGCATTGAAAATTGCGCTGGTCATTTTGCACGCCGATCCGGCGCGCGGGGGCGCGGAGCGGTATACGGTGGATCTGGCGGCGGCCCTCCGCCGCCGCGGTCACGAAACGACGCTTCTTGCGACCCGCTTTGGCGAAAAGGTCGGCAGAGATGAGGATGTTCTGCTGCGGGTGCGGGGCGCGACGCGGGTGGGGCGTTACGAACAATTTCTCGACCAACTTGACAGTTACCTGGCTGAACATGCGTTCGACATCGTTCACGCCATGCTCCCGGTGCGGCGATGTGATGTTTACCATCCGCATGCCGGGCTTGCCGTCGAAGCGATCGCATCGGCCGATGTGAAATACGAGGGAGCCGCCAGGAGGACGATTGCACGAGCGGCCCGCCGATTCAACCGCCGCCGGCTGCGGTTCGCGGCGGTGGAACGCGAGCTGCTGACGTCGAACGAGCCGCCCGTCGTGCTGTGCCTGTCGGAATACATCAAGAGCGTGGTGCGCAAGCATTACAGCCTGCCGGAGGCGAAGCTCGCGACGCTTTTCAACGCCGTCGATCTGGCAAAATTCGACCCCGCCTCGCGGCGGGGCGCCGGTGACGAGGCGCGCCGCCGCTTGCAGATCGCGCCGGACAACATCGTCGCCCTCATCATCGCACAGGATTTCGCCCGCAAAGGCTTGCGCCAGGCGATCGTTGCGACGGCCAAGGTGGACGATCCCCGGCTGGTTCTCGTGGTTGCCGGCAAGCAGGACCCGGCTGCGTATCGGCGGCTGGCCCAGGAGCACGGCGTCGCCGATCGCGTCATTTTCGCCGGACCGACAGACGATCCGTACGCCTTCTATCGCGCCGCGGATTTTTTCGTCCTGCCCACGCGGCACGACCCCTGTAGTCTCGTCGTGCTGGAAGCACTGGCGATGGGTCTCCCGGTCATCAGCACGGTTTTCAACGGCGCCTGCGAAATCATGACCGACGCGCAGCACGGGTACGTTCTCAATGACCCCGCCGATACCGACGCTCTGGCGAGTGCAATGCGGCACGTGCTCGATCCCTCGCTTCGACAGTCATTGTCGGCCGCCTGTCTGCAACTGCGGCCCGCCCTCTCGCACGACCATCATCTGGACCAGCTTCGGCAAATCTACCAATTGGCGCACCGGCCCCGCTGATCCGCCAGATGCCGAAGCGGCAAAAGGGCCGATGGCCGCTGCGGGTGGGTGTTTCCGTGCAAGAAGAGGTGCCTACCAAAGCAGGCACCCCGGTTCAATCATTTTCGTGGCGAAGGCGCTCGTATTCGCAACCGTTTCCGCGCGGTCCGGACCCCACGCCGTGGCGGAGCGGAGCCGGAGGCGGAGCGCCGCCGCGGCTTCCCGGCGCGCTCCTCTGGGGCGCTGGATTCGGTCCGAATACTCGGAAGTCACAGTTGCCCGATGAGTCGGGCGACTTCCTGGCAATCTTTGTCTCCCCGGCCGGAGAGGTTCACCACGATGATCTGATCGGGCTTGAGTTTGGGGGCGAGCTTGGCGACGTGGGCGATGGCGTGGGCGGATTCGAGGGCGGGGAGAATGCCCTCCAGGCGGGCCAGGAGTTGGAAGGCGTCGAGCGACTCGGCGTCGGTGATGGTGGTGTACTGGACGCGGCCGGTGTCTTTCCACCAGGCGTGCTCGGGTCCGACGCCGGGGTAGTCGAGGCCGGCGCTGACGGAGTGGACGTCGGCGGTCTGGCCGTCCTCGTCCTGGAGGACGTACGAGAGTGAGCCGTGGAGGACGCCGGGCTTACCGGCGGAGAGAGACGCGGCGTGCTGGCCGAGGGCGCTGCCCCGCCCGCCGGCTTCGACGCCGATCAGTTTCACCGCTTCATCCGGCACGAAGGGAGCGAAAATGCCGGCGGCATTCGATCCGCCGCCGACGGACGCGACGATGTAGTCGGGCAGGCGGCCTTCCACCTCAAGGCACTGCTCGCGGGTTTCCCGGCCAATCATCGACTGAAAATCCCGCACGATCATGGGAAACGGGTGGGGCCCGACGACCGAGCCGATGATGTAGTGTGTGTGGCCGACGGAGCCCATCCAGTCGCGCATCGCCTCATTAGTCGCGTCCTTGAGGGTTTTGCTGCCGCTGGTCACCTCGATCACATTGGCCCCCATTAGCTTCATGCGGAAGACGTTGAGGTTCTGGCGGCGGACGTCCTCGGCGCCCATGTAGACGTCGCAGGAAAGCCCGAAGAGGGCGGCGGCGGTGGCGGTGGCCACGCCGTGCTGCCCGGCGCCGGTCTCGGCGATCACCCGCTTTTTCCCCATCCGCACCGTCAAGAGCGCCTGCCCGATCGTGTTGTTGATCTTGTGCGCGCCGGTGTGATTAAGGTCCTCGCGCTTGAGATAGATCCTCGCCCCGCCCAGCTTTTCGGTGAGCCGGCGGGCCAGATAGAGCCGGCTCGGCCGGCCGACGTAGTCCCGCAGATACCGCTCGAACTCCTCGCCAAACGACACGTCGTTCCGCGCCCGCCGGTATTCGTCCTCGAGCTGGCGGAGGGCGAAAATCAGCGTTTCGGGGACGAAGACCCCGCCGTACGGACCAAAATGTCCGCCGGCGTCAGGAAGATCGACAATTTCAGGGGCAACGGAACTCATCGCTGCCGATGTTAGATTTGCGATTGGCGATTTGCAATTTGCGATTTGGAATCGCGCCGGCCGGCGCCACCAAATCGGCGGCGGACCTTTTCAATCGCAAATTGCAAATCGCAAATCTAAAATGATTGTCCACCGCATGGTGTTTGGAAAGGACCAGGCCAATGTGCAGGAAGCTCGGTGTTCTGGCGGTCGTGATGTTGACGACGGCGGCCGTGTCGGCGGACGACAAGCCCAATCCCGATCAACTCAAAAAAGCCTACGACGACGCGCTGATTCAGCTCAAGGAATCGCAGAACAGCAAGAACGAGTTGGCCAAGGAAAACGACCGCCTGAGCAAGCAGGTGGAAGACCTCAAGAAACAGCTCTCTCTGACTCAGCACCGGACTCAGGACCTCGAGCAGCGGGCCGCGGAGAATGACGAGAAGTCGTTTCAGTTGCGTTCGTTCTACGCCGCGTGGCGGGTGTTTTTGCAGATCCATCCGGAATTGATGATCCAATGGCAGCGGTATCTGGGGGATGATGCGCTGGCGGTACCAGAACGTTCACAGCCGCTGATGGATTTTGGCGCCTCGATGGTCGATAACGATTGGTTGCATGGCCGCAGTTGATTCACGTCTGATCACGGTCCCGCTTCCCCGCCGTCAACCGCGCGGGTTCAGCCTGGTGGAATTGCTGGTGCTGATCGGAATTGCCGTCATTCTGATCAGCATTTTCCTTCCTTACGTGGCAAAAGTGCGGGAGTCGGACCACCGGGCGCGGTGCGCGGAGAACCTGCGGTCGCTGATGTCGGCATTGCGCAATTACGCGGCCGCCAATAAAGGGGCTTACCCGCGGGTGCGTTACGATTCCGTGCGCAATCCGAACGGCTACGTCGCCTATAGCGGGGGCGCCGCCCGCGATCCATTTGCTTCCGGGTCGTCGGTGCTGCCTAACGACGTGACGGCGTCGCTGTGGCTTCTGGTCCGGGCGAAATTGATCAAACCCGCCGACTTCATCTGCCCCAGCACGAGCGATTTCGCGGAGCCCGCCTCGGCGGCGGGCTGGCCCACGCGATCCAATTTCACCGGCGGTCGCAATCTGAGCTACTCCTACGCCTGCCCCTTCAGCAGCGCGCCGGCTTACAAACTCGACGATTTTCTCCCGGCGGATTTCGCTCTGATGGCCGACAAAAATCCGGGCGTCGCCAGGCCGAGCAGCAACGTAACCGCCCCCGCGTGGGACGCTCCGCCCTTTGAGATCGCCCTGGCCAATTCCTTCAACCACGATCACGCCGGGCAAAATGTGCTGTATGCCGACGGCCACGTTGCCTTCACCAAAACGCCGTACTGCGGTTACGGTCACGACGCGTTGCGCGACAATATTTATACGGCGCTCTCGGCGACTCCGATTCCCAAAGGCCAGACGCCACCCGGCTTCGGAAACGGCGTCATCGGACACGATGTCGGACCCGCCTGGGACCGGGATAGTTATCTGGTGCCGACGGATCAGGATTGAAGACAGGGAGCTGGAGACACGGAGACACGGAGACACGGAGACAGGGAGACAGGGAGACAAGGAGAAAAAATGCCGGGCATTCGCCATCTCCTTGTCTCCCGGTCTCCGTGTCTCCTTGTCTTCTTCCCGGCTTCTTTCCGGCTTCCCCTTTTCAATCCGCAGGCCGGGCCGCATAATGAGGAATTCCGTGGCACGAGGATGGGCCGCGGGTCGTAAGAGGATTTTCCGATGGGTCCGACCAACGTAGCGCTGGTGAAGCTGTTCCGGGCCGATCAGGCCCTTCGCGAGGCGCAGGCGCGTCTGCACGCCGCGGCTCGCAACGTCCGCGTGCAGGAGCGCAAGGTGGCCGAGCTGGCTGAGAAGCTCAAACTCGCTCAGTCCAAGCTCAAGGAGCAGCAGGCCCTGGCCGGGCAGCTCGACCTCGACCTCAAAACCCGCGACGCCCACATCGAAAAGCTGCGGACCCAGCAGCAGACCGCCAAGAACAACAAGGAGTACCAGGCGTTTCTCGTCGAAATCAATACCGCCAAGGTCGATCGCAATAAGGTGGAGGACGAGACGCTTAGAGTGCTGGAGGTGGTGGAACGGGGCCAGAACGAGGTGGGCGCGATGCAGCTTCAGCTCGACGCCGAGCAGAAAAAACTCGCCCAGCTGGAGGCCGAAAGCGGGGAGACGGTATCGCAGTTGACGGCGGACGTGGAGGCGCTTCGTCCGGCGCGGGAGTCGGCGGCGGGAGCGGTCCCGCCTCGGCCGCGCGATGCCTTCGAGCGGCTCGCCGAGCGCTACGAGGGCGAAGCGCTTTCGCCCATCGCCAAGCCCGACCGCCGTCGCGAGGAATACGTGTGCAGCGCCTGCAACATGTCGCTGGTCGCGGATGTGTACAACAAGCTGCACTCGCGCGACGACCTGGTCGTCTGCCCGAGCTGCGGGCGGCTGCTCTACATTCCCGAGGACCTTCCGCCCGAGGCCGCGATCAACAGCCGGGGCTCGACCGCTTCGAGGCGCAGCGCGAAATCCTCTGCCGCGGGCGGCTCTGGCGGCGGGTCACAGGCGGCGGAAAAGCCGGTGGTGATCGAGCCGCGTGCCAAGGGACGATGGGGAGAGCTGCTCAACGCCGCTCAGGGCGAGAGCGTGAAAGCGGCGATCGATGCCGGCAACGATCCGGTCTCGCTTCAAGTGATGATCAACGGCGAGCTGGCCGGCTTCTACAAGGGCAAAACCCGCGAGCACCTCGAGCGGGTCATCCGCTTCCGCATGCAGGAGGAGGGCGTGGAAGGAGAGGCCAACGTCAGCGAAGGCTCGCCCGGCACCGCCGAGCCTTCACCCGAGGCCGTCGAGCCGCAGAGCAGCAACTGAACGCGACAAGAACCGTTGCTATTTCAGCAGAGCGCAAGAGGTCTAATGAGCACCGCATCTGATCTGTTCTCCAAAGTCATGGAACTTCCGCAACTGGAGCGAGCAGAGTTGGCCCATCGCCTGCTGCTCAGCCTCGAAGATGAGCCGATCGATCCAGACGCGGAAGCGGCCTGGGGCCTGGAACTGGAGACGAGGGCCGCGTCGCTGGACAAAGGCGAGGCGCGATCATCCCCCTGGCGCGAGACGATAAGCCGGATGCGGCGAAATCTAGAGGGGAAGGGCAAAACCTGATGCTACGGGTTTTGGCGGTGGCGGAGGCCGAAGCTCAAGCCGCGGCCAAATGGTACGAACAGCGCCGAGAAGGTCTGGGCGTCGATTTTCTTGCGGAATTTGGAGGCGCGCTTGAGCAAATCGAGCGCACGCCATTGCGTTTTCCGGTAATCAGCTCCACCCGACAACGGGAATTTCGTCGGAAGACCTTGCCTCGGTTCCCGTACAACGTCTTTTATGAAATCCGTGGAAAGAGGATCTTTGTGCTCGCTGTCGCGCACCAACACCGCAAGCCGGACTATTGGAAAAGACGTAAACCCTGAGACTCGTAGCCGCTCATGAAGGAAACCATCATCATTGAATTCGACGGCGGCAGCCGGGGGAATCCCGGGCCGGCGGGGATCGGCGTGGTCCTGCGGGCGGGGGACGGCACGCCCGTCGTCACGCTCGGCCGCTTTATCGGCCGGGCCACCAACAACGTCGCCGAGTACCGCGCCCTCATCACCGGCCTGCAAAAAGCTATGGAACTGGGCGCCAAGAACATCCATGTCCGCGGCGACAGTGAGTTGATCGTCAAGCAGATGCGGGGCGAATATCGCGTGAAGAGCCCCGATCTCCGCGACCTCTACGAAGAAGCGCAGGTCCTGTACCACCAGTTCGACAACGCCCGGATCGAGCACAATTACCGCGAAAAGAACATGCTGGCCGATCGTCTGGCGAACCTGGCGATGGACCGCAAGGCCGAGGTGACCGACGCCGCGGACGATGTCGCTTCGACGCCCGCGACGCCCGAGTCAAAAGCCGGCGACCGGTTTGCCTGTCCGCGATGCGGATGCGCGATTGAAGTTCGCCACCCGTCGCGTCTGCGGCCGCACCAGCTCAATCCCTTCACCTGCACCTGCGGCGCCAAAATGAACGGCATGTGAAGCGCTCATCCCGTTGCGGGTGGGCGAGGCTCTGCGGGAGGGCGAGGCTTCTGCCGAGCCGCGGCTCGCCGGGAGGCTCGCCCCACTCCTTTCGCGTTCTCGCAAAAAACGTCACTGGCGATGTATTTTGGTGGGGCAGGTATTCTTGCCTGCCTCGGGTCGACGTACTCGTCGACCCGAAACATTCGGTCGGATGCCGGAGTACCGGCATCCGAGGCAGACACGAATGTCTGCCCCACCAAATGCCCTGCTTTTGAGGGCCTTTTTGTACTCTTGAACGCGAAAGGAGTGGGCTCGCCCTCCCGAACCACTTAGTCCGGCCAGGGAATCGGAAAGACCGGTTTGGGCAGCCGCGGATCACGCGCCCACTGATAAATTTTCACAACCTGCTGGGCTTTGTATTCCCAGGTGAACCGCGTATGCGCCCGGCGGAAGGCGGCATCGGCTTTGGCGTCGATCTGGCCCGGGTCGGACGCCAGGCACGTCAGCATCCGGCGGAGCGAATCGCGAATCTCATCGGGCGATCCCAGCGGAATGACCAAACCGGTCTGGCCGGTCACCAGCTCGCCCGGCCCGCCGTAATCGACGATCATGGGAACGACGCCGACGGCCATGGCTTCCAGCACGACACCGCCCCCGAAATCGCGGATGCTTGGGAATGCAAGCAAATCGGCGTCGACCAGCCGGTCCTGCACCTGAGCATGCTCGACCCAGCCGGACAGCGTGACGCCCGATTCAATGCGCTCGCGCTGCACGATCTGGCGGAGCAGAGGCGCCTCGGGCCCGTCGCCGACGATGTCGATGGCCAGCTTGCCTTCGCGGATCAGTCCAGCGGCGGCCTCGAGCAGCAGATCGACGGCCTTGCAGGGAACCAGGCGGCCGATGAAGACCAACTTCAGCGGAAGCTGGGCGCGGCGCCGGCGCCGCCGCGTGAAGCGAGCGGGGTCGATGGCGTTTTCCGGGACGTAGAAGCTCTTGTCCTGGAAATTCCTGGGGATTTCGTGCAGCGCCGTCCTGGAAGCGGCCAGGATCGCCGAGGCATGGCGCCGGGTGGCCTGGTAGCCGGGTACCAGGCGATGAAGCTCGCGCAGCCAGGAAGGCCATTCCCCCTCGCGTTTTCGCGCCTGCTTGAATCCGGGCGGCCAGGGCAGCCCGCCGTTGAGCGGCCCGACAATGAACGGCACGCCCGCGCGATGGCATCGCTCCGCCAGCAGGCTGGGAAACGCGGGGCTCAGGGGAACCAGGCGATGGACGACGCCGAACTCGCCGGCGCGAATGCGGCGGCCGAATTTTTTCCAGACCCGGTGCTCGAAATACGGATACGCCAGTGTCATCAAGCCGGCCAGCGCCCCCCAGCCTCTGTTGGCGCCGCCGCGAAGACGATCGGCAAAGCGGTACACCGGGCCGACGATGGTTTCGGTGTCGATGGAGGTGAAATCCCGGCCCTCGATCAGCCCCGCGCGCAGGATCGCGGCGCGATTTCGCACCTGCGTGACCAGGTGGGCGTCGGTCAGTGCGGCGATCGCGCGGGCGTGCGACCACCCCACCAGCGGAACGCTGACCCACTCCGGATTACACGCCTCGGCGATCAGCAATACCCGCACGCGCTGCACCTGCTTCTAGTGTTGGTCCTCGTAAGTCACCGTGCACAAACCCGCGTCTTCGCGTGGCTCGGCTTTGTAAGCCGTGGACGAGGGGGACCAAAGACGCAAGTCGGCATTGGTGTGGGAAAGCCAGGCTTCACAGCGCGAACAACTCCCTGTTGTCGGGCAAAAAAGCCTCGGCAAGGCAGGCCGGTTTTCCCACACCAAAACCGGCGCCGACTCAACGGCTCTCCCGTCCACGGGTTGCAAACCCGTGCCACGAAAGTCGCGGAATCAGCCGAGCGCCACACGCCGCCATTATATGTACGGTGTCGGCGCGGACTAATGCTGGCATCGGCTTGGCATGTGCTGCGCTCTCGGCGGTGAGTCCATCACGACAACGGCGGCGGCAGGACCGCTCCGGCCCATGTGCCGTTCACGCTCGTCGTCAGGTTCCCTCCGAGGGTGACGTTCACGGCGCGGAAAGCGTCGGTGCCGACATTGGGCAGGTTGTTCCACTCGTTGGCGTCGAGATAGGCCCAGGGGTTGAGGCCGGGGCTGATGTAGTTGACGCTGCCGACGTGATAGTAGTTGTTCATTGGCGTGGAGGCGGCCCAGACATTGTTGTTGAACCAAGCCACGGCATTGGCAGTGTTGGCCTTGATCATGACGCTGGTGGCGAAGTTGTCGCCGGGCTGGAGATTGGGGGCGGCAAAGAGATTGTTGGTTACGGTAATCGCGCCCGCGGGAGAATCCCCGTCGATCTGGAGGAACGATCCGATCGGGCCCTGCTGCGTGCCGGTGTTGTGTGTGAGCGTGATGTCCACCATCTGGCGGTTGGGGAACATCGGGTCGGTCGGCTGGAGCTCGAACTCCTGGTAATACTGCAAATCGGTGAAGTTATTGCTGATCATCGCGTGCTGGACGCTGCCATGCATGAAGAACTGCGAATTATGCAGGATGTTCCCGTCGAATTTGAACCAGGGGACGACGGTGTTGGCAGGCATGGCGTCGTCGGGGCCGGTCGAGATCGTGGCGTTGGAAAGCGTATTGTCGGTGATGTAGACGTAGGAGCCGGCGCGGATGTTGATCGTAGTCTTGGCGGCGTCGTTGGGATCGCCGCCGCCGTTGGTGGGGTTCGCGAAGTTGTTGCCGGCAATCAGCACGCGGTCGGTCGTGGTGAAGCTGCTGCGGACGATGTGCTCGCGCGTCGAATTGACGACGGTGTTGCCCAGGAGCACCTGGTCGGTCCCGTTCATCCATTCGAAGTAGCCGCGCAGGCCGAGCATGAGCGGCGCATTGTTGTCCTGAATCAGCAGGCCGCTGGGCCCCTGGTAGGCGTCGACCGCGGTCTCGATGTTCAGGAACGTGTTGTCGCGGATGGTGATGTTCCGGCCCTGCGGGTAGATGCCGGTGGCGCTGATTTCCGGCGCGGAGCCGTTCACGGGGGCGTAAACCGAATCCAGCGTCAGGTTCTCGATCACGATCTGATCGGATACGTTCCCCAGGTAAAAGATCCCGTACCCGCCGCCCGGGACCTTCACCAGATCAGGCGCGTTTCCGCTGCCGTAGGCGCCGATGGTGACATTCGAGTTGTTGATCTGGAACGTATCGCCGAAGTACCACGTTTCCCCTCTCCGGAAGAGCACGGTGGTGTTGTTGGTAAGCAACTGGTCGGCGCGCTGCCAGCTCTTGAGCGGCGTGTTGCTCGACAGGCCGTTGTTGCCGTCGTTTCCATAAAGGGAATCCACGTAGATCGTTTTGCGGGAAGAACCGGCGATCGTGATCTGCGCGCTGACCGAACTGGTATGGCCCGCGCTGTTGGTGATGGTAAGAGTGATGGTGTAGGTGCCGGCGTTGTTGTAGATGTGGCCGGCGCTCCAGCCGGGCAGGACGTTGAAGCGGCTTCCCCAGTCGCCGAAATTCCATTGGTAGGTGGCAGTGAGCGGATCTCCTGATGCGAGGTTGGACGAGAGGGCGTCGACGAAGACAGAATGCTCGGCTTGTCCGCCGGTGCCGCGAATCGTGATGACCGGCGTGGGCGCCTGCCAGTCGCCGTGGTTCGAGCCGTAGACGGTTTCGTTTTCGCCGCTGAAGCTGGTCGAGCCGTAGGAAGTGACGGGCGTGGGGATCGGCGTCGGAGTGGGACTGGGTGTTGGTGTAGGAGTAGGCGTGGGCGTGGGACTTGGCGAAGTCGTGGTCGTGCGGACCACCTTGTCCAGTGAATTGGCGTCGGGGAAGCCGGTATGGGAGCCGCCCTGGAGGTAGTTCGCGCCCGAGCCGCCAATCAGCGTGTCATAGCCGCTGCCGGCAATCAGGGTGTCGTTCCCCGGCCCGCCCACCAGCAGATTGTTTCCGTTGCCCGCCTGGACGTAGCTGCCCATGGGCCCGACCCAGACGACGTTGTTGCCGTTGCCGAGGGTGATTTTCCCCGAGGCGTAGATGGTATCGCTGCCGTCGCCGGCGGTGATGGTGTCGTAGCCTCCGCCCCCGCGGACGGTGTCGTTGCCGCCGGACAGCGAGAGCGTCGCGGCCACCTTGATGTTGGGGTTGACGTAGAAGTAGTCCGCGCCCGATCCGCCGGTCATGTTGATGGCGCTGACGGCGCCGGGGGCGGTGCTGAGGATGTGGCCGTCGGCGTTGGCCCAGAACCCGCCGTTGCTCTGGAGGTCGACGGTGAGGCTGTTGGCGGCCGAGGAATCGCCGGTCAGAGTCAGCACGCCGTTGGACAGCGAGACCGACGACAGGAGCCTTCGCGGTTCCAGCCGCTCGGGCGCCGGGCACAGTTGAATCGCGGGCATCGCGGCGACGCTGGCGCAGCGCGCGATCAGCTCGCACACCGCCTCGGCGGCGCAGCTCCCCAGTTCCCGCCAGTGATCGGCCCATCGGACCAGATGAATGCCCATCTCTTTGCGCGCCATGCGAGCCTGGCGGCGTGCCGACACGAAGTCGGCGCGGAATCCTTGGCGGGACCAATGCGTCATTCTCTTGCTCCTGAGTTTTCCGGGACACGTCGCAGCGGCACGACGCGAGCCCAACCCTGGCCTCGCCCGCAGCAACGTGCGAAACGAAATACGGGGGTTCGACATCTCGATCAACCGCAAAGACGGCGCAAAATAAGTTTTTTTCCTGCGTGAAGCTGGGAGATTTGGGATCGCATGTAATACAATTGCACATTATGTGTCGTGGCACGGGCTTCCAGCCCGTGGACAAGGGGGAGCAAAGACACAAGACGGCAGTGGTGTGGGAAAGCCAAGTTTAACAGCGCGAACAACTCCAGCTTCGGCACAAAGCGAAGCGCAAGGCAAGTTGGTTTTCCCACACCAGGACCGGTACCGGTTGAACGACTCGGTCGTCCACGGGCTGGAAGCCGGCTGGAAGCCCGTGCCACGAAAGCGCCGATCACGTCCACTCAACAAATGCAACTGCGTCCCGTTGAACCCCATCCCCTCCGGCACTATCGTCTTACTTCCCATGCGAAGAAATCGAATCGTCAGCCGCATTTTGCCCGCGGGATTGGTGTGTTTTGCGCTGTGCAGCGGCGCCCGCGCCGCCGATGAGGAGTTTGGAAAGATCGAGCCGGGCGAGGTGCCGCAGCTGAAGCCGGCGTCGGATGCCGGCCAGCGGGCCATCGCCAAGATGACGCCCGACAAGGGGCTCAAGATCGAGCTGTGGGCCGCCGAGCCCTTGCTGGCCAATCCGGTGGCGCTCAACTTCGACGACAAGGGGCGCTGCTT
>DATHPP010000270.1:0-4707 GCA_035483795.1 Tepidisphaeraceae bacterium | reverse complement strand
CATCGGCAGGTCGCCATTTACCCAGGAAACCACGTAATACGCGGCACCCGCGACAGGGTCCCATCGCAGCACCGGCTGCACGTCGTCTGCGACAGCACTTTTGCCCGGCCGCATCCCCGCCACCCGCTGTACGAACTGTACCGAACCCTGGCGGCCGTAGAGGTAGTGGACGACGCCCTGCTTATCGATGTGGAAGTCGGCGATGCCTCCAAGCTCGTAGTCTGGCAGGCGGGCGTTCGAGCGGATTGGCTCAAGGATCACCCGATAGGTGCCGGGACTGAAATCGCCGGCGAGCGTCAAATCATCTTTGACGAGGACTTCGGATTCCGTGACCACAAGATTGTCCGCCGAGCGCCGGAAAGAGACCTTGATGACCGGTTCGGCCTCCGCCGTATAGGTCACCTGCACCTGCTGCTCGTAATGGAACGTGCCGGGCATTTTCCCGACTGTTAGCCGTCGCTCGGCACCCGCGGGCAGCGTCTGGGCGAAGCTCGTCATTGTGATCGTCGCCGCGCACAACAGCAGGGAAGTGGTGAACAAGCAATGGCGTCTCATGCGATCATTCTACCCGACTCTCGGCCGAGGCGTAGGCTCGGGCACGGCGGGCGGGCACGCTGACCTGCTCACGCAGGCCGGGGGTTTTTGTCGTCGGCGATGTGACGTGTCGTTCGCGGCATGAGCTGCGCCGCCTTGGGTGGGGAGTCACTGCGGAGAAGGACGGGAGCCGAGCGTGAACCGGATTTGTTGCGGTCTTGGCGGCCAATCGTTCCCGCGCCAGATCGTCAGCGTGACGACTTTGCCCGGTGGAAATGCGGAGATTCGTTTGACGAATGCGTCGGGGTCGGTACTTGCGATCGATTGATCGTCTACCTTCACAATCAAATCGCCAATCCGAAGGCCGGAGCGGCTGGCGGGCGAGCCGGGAAGAATATCAACCACCGCTGGCACTGGCGGTCCAATGGGCTGCGGGTGTTGACGAAGGGCGACTCCGACGTAGGCGCTCCCCGCCTGCGGCACGAAGCGCGGACGACCGGCGCGTGGGGATACATCGCTCCAGCTCTTATACTGATTCAGCTTACTCGCGTCGTTGACGCTTGAGTCGTTATAGGCGATCTGCGTCACGATTCCGTCGGCATCGACCGAGACGAACACGGCCGAGTCCTTCTTTTTGATTGGTCGCACTGCGGGTGTTCTGCGGAGAAACATTCTTGGGCTTTACAGGAATCCCAACAGCCATATCAGTTCTCCGCCTCCCTCAGGGGCATTCGCCTTCATCGGCTACGACCTTATCGAGGAGGCCACTCAGGTAAGTGCGCTGACCAATTGCGGTGGATTCCCCGAGACGTTCTCAAACAGCGAACTAAATGAATACGGGCTCTTTACGGATTTTCCCCGCGCTTCTGAGGTCAGACGATTGCTGCCCCAACACGAGCCGGTCGACCACCACGCGAAATGCGAGCTGTACGCAATTTGGAGACTTGTCGAATGAATGCGGGGCGAACCACGCGGTCACTCTACTCGATCTCGGGCGAGGCGTAGGCTTGGGCACGGCTCGCAGGCACCTGTTCTCCCCCGGCAATGAGCGTCCGCTCCGTCGCCTCGCGGCTGACGATTGAAACAAAAAAACCCCCGAACCTGATGAACTCAGGTCGGGGGTATTTTGGCTTCGGCTTCAACCGGAAATCCCAAATGTCTGATTAGTGTGGGCACTCAGGGGGTCAACTGCCACAAATTTACTGCCACATGAACCTTCCCGAGGGATGATTCTTGTGGAAATCCCCGAGAAATCCGGGGGTTTCGTTCAGATCAGGGCCGCACTCTCATCAGATTTACAGTCTGATGGCCTACACCGGGTCGATCGCCGGCAGCGGGTGGGGCGGCGAATCGCTGCTTGGCCTGGGAGCACTGGTCGCCATTGCGTTGGCCGCCTGACTCGCGGCAGACTGCCAGTGGGGTCGCCTGATTGCCCACGCCTGTGTTCAACGTGAACAGCAGGTTCTGAAGATCAGCGCTGTTGGCCTGTGCGTGAACGTTATGGTATCGCCCCCGGCGGAATGGGCCCGCCGGACCACGCCTGGAGCTGGCGCAGGTCGGGATTCTGGTCCGTCACGGCTGCTGCTTCTTCACTGGGGCGAAGGCGCCCCAACAGGCCAGTGTAAAAACTGGCATAGCGCCAGTAGATCGCATGGCCGTCAGCGAATGAAATGGTGCATCCGTCACCATGGTTCTGTCCTGGAGCTTGCGAAAGGCGATTGGCGAACGGGTAGACCGGCGTCAGGAAGCAGCAAACCAGATGCGGGCCGGACGAACCTACCGCGGAGAGGACGGTGCCGGGCAAGGTAAGGGGGTAGTCGTCATCGTCATAGTCCAAGTCGCTGTCGTCTATGTGCACCATTGACTCGATCATCACGAAAGTCGATTCGGTATGTTTAATCTGCGACATTCGCGTGATGAATAAACCGCTGAGGTTTCCCATCCGACCGGCGAGCATGCCGTTGACCGCGTAACATGTGTTCGGCAGCGAAGGATTGGAAGGGCATTCGTAGACACGCTGGTTCTTGACATAGGGCCAGATCAGGCCGCGAGTAACATCGTTCCGTTGTTTCTGAAAATCCTCCGTGATCCAGGTCCAGACGAATCGAACTTCGGGCACGAACGGCGTAACAGGTGGCGGCAGATGCGATGGCCCTGGAGGTGGCGGGGGGTCGAACTGAAGCGGCTGGACATTACCGTTGGGATATACTAGTTGAACCTCCGAGCTACAGATCCTTCCCTGGTTCACCTCGGCGTAAGTAAGCCACCCGATCGTCAACTGCCTGATGTTTGAGACGCACACGACGCGCCTGGCGGATTCCCGCACGCGGTTTGTCGCCGGCAGCAGGATCGCAACCAACAGAACGATGATCCCAATGACGATCAGCAACTCGAGCAGCGTAAAAGCCCGGATGGCAGGTCGCATGGGAGCCTCACGGTTTGCGTTGAGGGCGATTCTTCATGTCCAAATCGATTTGAATTCCGGTATTTTTGTCGCCAGCGCGGACGGGGGTGGCGCCCTCATAGATCGGCTGGCCGTTGCTGTCCAGAACGCCGGCATGAAGCATCCCATCACGAAGCATCGCATCAGGAATGGGAATCGGTTCCCCGTTGTCGTCCCGCAAATCGATGTCAACGTTGACCTTCGCACTGACCGGCCCTGCGAAAGCAGACCGATTTGCCCGGTTCACGAGCTGGCCGGTCTTGTCCATGGCGTGGACATGAATGGCTCCTCGTACCAGGGGAATACTCATCGCGGCGGGAATGCGGAGCCGAGGCTTGTCCTTCCTCAACCAGACCACCCGACTCCAGATGTATCCAGACCCGCTCGTAAAAATCTGAAACGATGCGACGGAACTCGCGGGGCGCGGAACGGCGCAGCGGCCCTGCTGGTCGCACGCGAGCATCTCTTCGTGCCCGTCGGAGACCACTCGGACCGTTGCCCACGGAACCGGTTGTCCGCTCTGCCGGTCGACAACGGTCAGGGAGAGGTCGGAATTCCAAACGCGAGGTAGTTGCCAGACAACCCCCACCGGGACGGAGATCGCCAGCACCAGCGCCATCGCCGCGGCCAATCTGGCGAACGCCATCGACTTAGCCACGCCCTGGCCAAGGAGCATTGCCCGTGACGAGATTCCCGGATGAAGCGACGTCGCCGGTTCTCCGGCCCGCATCGTCTTCGCTCCGCTCGCCGTCATCGCAATCAATGCGGCGGGCACCGGGTCGGAAGCCTTGCTGGCCAGAAGCCTGGCGCCGAGGGTTTCAACGGAAAGGCCAATCCCCCGGGATGTCACCCGGTCGCGCAGGATTTCCCTGGCTCGGCGGAGGCGGGTGGCGAGGGTGCCCTCGGGCAACGCGAGTTGCCTTGCCGCCTCGACGTTGGTTCTCCCCTGGAGATAGCAGAGCACCACCGGCGTTCGATACTTGGGCGCGAGCCGTGCGATCTCCGCGTCAAGGATCGCGCTGAAGTCCTGAGATTGTGCCGTGGCCGCGGATTTCATGGGTGTCATCCGGGAAAGACGGCTGATCAGACGCTCGCGTCGCAGCCGTGCCGAACGGGCCTTCATTGCCGTTCGTCTGGCGACCTCGAAGAGCCAGCCCGGCAGAAGCTCGGGCCGTTTGAACGCGTGGGCGCGCACGGCCAGCACGAAGAACGTCGCCTGAAACGCGTCCTCGGCGTCCTGGCGATGTGCCAGGATGCGTCGACAGACGGCCAGGACGATCGGCCCATGACGGCGCACCAACTCCGCGAAAGCCTCGCCGTCGCGGGCCTCGACAAACCGCGCGAGAAGATCCGCATCTCCGGCGGTGATTAAGTCATTCACGGTCGACTCTCGAAGCGCTCTTCATTCATAAATGCCCAGACACCGGGCGGCACTTTTTTGAAAATCCCGAGATTCTGAAAGGTCATCCCCACGGCGTCGCTGTGATAGGCACGCTACGGCTGTGGAAGACCTGGGCGCGAGCACGCTACTGCGACAAAACTCGCGATCGATTGTACCGGATGCGCGCGGAACTCGGGCGACGCAGTGGTATGAGCGGGGCGAAGCCGACGAAGGCCGGGCGTGCCGCCGGGATAGTCAGACTGATTCGGCGGCGGATCAGAAGGCCGGCCAGCAGGACAGAAGCCGCGATGGCCGCCGGCTCTGGAATCGTGCCAGTGGGCTCAAAACT
>DATHPP010000269.1:0-31692 GCA_035483795.1 Tepidisphaeraceae bacterium | reverse complement strand
AGGACCTTCTCGAAGGCGAGATAGTCGCCGTCTTTCTTGAACAGCCGCAGGCGGCCGTTGGCGCGGTTGAGCACGTGATAGACGATTCCGCCGGGGGCTTTGCGGGCGAGCCGGGGCATGGCGGGGAGGATATCGGACGCTCACCCGAAAAGAAAGGTTCGCGTCACCTTTAGTTCTGTCCGCCCCGAGGACGGCGTGAAATTCTACGCACAGGTAATCGTCGCTCTGCCCCCTGAATTGAGGCAGTAGCTTTGGCCTCGTTCGCGTCGGCGTGCCGGATGGCCTGCGCGGCCTCCATAGGCGTTTTTTTGTGAGATGGAACCCGTACGACCTCCGACGAGAAAAGCCCCCGGCCTGCATGAGACAGGTCAGGGGCTTTTTTGTTTCATCGCCGGTGCATCGTGGCTGCGTAGAGGCTGCCGGTGGGCTTCCGCCCGATGGCGTGCCGCAAATACCGCTCAAGCTCCTCCTGCATGAGTCCCGGCGCGCCGGGATTCGCCTGCACGACCTTTGAGGCTCTGTCTGGAAACTATTGGGGACCGCGTTGGGCCAGAAATGGTCCTGATGCGAGGACGCAGACCCGACGCGACTCAGGCTGTTCGAGTCTCGGAGCGGTCGAGGACGAAGCAGCAGGACCATTTCCGGGCCAACCCGAAGGGACGCCGGATATTTTGGGCCCGATACTTCGTTGCTCCTCCTCAACGTGGGTTCCCATCCGCAGTGTACCGCGGATGGGAGCCCTTCGTACGGCCTGAGTCGCTTCGCCGTCGCGCCTCGTCTCCAGCCCAAATCTCCGGCGTCGCGGCCGCAATAGTTTTCAGGCAGAGCCTGATTTCCACCGACAGGGCCTTGGCCCAATACGCCACGGCCATCTCTTTTGTGGCACACCCGCCCTCGGGTGTGATCTTTGTGGCACAGTCGCCCCGGCTGTGTTCCGCCGAAGGCGGAAATCATTTCGTCGATCTCTTCGACCTGTCGGTCGAACACAGCCGGGGGCGGCTGTGCCACAACAAAACACAGGAATTCTCATGGAATTCCGGGCGTCCGTTTGTAAGAATATTGTCGCATTTCCGGGAGGCCAATGAGACAGCACAGGCGCCGCGGATTTTCACTGGTCGAGTTGTTGATCGTCATCGGGATCATCGTTCTGCTGCTGGCGATTCTGCTGCCGGCCCTCTCCGCCGCACGCGAGCATGCCAAGCGCGTGCAGTGCATGTCGAACGTGCAGCAGTTGACGTCGGCATGGCTCATGTACGCCAATGAAAACAAGGGCCATTTTTGCAGCTCCGAAGTCCAGGACTACACCGACGACGGAAAGATTTCGCCGTATACCGGCGGCACCCCCGTGGCGGGCGGTTTTTTCTGGAGCTGGATCGCCGACGGCGAGGCGCATCACGACTTCACCCGCGGCAAGCTCTGGCCCTATCTCAAGGCGACGGGCGTGTACCTTTGTCCCAACGATCCGAATGCACCCAACACGATCTATGCCGCCAACCGCGTGCTGGCCGGCAGGCCCGCCACCCTCAACGTCTACACACTTGGACAGGTTCGCTTTCCGGACCACACCTTCGTATTCATCGAGGCGTTCGCCGATGAAGATACGAACCTGAACGATTCCGACGATCAGGTTGAGGGCGGAGCACGGCTGGAAGGTTCGTTCGATCCGCCGGTTCTCTGGAACGCACCGCCGATCCCTAATCAGCCGAATCCAGTTCGCTCACCGCTGACCGCTTTTGGCCAAGCTCCCGCCCATTACCACGGCCTGGGTTCCACCAACGGCACGACGATCTCCTTTCTGGATGGCCATGTCATCTTCTGGCAATACGCCGACTCCCGGACCGGAAGCCTTACGCCCTTTCCAAACCCCACTTTGGCCAACGCCATGCCCAACTCCGATGTGGTTCAATTGGCTGCGTGGTCGGGCGGATTCATTCCCCCCGGGGCCACGCCTTAGGGCCTCGAACAAACTCCTCCTGCATGAGCTTGTCGCGGTTGTCCTGCACGAGCTTCTTTAAGTTCCACCACGGTCAGGAAAGCCGTAGCCACCAGACGTAGGCGAGCAGGGATCCGGTTGTCGCCGCCAGGAACAGGAGGGACGCGAACAGCCACAGGAAGAAGCGGGGGCGCGACGGGCGCGATTGCGGCGTGGCGTAGTCGATCGTGGGGCGGCCGCGGATCGTCACCAGGTGAAGTATAAGCCGGTCGATCGGATGCGAAGCATTCCTTTTCGGTTAGCCGTCCGGCTTGCCGGGCGCGTCCGGGTCGCTTCACGACGCGCCCGGCAAGCGGGGACGGCTAACCGAAAAGGAATGCTTCGCATCGACGGGACGTGGAAAATCCCGAACTTGGTGGTGGACACTTGATGACAATCGAACCGGGCTGTCTCACCGCGATTGGCAGCTCGGGCAGAAGTGGGTGGATCGTCCGCCCAGAACGATCTTCTGCACGGGAGATCGGCACTTGCGGCAGGGTTCTCCTTCCCGGCCGTAGACGCGGTGGAGCTTCTGGAAGTTGCCGGTGTCGCCGTTGGCGTCGCGGTAGTTGCGCAGGGTGCTGCCGCGGTGGCGAAGTGCCCGGCGGAGCGTCGTTTTGATGGCGCGACTCAGTCGCGAGACCTGATCCTGTTTGAGCAGGTTTGTTGGCGTCAGCGGATGAATGCCGGCGGCAAAGAGCGATTCGTCCGCGTAAATATTTCCCAGTCCGGCGACGACGGTCTGGTCGAGCAGCGCGCTTTTGATCGGGCGCTTTGTTTTTGAGAGCAGCCGGCGGAGTTGTGCCGGTCGAAGCCGAAGCGGCTCGGGTCCCAGGTCATCGTCCTCGTCGTCCGAATTTCCCAGCCACCAGATTCCGCCGAAGCGGCGCGGATCGACGAATCGCAACTCCGGCGCGCCTCGTGCTTCCAAATGAAGCTGGAGATGGGTGTGAGGGGCCAGGGCCGCCGACCGAGATTCAACGGAAAGGTGTCCGGTCATGCCCAGATGGATGTAGAACCGCTCGGCGTTGTCGAGCAGAAACAGGATGCGCTTGCCCCGGCGGGAGACGTCGCGAATCGTCCGCCCTGTGAGAACCTGTTCGAGGTCCACGTCTGAGGGAGTGAGGATGTCATGACGGCCCAGGTGGACCTTTGTAATCCTGCGGCCGACGACCCGCGGCCGCAACGTATCGACGACGGTCTGAACCTCAGGAAGTTCGGGCATCGGCTTAATTCTACGCCGGCCGTCTGGAATAGATGGAAGGCTCGGCGGTACTGCTATATAGTGTTCTGTCAGCTCTGGGGAATCCGGACGCCCCTCGCGCTCCTCTGGAGGGGAGTCGTGAACCCCGCATTCGTCCTGTCCCGAGCATTGCTCCCAGGAGTTCCCTCATGGAATCGAACATGAACCTTGTGCAACCGCAGGCAAACGATCTGGCGGCCGATGAACTGGCGGCGGTCGAAAAGCTCCAGGCCGGTTACCACAACATGCGGGCCGAGCTGGGCAAGGTGATCGTTGGACAGGATGCGGTCATCGAGGAGTTGCTGATCTCCCTGTTCTGTCGGGGTCATGCGCTGCTGGTCGGCGTGCCGGGGTTGGCGAAAACTCTGCTGATTTCGACCCTCGCCAGGACGCTGGGACTGACGTTCAACCGCATTCAATTCACGCCCGACCTCATGCCGGCGGACATTACCGGTACGGAGGTCATCGAAGAAGACAAGACGACCGGCGGCAGGGTTTTGCGGTTCGTTCGCGGCCCCGTCTTTGCTAATGTGATTCTGGCCGACGAAATCAACCGCACTCCGCCTAAAACACAGGCAGCGCTGCTGGAAGCGATGCAGGAACATCAGGTGACGGCGGGGGGAAAGATGCACCGCCTGCCGCAGCCGTTCTTTGTGCTGGCAACGCAGAACCCCATCGAGCAGGAAGGAACCTATCCGCTGCCCGAGGCGCAGCTCGATCGGTTCATGTTCAATATCAATGTTGGCTATCCGACCGAGGAGGAGGAGTTCCAGATCGTTCGTCTGACCACCATGGGCCGCGACGTACAGCTTCAGCAGGTGCTTAGCGGCGAAGAGGTCATGCACCTTCAGGACATCGTCCGCAAGGTGCCCGTGGCCGACCATGTGATCCGCTATGCCCTCCAGTTTTCACGCCTGACGAGGCGCACGGAAGGCGGCTGCCCGGATTTTGTGAACGACTTTGTCGGCTGGGGCGCCGGCCCGCGGGCAAGCCAATACCTGATCCTTGCCGGCAAGGCACGTGCGCTGCTCAAAGGCCGCTATCACGTCAGCACCGAAGACATTCGCCAGGTGGCGCTGCCGGTGCTGCGGCATCGCATCGTGACCAACTTCAATGCCGAGGCGGAGGGGATCAAGAGCGACACGATCGTGAAGAAACTGATGGATTTCATCCCCCGCCAGCAATACGACGAACTCGATAAGACCACCGCAAAGCTGATGCGCGGTGCGGGAGCGGCGTGAAACGAGATGTTATTCATCGAGCTGAACGCATGAACCATGGCGAGCCAATCTTCTGGAATCTTTGGCAAGCGTCGTTTGACGCCGGGACAGCTACGGTCGGTGGCAGAACACAGGTTCGGAGATGCAACCTGCCTCTTCGACAGCAACCAAGCCGCGCGCACGAACGGCGCGATGTACATGGGGGGATTTGTTATCGAGTGCCTTCTGAAGGCGCTTCTGTTGGAGCGGCACTCGAACCTTCAGTCACCTGTCGACCCAGCGAAGCTTTCCGAATCCGACAGAGAAATCTTCCGATTGCTCTACGTGAGCCACGAATTGGAAGCAATGCTTGGTTTCCTGCCGGAGGTGGAGGTCAAGGTCATTGCGGCTCCGCAGGGGGACGCCATTTGGGAAAGATTTCAGACGGTGTGCGAGCAGTGGACGGTGTATGCGCGATATTCGCCTAAATTGGCACGGAAAGAGGATGCGCAGGAATTTCTTGACGCGGTTCGCGAGGTGAAACAATGGCTGAGAAGCTTGTAGCAGAGCCGGCTTTCGTAGCGCGGCTTTCCGACGCACTCAGATCGCAGCTTCCTGGGTCGGAGGTAACCCCGGAGCAGATACGGGCGGAGCGTTATCGATTCGTCGTGGTGTGGGACAAATTCGACGCAATGGGGCATCCGGAACGACAGCGCCTCGTATGGAACATCGTGTCGCGCGAGTTGAATCGCGAAGATATTCAGAACGTTGGAATGATTCTGACGCTCGGCTTGGAAGATCTTCCGAGCGATGAGTGACCGGCGGCTTGAGATGGGCGGATAGATCGATGACAGGCAAAGAGAGCGAGATGATTTTGCGCGCACTTCAGCAGCGTTTTGATGGGGAGGTCGATGTCGAACCGGTGAATGGCGACGGGCGATATCGCTTTGCCGTTGTGTCGCCTCAGTTCCAAGCGATGACTCAGTTGCAGCGGCAGGATGCAATCTGGTCGTTAGTTGACCAAACCCTGTCGCGGCAGGCTACGCTCGACATTTCATTGATTCTGGCGTTCGCCCCCGGTGAGTTGGCCGAAGCCGAGGGCGCTGCGTGACCGAAACGGCAACCGACTACCGCAGATACCTCGACCCGCGGACCCTCGCCCGGATCAGCTCACTGGATCTTCGCGCCCGGCTCGTCGTCGAAGGCCTCATGACCGGGATGCACCGCTCGCCTTATCAGGGCATTTCGGTGGAGTTCGCGCAGCACCGCCAGTACGTGGCGGGCGACGACATCCGTCACGTGGATTGGAAGGTCTTCGGCAAGACCGACAAAATCTATCTCAAGCAATACCAGGAAGAGACCAACCTGCACCTGATCTGCGTCGTCGATGCCAGCGAATCGATGGCGTTTAGTTCGATCACGTCTGATAACGCAGTTTGGAGCAAATACGATCATGCGACGGCCATTGCCGCGTCGCTGTCGTATATGGCGATTCAGCAGCAGGATTCGGTCGGGCTGGCGGTCTTCGACAGCGATTTGAAGCATTACATCAAGCCCAGCAACTCGCCGGCCCAGTGGAAGCTGATCACGCAGGATCTCACGATGGTCCCGCGGCTGAAGAAGACGAATACCGGCAGGATCCTGGATCAACTGGCCGAGAAGCTGACGCACCGAAGCCTGATCGTGATGCTTTCGGATTTCTTCGATGACATCGACAACATCAAAAAAGGCTTGCGGCATCTGCGCTACAAGAAACACGAGATCATGGCTTTTCAGGTGCTCGACCCGGCGGAACTGTCCTTCCCGTTCGAGGAGACGACGCTCTTCAAGGGATTGGAAGAAGCCGGAGAATTGCTCACCGAGCCGCGGGCGCTGCGCGACGGCTACCTCCGGCAACTGGAACTGTTCAGCGATGAGTTGCGTAAGACCTGTCGCGGGATGCACATAGATTTTGTCCAGATGAACAGCGCAGAGGCGCTGGACGTGACGCTCAGCGGGTTCCTGGCCGCGAGGTCGGCTTCAATGAAGTGATTTCCGATTGCCGAATGCCGATTGCCGAATGAGACCAATCGGCAATCGGCAATCGGCAATCGCAATTGGATTAAACTGATGTCCGGTTTACCCTCGTCCGCCATTCTCGCCTTCGGCTTCGTGAGCTGGCCCATGGCCGGCGTCGCGGCGGCTCTTATCTCGGTCCCGATCATCATTCACATTCTGAATCGCCGGCGGTTCAAGACGGTGACTTGGGCGGCGATGGAGTTTTTGATGCGGGCGATGCGGAAGAACCGCCGCCGGCTCGAATTCGAGCAGTGGCTGCTTCTGGCGACGCGATGCGCGCTGGTCTTTCTGCTCGGCATGGCGCTGGCCAGGCCGCTCGGTTGCGAGCAATCTTCCCTGGCGCGGGTGGCGGGGCGCACGGGCCTCGACGTCATCGTCATCGACAACAGCTACTCGATGGCCTACCAGGCCGATCGACCCGGCGCCAAAACGCATCTCGAACAGGCCAAGCGCATCGCCGAGGGGCTCATCGGTCAGTTCACGCCCGGCGGGGAATCGGTGGTGCTGATCACCGCCGCCGGCCCGGTTCGCCCGACCGGTCCGGATAAATCGCTCTACAAAATCGGCTACGACCTCCAGCAGGCCCGCGATGCGGTGAACCTCATTCGCCAGTCGTACGGCGGCACTGATCTTTCGGGGGCGCTGCGCCTGGCGCTGCAAATCGGACGCGAGGAGACGCGCGAACAGAATAAGAGCCTTTACATCCTCACGGATTCCACCCGCAGCGCCTGGGAACCCGACGCCGCCGCCCTGAAACAGCTCGGCCCTGAGCTGGCCAAGGTGTTCAAACCGATCACGCACCACAGCCTGACCCGCGATCGTCCGCCGCAGTGGAATGATGCAGTGCTCGACATCGCGCCAGTGGGCGGATTGGTGCGCGTGAAGTTCGACAGCGATTTCCGCGCCGATGTCCGCTGCTTTGGTCCGGAACAGCGGGCGACCGTCCAGTGGAAAGTCGATGACAAACCGCTGGGAAATTCCGCCGAAACGCCGATTGGCCCCGCGCCGTCGGAATTGGTGACCAAGGACCAGCGTCCGCAGTTCAACACCGGCGGCCCGCACCTGATTGCCGTCGATGTCAACTCGCCGGGAGATCACCTGCCGCTGGATAACGTGCGTTATCACGTCGAGGATGTGGCGGCCGACTTGCGCGTCCTGCTGGTCGAAGGCAAACGCGGCGCGGGCGTCACCGACAGCTCCGGCAGCGCGCTGGCCGCGGCCCTCACTCCCGCCCACGACCAGCAGATCAAGACGCTCAGCAGCTTCATCACCGAACCGATCAGCGATCTCGAGTTGGACAACCGGGCGCTGCACGACTACAGCGCCGTCGTCCTGGCCGATGTGGCACAGCTCACGGGTCCCGAGGCCGACCGCCTCAAGATGTTCGTCGAGCAGGGCGGGACGTTGCTCATTTTCATGGGCGACTCGGTCGACAAGGAGAACTACAACTCGATCCTTCTGCCGCGCAAGCTGATGCCGGGCCTATTGGTCAAGCGGATGAGCCTCGGCACCGATCAAAAGGCCTTCCGCTTCAACTTCAAGCCCAACGCCGTGCAGAGCGAATATCTGGAGGCGTTCCGCGGCGTCGAAAACAGCGGCCTGGACGTGGTCACCGTACGGGAATACTGGCAGCTCGATCTACCGGCGGGCAGCGGCGTGCAGCCGGTCCTCAAATACGTTCCCACCGGCGTCGAGCCGGGCAAGCAGGACCCGAGCGCCCCCGGCGATCCCGCCATCACCGCCCATACCCTCGGCCGCGGAAACGTCATCTGGGTCTCCACCACTGCCAACGACGACTGGACCGATTTCGTCGCCCACGCCGCCTACGCGCCGCTCATGCAGGAATTGCTGGCTCATTCCGTGCGATCCGGCACCTATTGGATGAACCTCGAAGTCGGTCAGCCGCTGGTCATTCCTCCGAGCGTGCGCATGACTGCCTCGCCGATGCTTCAAGACCCGGACAAGAAAGCGATTCCCATCGAATCACAACTCGTCGAAGAAGCCGGCGGCACCGGTCCGTCCACCATCTATCGCACGGCGGCTCTGTCGGCGCCGGGTGTCTATACGCTGGGCCTGGGCGATGCGAACATCCCGATCGCGGTGAACATTCCCGCCTCCGAGGCTGACATTCGCACGATCCCCGACAACGTGATCCGCGAGGCCCTGGGCCGGATCGAGATGAACATGGCCGGCGATCAGCCGCCCTCAGAGACCCAGGTGAAGGATGCCGGCCGCGACTGGGGCTGGCATCTGTTGTTAATCGTCTTCGCCCTGCTCGGCGCTGAAGCCTTTATGGCGATGCGGTTCGGACATTGGAAGCGAACGGAAGTAGCAAGGTGAATTGTCAGTCGTCAGTGGTCCGTTGTCAGTTGTCACAACGGGCGGACCGAACAACTGACCACTGACAACCGACTACTGACAAATTGAGCATGAAACGTCTTCTGGAAATCCTCCTCGGCCTGGACAAAGGCTTTCTCAGCCGCGAAGGCGCCAAGGGGATTTCGTTCAATCCGGTCTGGCCGGGGCACCACCCCGCGGTCTGGAACGTGGCCCTGGCCCTGCTGGCTCTGGCGTTGATCGTTTACGTCTACCGTCGCGACGGCCGTTCCCGGCCCGCGCGCATTCTGCTCGGCACGCTCCGGGCGCTGCTGGTGGCGTTCGTGCTGATGCTCCTCAACCGCCCGGTCATCACCAACTCCGACACGCGAACCGAGCCTTCCGTGCTGGCGGTCATGATCGACGACACCGCGAGCATGAAGGTGCCGGATGTCGGCAGCGACGACAAAACCACCCGGCTCGACGCCGCCCGCAACCTGTTCACGACGACAGGCGATCAATTGCTGCGCAAGCTCGAATGGCTGCACACGCTTCGCTTCTACAAGTTCGACAACAACGCCGCCCCCTTCGGCCCGACGCAGCCCGGGATGCTCGGCAGCGGCAAAGACGAAGCCGCCACGAAGTACAACACGGAGCTGGCCGCCTCGCTCGGACAACTGAAGCCAGACGGCCAGAATACGCAACTCGTTCAGTCGCTTTCAACCGTGCTCGACGATCTTCAGGGCCAGCGGTTGGCCGGCGTGGTGGTGCTGAGCGACGGGCGGGAAACCCCGCGGCCGGCCGATGAAGCGATGATCACTCGCCTTCGCGAGCACCACGTCAAGATTTTCCCCGTCGCGATCGGCGGGGAAAAACCGCCCCCCGACATCTATCTCACCGCCGTCCAGGCCCTGGACGTCGCGTTCAAGGATGACATCGTCTCGGTCAAAGTCACGCTGGGCGGCACGGGATATGAGCCCAACCATCCGGTCCACCTCTCACTCAAGGATGAAACGACGGGACTCCCGCTGATCGGGCCCGACGGCCGCTCCGCCGGGGCCGATGTACTGCTGCCCGGGGACAAGTCGCCCGTCAACGCCGAGGTGCTGTTCAAGCCCGACAAGGTCGGCACACTCAAGCTCCGCGTCATTGCCGACCGTCAGGCCGGCGAGTTGGATTACGCCAACAACGAATTGCCCGCCTCCGTCGATGTGGTCGATTCTTCGATCAATGTTCTCTATGTGGACGGCTACCCGCGCTGGGAATACCGCTACATCAAGAACGGGATGATCCGCGACACGACCGTGAACATCAGTTGCCTGCTCACCAGCGCCGACGTGGACTTCAAGCAGGAAGGCGATCCGCCGGACCTGGCGCACAAATTCCCCGGCCCGATCACGCGGTTCCCCGAGAGCCTCGAAGAGTTGATGCCGTACGACGTCGTTTTGTTCGGCGACGTGGACCCGCGCGAGTTCACCGATCGGCAACTCCAGCTCATCGCGGATTTTGTCGAGAAGCGGGGCGGGGGTTTTGGAATGGTCGCCGGACCGCGCTGGTCGCCGATTGCCTACCGCAACTCGCCGCTGGAGGCAGTGCTGCCGGTCAACATCAACCGCGTGCAGCCGGACGATCCCACTGGCGTCATCACCGAGGGATTTCGTCCCGTCCTCACTCCCGCCGGCGAAGCGTCGACGATCTTCCGCTTCTTCCCCGATGCCCAGCGTACCCGCGAGTTCATGAAGAACGAGCTCCAGCCGATCTTCTGGTACTGCCAGGGCGTGACGCGAAAGAGCATTGGGCAGGTCTTTGCCGAGCATCCGTTCGTCATTGGACCCGATGGCCAGAAGGCGCCGCTGCTGGTGGTTGGCAGGTACGGCGCCGGCCGAACGCTCTTCAATGCCATCTGCGACTCGTGGCGCTGGCGGTTCTATATCGGCGAGAACGTATTCAACGGTTATTGGGTCCAGCAGCTTCGCTATCTCGCCAGGGGCAAGAAAATCGGCGCCCGCGACCACGATCTCTTTCTTGAGCGCCCAACTTACAACCTGGGTGACGAAGTCCGCGTCACCTACCGGGTCTATAACCCGGAGTTCCAGGCGAAACTTCCGGCGGAGGTTCCCGTCCAAGTGAAGCGGGACGACGGCACGGTCATCGCCGAAGCCAAATTGCAGCGGCAGGAAGGGCAGACGGATCTGTTCGCCGCGTCATTCGTGGCGGATCACGAGGGCGAGTTCACCGCCGTCGTGAATTCCGCGGCCGGGGAGCGCGACCGGCGGTTTGCCGTCAAAGCCCCCCGCGTCGAAATGGAAGACGTCTCGGTCAACCAGCCCCTTCTCAACTGCCTGGCCCTCGAAACCAACGGCAAGTCACTGACCCTGGCCAATGCCAGCACCGAACTGCTCAACATCCCCAGCCTCGAGCGCAAAACGATCGATCCGACAAGTAATCCGCTGACCAGCGGCTGGCTGCCTCTTATTATCTTTGTGGCCCTGATCACTGGCGAGTGGGTATTGCGTAAGGTGTATGGCATGTTGTAATGGGCCTTTGACCGCGAAGGAGATTGATATGCCCCCCACGGCACTCCTGGAATCCCTGCGGACGATTGGACGAAAGGTCAGGCTCTACGCCCTCGCCATCGGCGCGGAGAAATTCGTCACTGCCATTGTGGGACTCCTGGCGGCGATCGTCTTCATCGACTGGGCCGCCCATTTCACCGGCGCGGCTCCCGGCGGGTTACCCGGCGTCGCCCGGCTGACGCTGGAACTGGCGGCGCTGCTCACGCTTGCGTGGTGGCTGGTCAAGTGGGTCGTGCGGCCGGCCTTTCGCCGGCACTCCGACCACAGCGTCGCCGGCTGGGTCGAGGAGCGTTTTCCCCAGTTCGGCGACACCCTCTCCAGCACCGTCAATTTTCTCAGCACCGAAGTCCCCGGCTCCAAGGCGATGAAGGACCGTGTCGTCGGACAGGCGACCGAGCAGCTCAAGGCCGCCGATCTGGCGGCGGTGATCGATCCCCGTCCGCTCTGGCATGCCGGCTTGGTCGCCTGCGGCTCGGTCATCGCGCTGATCGTCCTTACCATTGCGGTGGGTCCGGTTTTCCGGCAGGTTGCCGTGTCATGGCTGCTGCACCCGCTGAACGGTCAGGCCTGGCCCAAGACCGTGCAGATTGCGGTTGACGGTCACATGCCGCAGCGAATTGCGGTGGGCGATCAGGTTCCGGTGCGCGTCCGGCTCGCCCGTGGCGACCGCGCCGGACGTCGCGTGATTGTCCGCTATCGCTACGACGAGGGCGCCTGGCAGGAACAGGTGATGGACCGGGGCCCGGATGGCGCTTACGCTGCCTCCCTCGATACACGCCTCGACGACGGCCGCAGCACCAGCGCCATGCAGATCGCGATCGAAGCCGGGGATGACGACCTGGCGCTTTCGCCGGTCACCATCGTTCCCCGCCTCGATCTGGCTTCGATCGAAGCCGACATTACTTCCCCGGCATACGTTCACGCCAATGGTCAACAAAAGGTGAATCTGACCGAGCGGCCGGCGGTCATGGCGTACGGATCCACGGTTGATGTCCAGCTTCACTTCAACAAGCCGCTCGCCCCCAATGCGCCGGTCGACATCGTACCGACGAATCCATCCTTGAAGCTGGCGCCGATTCAGTGGGATCGTCCCGACGCCGACCTGGCGGTTGCTCATCTGCCCGCCGAGCAGTCGTTCCGATTCACCGTCCATGCAACCGACACGGATAACTTCCACAACCTGGGTGCGGCGGAATATGAGCTGATCGTTCGTGAGGACACGCCGCCCACCGTGCAGATTGAGGAGCCCCGGCGGAGCGAAGACCGCACTGCCGTCGCAGCGTTTCCGCTCAAGGCGGTTGCCGAGGACGATTACGGCGTCGAAGGCGCGCAGCTTGTCGTGCAGCGCATCGCCACAGCGAGTTCCGCTCCGACCACGCGCCCGGCCCAGGTCCGCACCTCCGACGGCAACAAATGGATGATCAATTTGGTTGACCAGAACCTTCCTGGCGGCCCCGGCGTCTCCTGGCGCGAAACCGGCGGCAGCGTCGAACGCAAACGCTACGAACTTGCCTACGACTGGGACCTTGCCGCGCTCCAAAGCGCCAACCTCAAGCCCGGCGACGTGCTCGAATACTTCGTCCAGGTGAAGGACAACTTCAACCTCAATGGCCGCCAGCACGACTGGGTCGCCAGCGGCAAGCTCCGCATCACCATCATCAGCCAGGAACAGCTCTCGACGGCAGTCCAGACCGCCTTCGAGTCGATTCATACGCAACTGAAGGAGCTGCGCCAGGGCCAACTCCGCAACAAGACCGAGACCGAGTCGCTGCGCCAGATGACTCAGCGCAAGCCGGCTTTCGACGAGGCCGACAAGGCCCAGGCCGAGCGAATCGCCGGCCAGCAGAGCAACGCCGCCTCCCAGGCGATGCAGATCGCCCAGCGACTGGCCGATCTGACCCGCACCATCCAGCAGAACAAAGCCAGCGACGCCGGTCTCCAGCAGACCGCCGATTCCGTCCAGCAGCAGATTCAGAACACAGCCGAAGGCCCGATGAAGGACGCCGCCCAAAACATCAACGACGCGCGCGATCAAAAGGCGCAGCCGCGAACCAGTTCGCAGAGTGGACAGAATCAGCAGCAGAATTCCAGCCGGTCATCGCAGAGTCAGCAGCAAAACGGCCAGCAGCAGAACGGTCAACAAGAGTTCGGACAGCAGCAACGCGGGCAGCAGCAGGGCGGTCAGCAGCAAAACGGCCAACTGCAGAACGGCCAACAACAGAACGGCCAGCAACAGAACGGCCAGCAACAGTCTGGACAGCAGCAATCTGGCCAGCAGCAAAGTGGGCAACAGCAGAGTGGTCAGCAGCAGTCCGGCCAGCAGAAGCAGGGTCAATCCCAGCAGAATCAGCAGAACGCTCAGCCCGATGAGCAGAAACTCTCCGACGAGCCCATGCCCGAGGAGGCCAAACCGCGTGACGCCGCCATGGCCCGCGCCGCTGGCAACCAGCAGAAGGCGGCCGACCAGATCCAGACGGCGATGGACCGCCTGGGTAACTTCGACGGCCTCACAGAATTCCGCCAGAAGCTCGAGGCGATCAAGGAACAACAACAGAAGCTCGGCCAGGAATTCAACAAGGCCGGTCAGGGCCAACTCGGCAAAAAACCCGAGGATTTGAGCCAGCAGAAGCGCGATGAGATGCAGAAGCTGTCCGATCAGCAGAAGGAGCTGGCCCGCCAGACGCAGAATGCTCTGGACCAGATGAACAGGAAGGCCGAGCAGACTCAGCGCAGCGATCCGAATTCTTCACAGGCGATGCGCGCCGCCGCCCAGGCGGGCAACGACCAGCAGGTGCCGGGCAAGCAGAGCCAGGCCGCCCAGTCCATGCAGCAGAACCAGCAGGCCGACGCTCAGGCCGCCCAGCAGCAGGCGGAGCTGGGGCTACAGATCGTCATCTCCAAGCTCGCCGAGGCTGAACGCCGCAAGCTCGAGGAGCTTCAAGCCAAGCTCGCCGAGCTGCGCGATCTGATGGACGACCTCGTGCGCCGCCAGGCCGGGCATAACCTCGACAACCTCCTGCTTCAGGGTGGCGACACGCTCAAGAAAATGGACGTGGCGGACCGCCAGTCCCTGTTCGACAACTCCGCCCGCGATCCCAAGCAGCCGCAGGATGCCCGCACGATCCGCGACCTGGATACGTCGCAGCGCGTTACGGAGCGCAATACGCGCGATGTGGCCAAGAAGGCCGAGCAGCTTCCCGATCCTGCGCCGGCGGCCAAGCTGACCGTCGCCGCCGGGCACATGGAGCGGGCGATCGTCCACCTGAACAATGAGAAGCTCCCCGACGCCTACGACCCGCCCCAGGTCGACGCGCTGGCGAGCCTCCTCGACGCCCGGAATCTCGTCGACAAGGCGCTGGACAAGATTCAGGAGCAGCTCAATCAGCAAAAGAAGGAATCGATCCGCCAGGCCTACGTGAAGCTGCTGGAAGACCAGAAGAAGATCGGCGGCGACGTCCGCACGATCGACGGCAAACAGAAGGACGGCGCACTCCCGCGGCCTGACGCCATCCGCCTCGGCCAGCTCCCGGGTGATCAGGGGGGCCTTGCCGATCGTGCCGGCGACCTCGGTAAACGCCTCCAGGAACTCGACAGCATCGTCTACGTCTGGGCCAACAGCGATATCGTCAAGACCATGAACGAGGTCAAAGACGACCTGGCCAAGCCCGAAACCGGGGTGGCCACCCAGGCCGAAGAAACCCGCATTGAAGATCAGCTTCAGGCGATGATCGACAGCCTCAAAGTGAAGCCCAGGCAACGCGAGTTCAACGAGCGCCAGGCGCGCAATCAGGGCGGGCAGAGCGGTCAGCCCAAAGTCCGCATGCCCGGTGAAGCTGAGCTCCAACTCCTCAAGGCCCTCCAGCTTGCCGTCAACAAGAGCACGAAGACCATCGACGACCAAAAGGACAAAGACAAGGAGAAGCTGCTGGCCTTGGGCGGCCGGCAGGGCGACATGCGCGGCCTGCTGGACAAAATGATCCAGCGGGCGACACAGGGCAAGCTCAAGCTCGGTCCCGAGCCCGACAATCGCGACCAGCTTCCCGAGGAAGCCAAAAAGGGCGATGTCGAGGACCAGGAACTCGAGAATCAGCTCCTCAATCAGAAGCTTTCCGACGATGAGTCCGAGAACACCATCAAGCTCACCGGCGACCGCATGGCCCGCTCACGCCAGCGCCTCGCCGTCAACAACGATCCGGGCAAGATTACCCAGGAAATCCAGAAGCGCATCGTCATTGACCTGGACAGTCTGATCGAACAGGCCCGCAACCAGCAGGCGCAGATGCGGCCCGGCCAGCGACAACCCGGCAAGCAGGGCCAGCAGCCGCAGCCCGGACAAGGCAACCGCGGTCAGCAGCAGATCGCCGACGCACAGCATCGCGAGCAGGGCCAGAACGCCGCTCAGCAATCGGTCCTGGCGCCCGGCGGCCAGCCCCAGGTCGACATCAGCCAGCAAATCAAGCAGGAACAGAGCGAATGGGCCAAGCTTCACCCGCGCGACCGTGTGGCGATCGTCGAAGGCGGGCAGGAAAACGTCAATCCCAAGTACCAGAAGCTCGTCGACGATTACTACAAGACGCTTAACCAGAAAGCGACGGAGCAGCAGCGATGAGACAGAACCGAAAGGGACAAAGGGACCACGGGACGGAGGAACAAAGGGCGCCGGAGGCGGCTCCTTGGGCACTTTGTCCCTCCGTCCCTTTGTCCCTCTGTCCCTTCTTTGCCGCGATCCTGGGCCTTCTCATCGCACCCGCCTGGGCGCAACAGGACAATTCCCGCTCGCAGCCTGCGCGTCCCAAGAACCTCGCCGGCCTGGCCAACCAGGTTCGCGGCGACGAGATCACCGCCGAGTGCAAGGCTGCGGTCGAACGCGGACTGGCCTGGCTGGCGGGCAAGCAGACCAACAACGGCGGGTTTGCCGGCATGGCCGGCTTCGGCTACTCCAACAACATCGCCATTACCGCCCTGTCCGGGCTGGCCTTCATGGAAGCCGGCAATCTTCCCAACCAGGGCAAGTATGGGAAGGAAGTCCGCCGTTGCGTCGATTTCGTTCTCGATAATTGTCAGGACTCGGGCCTGATCGCCTCCGACGCCAGCCAGGGACCGATGTACGGCCACGGCTTTGCCACGCTCTTTCTGGGCGAAGTCTACGGAATGACTCACGATGATTCGGTCAAGGAAAAGCTCGAGCGCGCGGTCAGGTTGATCGAGCGAACCCAGAATCCCGAGGGCGGCTGGCGGTATCAGCCGGCGCCGCTCGACGCCGATATTTCGGTCACCATTTGTCAGGTGATGGCGCTGCGCAGCGCCCGCGAGGCGGGCATCCACGTCGACGCCGGCGTCGTTCGCCGGGCCATCGATTACGTCCTCAAATGCCAGAACCCCGACGGCGGCTTCAGCTACATGGCCGGGCAGGGGGGTTATGGCGGCTCCGGTTTCGCACGCTCCGCCGCCGGCTGCTGCTGCCTCTACTACTCCGGTGTCTTCGAGGGCGATAACCTCAAACGCGGCCTGGATTACGTCAAAAGCTACACCCCCGGACAGAACGGCGGCTTCCGCGGCGAAGGACAGCACTATTTCTACGGCTACTATTACGCCACGCAGGCCATGTTCCTGGCCGGCGGCGACTACTGGGCTTCCTTCTATCCCAACATCCGCGAAGAGCTCATCGCCCGCCAGAACAGCGACCACTGGTCCGGCGAAGTCAGCGAGGACTACGACACCGCCATGGCCTTGATCATCCTTCAAATGCCCAACCGCTACCTCCCGGTTTTCGACGCGAGCACCGGCGCTGGAAGGTAGGTGGAGGCAGGTTTCCCCGTGACACGGGTTTTTAACCCGTGCCTGCGGCGCTCCCCCGGAAGAAACTGTGCAACCTGAGGTCCTCTAAGCTCCGCGCACTCAGCACGGGTTAAAAACCCGTGTCACGAATGGCGGCATCCTCCCATGCCCTGCAAGACACTCTCATTGCTTCTTTCTCTTCTCTGTGCTTCGACGTTGCGTGCCCAGTCGGACCGATGGATGCTCACCACCGCCGACTTCAAAACCCAGCAGGTTGCGCTCAAAGGAATCGAGTCCGGCGGACTCAAAGTAACCTCGGGCGACTCAGATCAGCCGCAGACGATCCCGCTCGATCGGTTCCTCGACGTGCAACGCGCGGGATCACCGGCGATCGCATCAACCGCAAAGTTCGTCCTGCAACTCACCGGCGGCGACAAGCTCTTCGGCGAGCCCGTCAACCTCACCGCTGAGGCGATGATCTGGAAGAATCCAACCCTGGGTGAAGTCGCGATTCCCACCGCGCGCCTGCTGGGCGTGACCCGCGGGCCGGTGGCGGTCCTCGCACCCGCCGGCCGCGAAGACATCGTTACTCTGCTCAACGGCGATTCCGTCCACGGCATCATCGCCTCGATGACCAGCGAGAAGGTGACCGTCCAGGCCGCGGGAAACGCGAACACCGACGTGCCGCTTTCCTCCGTCGCCACGATCAATTTCGCCGCCACGCCGGGCAACAATGCGATCCAGCGCGGATTCCGCGTCCGCATCGACGACGGATCGTCGCTGGTCGGTTCCGACGCCCGCCTCGATGCCGGCAATCTCGTCCTGGCCCTGGGGAAAAATGTCGAGCGCAAGATCGCCCTGTCGCACGTCGTTGCAATCGAGCAGGTGAACGGCCCGGTGAGCTGGCTGTCGTCGCGGCCGCCGTCGGAAATGATTTACTACCCATTCATCGGCCCCCAGCGGCAGCCCGCCGCGTTCGTCGACCGGCGGTGGGATTCGGCGGCGCCGATCGAATTCAAGGGCGAGCCGTTCGCCCACGGAATTGCCGTGCACGCGTTCTCGCGGCTCACCTGGCCGCTCGACGGCAAGTACGCTGCCTTCAGGATCCTGTATGCCGTCGAAGGTGATTCCAGCCTCGCCGACGTCACCGTTCGCATCAAGCTCGACGATAAGGTCGTCTACGAGCAAAAGCACGTCCGTGCCGGCGCGCTCTCGCCGCCGATCGTGCAGGAACTGAATGGGGCAAAATCGCTCACGCTCGAAGTGGACGGCGGCGCGGCCTACGCGCAGGACGTACTGGATTGGATCGAACCGGCGCTGCTGAAGAATTCGGCGAAGTAGCTGGGGATGGAATTCTCGAACCGACGGGGCCCGCGCAAAATAAGAGACCGGTGCTCGCCGTAACACCGGTCCCTAAACAGGCTGCCCGACCAAAGGTCGGAGACCCACAGCCTGACCTGTGTATCGGTCAGCCATATTCATTCAGTCAAAAAATTGCGCAGGTGAGCCCTGTAGCAGGCACGCTCCGCGTGCCGGAGCGGACGGCACGCGGAGCGTGCCTGCTACAGGGCTTTCTCCTATAATCCGCCCACCGATGAGCACCCCACGCGTTGCCAAGCTTGCACTGGAAGACGGGACCGTTTTTACCGGCCGCGGATTCGGCCATTGCGGGACGTCCGAAGGCGAGGTGGTCTTCAACACCTCCATGACCGGATACCAGGAGATCCTCACCGATCCATCCTACAAGGGGCAGATCGTCACGATGACCTATCCCCTGATCGGGAATTATGGGATCAATGGCCAGGACGTGGAGAGCCGTCAGCCGCACGTCGCGGGCTTCGTCGTCAAGGAACTGCCGCCGGTCTATTCCAATTACCGCGCCGACACGAGCCTCGAAGCGTATCTGCTGCAAAACAAGATCATCGGAATTCAAGGCATCGACACCCGCGCACTGACGCGAAAACTGCGGATCAGCGGTTCAATGCGCGGCATTCTTTCGACCGAGTTGCAGGACGACGCGAAGCTCGTCGATCGCGCCCGCCACGCGGCGCAGATGGCCGGGGCCGACTGGGTGCAGGCGGTCGAGCCCGCCGAGCCCTACGAATGGGACCAGGGCCAGGGGGACTGGTCACTCGGGATGGTCGAACGTGGCGACGGCCTTCACGTCGTCGCCCTCGATTGCGGCGCCAAGCAGAACATTCTCCGCCACCTCACCGAACGCGGCGTGAAAGTCACCGTCCTTCCTCCCGACGTCACGACCGAAGAAATCCTCCGCCACCGCCCCGACGGGCTGTTCGTGTCCAACGGCCCGGGTGATCCGGCAGTTCTGGATTACGCGGTCAAGCCCCTCCAGGGCGCCATCGGCAAGGTCCCTATCTTCGGCATTTGCCTCGGCCATCAACTGCTCGGCCGGGCGATCGGCGCCGCGACGTATAAGCTCAAATTCGGCCATCGCGGCGCCAATCAGCCGGTCAAGAACCTCGATACCGGCCGCGTCGAAATCACCAGCCAGAACCACGGCTTTGCCGTCGATCAGAAGTCGCTCGAATCCCACGGTGGCATCGTCACTCACGTCAACCTCAACGACCAGACCGTCGAAGGCTTCCGCCACCGCGACTTGCCGCTCTTCTGCGTTCAGTACCATCCCGAGGCCAGCCCGGGCCCCCACGACGCCGCATATCTGTTCGATGCCTTCGTCGAGATGATGAAAACGAAGAAGCCCCCGACAGGCAAGCGTCTGGCGGAACTCCAATCCCTGCGCCAAGCCGCCGCCGACTCTTGATGACCCACCCTGCGCAGCAACATACCACCGCAGTTCCTGATGGACGCAGCGTGCCCACCGACTAGCACTGGTGCCGGTCGGCTGGCGCTTCTGCGCTGGCACTGTCTGTCGATTCTGCCAGCCGCCATCCAAACCCCGACCGCAAGTGCTGCGGCGCGCCTCGTTTACAACGGGTGATGCTGGGCCGGCTCGTCACGGAATAGCACTTGCCTTGGATCAGTCCTGCTGAAGGGACACGGTGGAGCAGTTTCCAGCCGTGTCACGCACGGACGCTCAGTATCTCAACGATGAATTCAGCACGGAGTGAAGCCATGATCAAAGCAAAACATTTTTTGGATCGGGTCGAAGCGGATGACGGACCGCGGCTTTGGGTGGAACCCATCGGGTTGACCAGGGACTTGCGGGAGTGGCGATCCGTCGATCACGTCCTGCCGCACCTGGGGCCTCCCTGTGATACGTGGACCTGGTTCGCCAGGCATCCGGAGGACTACGAAAATTTCCGGGGCCGATACCACGAGTGGTTGTCGAAAAGCCCGTACCGGTCCGCGCTTCAGCGGCTGGCGTGTGAATCACTGACATCGAACTTTACCCTTCTGCACGCGGGCGATGACCCCGCGCACAACTGCGCAACTGCACTCCGGCAGTTCATCAACGAACTGGAAGCGTATTGCCCGCGCTAAGGTGCCGCTCCACAACCCGCCACAAGGCACCCTCTGGGCGTCGAGGAAGTTTGTCGCGTCCTATCATGCTCAAGGAAGCCGTCGAGGAGGTGAGGTCAAACCGCGCAGGCATTCGCATTAATCGGGAGATGGTATGATCTCGATCGTGCAAGCGGACGTTGAGAATCAGATCGCTCAGTCGGACGGCCAGGCAAATCACTCTTGCGACAGGTATCATGCCTTGCTTGCGGTTTCGGAAGCGATCGTGTTGCACCGGGACTTGCCCGCGCTGTTTCACGATTTGGCGGCGCGGCTTCACGAGGTCGTGCGTTTCGATTGGCTGACTCTGATCCTGCACGAGGCGGCGAGCCAAACGCTTCGCATTCACGTCCTGGAACCCCCTGAGCCCGTGCTTCAGGCTTCAGGAGAGCGCATTCCCATTAATGATTCTCTGGCTGGACAGGTGTGGCAGACGCAAAAGCCGCTCGTCGCTGCAAACGTTGCCGAGTGGGCGCAATGGCCTCGGTTGATCAAGCAAGCGAAGGCGTTCGGGGTTCAAAGTTCCTGCACACTGCCGCTGACCACGGCGCGGCGGCGGCTGGGAGCACTGTCATTCGCGTGCAAAGAGCTGGCCGCCTACAGCGAATCGGACGTGCGTTACCTGCAACTTGTCGCCAACCAGGTGGCCGTCGCCGTCGAGAATGCGCTGGCGTTCGAGAAAATCGAGGCACTGAAGGACAAGCTGGCAAAAGAGAAGGCCTACCTCGAGGAGGAAGCCCGGACCGAGCACGATTTCGGTAATATCGTTGGTGAGAGCGCCGCGCTGCGGGCAACACTTAAGAAAGTCGAAACAGTCGCCCCGACGGACTCCACTGTCCTTGTGTGCGGGGAAACCGGAACAGGAAAGGAACTCATCGCCCGAGCCGTCCACGATTTAAGCCCGCGCAAGGAGCGAACTTTTGTCAAGCTGAATTGTGCGGCCATTCCTACGGGTTTGCTGGAAAGCGAACTGTTCGGCCATGAGAAAGGCGCTTTCACCGGGGCCATTACCCAGAAGTTGGGACGTTTTGAGCTGGCAAATCAGGGCACGCTGTTTCTCGACGAGGTCGGCGACATTCCGCTGGAGTTGCAGCCGAAGTTGCTCCGCGTGCTCCAGGAGCAGGAATTCGAGCGCTTGGGGAGCACACGGACGATTCGCGTGAATGTTCGTCTCGTCGCCGCCACAAATCGCGACCTGGCCCAGTTGGTTGCCGAGGGTCGCTTTCGAAATGACCTGTATTACCGGCTCAACGTTTTCCCGCTCAACCTGCCGCCTCTGCGCGAGCGCCGGGATGACATCCCGCGGCTGGTGCGCCATTTCACGCAGCGGTTCGCGCGCCGCATGGGCCGGCAGATTGAAACCATCCCGTCAGAGGTCATGGATTCACTCGTTCGCTACCCCTGGCCGGGTAATGTGCGTGAGCTTCAGAACATCATCGAACGCGCGGTGATCCTCTCCCGCGGACCCGTGCTCCACGTTTCTCAAACCGATTTGCAATCTACGGCCCCGCAGGTGACAGCGCCGACTGGCGACGCTTCTGCCACGCTTGTCGAAGCCGAGCGCGAGCACATCCTGCGTGCCCTGCGCGATACCGGTTGGGTGCTGGCCGGGCCGAAGGGCGCCGCGGCCCGTTTGGGGATGAAGCGTTCCACCTTGCAGTGGAAGATGAAGAAGCTGGGCCTCTCACGTCCCGATTAGAGTGGCTGATCAAAATCAGGGCGAACGCCATGCCCAGAGAAAGGTAAATCACTCCATGAAGCGAACGCTCCTGCTCCTCCTTCTACTTTGCATGGCCGCCATCGCCAACGCAGAGGGCCAAATCTTCCCCGAGACAAACGATGTGACCTGGGCCGGACTTGGAACTGACGAGAACAGTTCGATGCCGCTGGGCAACGGCGATGTTGCGCTGAATGTCTGGACGGAGAAAAACGGCGACATGCTTTTGCTGCTGGCGAAGACCGACTCCTGGAGCGAGAACGGCCAGTTGCTCAAACTCGGCCGGATACGCTTAAAGCTAATACCGAATCCGTTTGCCGGATCGGATTCTGTCGAGCAGACGCTTAAACTCGAAAACGGCGAAGTTCAAATTCGAGGCGGAAGGAACGTCGCGCACATCTGGGTGGATGCCAACCACCCGGTTGTGCACATCGAGATAGAGTCCCAAAAGCCACTCGAGATGGAAGCCAAATCCGAGATCTGGCGGACCGAGTCGTATCATCTCGATGCCAGGGCCGTCAGTGCGGCGGGCTTCTTCGAATGGGGAGCGAATCCGAACGGGCTCGGGTTCGAGCCGGATACCGTGCTGCCCGCCCGGCACAATGTTGTCTGTTGGTATCACTTCAACACGCACAGCATCTACCCGCTGGTGTTCGAGCGCGAGCATCTTGCGTCGCTGCTGCCCAAGTATCCCGACCCGTTGTTACACCGCTGCTTTGGCGTCGCCATGAAAGGCGGCGGGTTGCAATCGAAAGACAACCAGACCCTCAAGTCAGTCGAGCCGAAACGTTTATTTCGGCTTGACCTTCATGCGCTCACGCAGCAGGTCGATAAACCCGAATCCTGGCAAGCCGCTCTGGCCAGCCAGATCGCCGCGATCGACGCAACTTCGGTCGACGACGCCGCGATGGCGCATCAAAAGTGGTGGGCGGATTTCTGGAATCGAAGCTGGATTCGCGTAACCGGCACTTCCGATGCCGGCAAAGTCTCGCAGGGTTACGCCATTCAGCGGTTCATGACGGCGTGCGCGGGACGCGGGGCACAGCCAATCAAATTCAACGGCTCACTCTTCACCGTCGGCCACGATCTGCCCAGGGGTGCTCATTCAACCGAAAGGAATCACGATCCCGACTATCGCGCCTGGGGCGCGTGTTTCTGGAATCAGAACGTGCGCCTGGTTTACTGGCCGCTGATCGAGACCGGCGATTACGACCTGCTGACCCCGTGGTTCAATATGTACGTAAAGGCGCTGCCGCTCGTGAAGGACAGAACGCAACTCTACTTCCATCACGGAGGAGGAGCGTTCGTCGAAACGATTTACTTCTGGGGCCTTCCGAACGTCAGTGACTTCGGCTGGAGCAACCAGGGTATGCAGCTTCAAAGCACCTACATGCGATATCACGTGCAGGGTGCGCTGGAAGTCATCGCCCAGATGCTCGATCGGTACGACCACACGCAGGATACCGATTTCGCCACAAGTTCGATCGTTCCTATGGCTGACGCCGTCGTCACCTTTTACAACCAGCACTGGAAGCGCGGAGCCGATGGAAAGGTTCTCTTCGAGCCCGCGCAGTCGATCGAAACATATCAGATCGCGACCAATCCAACGCCCGACATCGCCGGGTTGATGAGCATTCTTCCGCGGCTCCTGGCCCTGCCGACCGCGCTTTCAACCGATGCACAGCGCCAGACCTGGAAGCAGGTATTGGCCGACCTGCCGCCGATCCCGATGGGCAGGACCGCAAAAGGAAAGCTGCCCCGGCGCGGCAAGGGTGACGACGACGACGGCCAGCCAACCATTCTTCCGGCGCTGAAGTACGGTCCATCGCGCAACACCGAGAATCCCGAGCTCTATACCATCTTCCCTTACCGCATCTACGGCGTCGACAAGCCCGATTTGCAGCTGGCGCGAACCGCGTTCAAAGCCCGCCTCTTTCCGTTCGACAAATGCTGGGGCCAGGACGGAACCCAAGCGGCTGGGCTGGGACTTACCGCCGACGCGCAGAAAACCGCGATCCGCGAATTCACCAGCTACGGCAACCAGCGATTCCTCTGGTTCTGGAGCAAAAACAACGACTGGATTCCCGACGTCGACAACGGCGGGTCGGGAATGATCACCCTCCAGCACATGCTGATGCAGTGCGACGGCCGCCGAATCCAACTCCTGCCTGCCTGGCCATTGGAGTGGACTGCCGATTTCAAGCTCCACGCGCCCTTCAACACAACAGTTGAAGGTCATGTCGAGAATGGGAAGCTGAGCCGGCTGAAGGTGGTTCCCGAAGAACGCGAGAAGGATATTGTCGTGATGCCACGATGACGCGAACTTGCCGATGAACCGGCCAGACGAGGTTTTGCGGTATGGAGAATTGGCGAACATTGGAGCTGGGATCTCGCTTTGCGGAGCCAGCATGAGCGAACTCGAGAAGGTCAACAGGCAATTGCAAGAGACGCGGGCAGAGTTCCTGGTGATGTCACGCGACTTGCAAGAAAGCAAGGCAAGGCTTGAAGAAGCCCAGCGCGTCGCCCACGTCGGCTACTGGGTGTGGGATCTTGAGACGAATCGCCTGATCTGGTCGGACGAGACCTATCGCATCTTTGGGCTGACGCCACAGGAAGGCCTCATTGACTTAGACAAGCTACGCGAAATGATTCACCCCGACGATCGTGAGGCTGTATTTCGGACGGCAGGAGAGGCTGTTCGTTCCGGAGCACGCGCGGATTGTGAACACCGACTTTTTCGTCCCAACGGGGAAATGCGCGTCGTGCACAGTTTGGGCGATTTGAAGAAAGACTCATCGGGACGGCCCTACCAAATGTTCGGTACGACCCAGGACATCACCGAACGCAAGCGCGCGCAGGAGGCCCTGCAGCGAAGCCAGTTTTATCTCAGCGAAGGGCAGCGCCTCGCCCATATAGGGAGCTGGGCGGCAAAGGATTTGGGTGTCCGTTGGTCTGATGACTTGGGCATCTATTGGTCTGACGAGGTATACAAAATTTTCGGCCTTGACCCGCAGAACGGACCTCCGAGCCTTGAGCAGTATCTGGCCGCCGTTCACCCTGACGACCGAGCCTCGATGGCGGAAACCGTCAGGGGCATGCATGAACAACGCAGTGGCTGCGACGTAACGCACCGGATTGTTCGACCAGACGGGGAGGTACGTCACGTTCGCTGCGTCGGCGTTCCGGTTTTTGAAGATGGAGTTTTCAAAGCGTTTCACGGTACCACAATTGACGTCACAGAGCATGAGTTATTGACACGGGAGCTGCGGCGCGAGCAAGCATACCTCGCGGAGGCGCAAAGCCTGGCCCACATCGGCAGTTGGGCGACGAATTTAGCCACCAGGCAAAACTTTCATCTATCGGACGAAACGTATCGCATACACGGCTTCGATCCACGCCAAGGTCCTCCTGGACTTGAACGCTTTTGGGACACTGTCCATCCGGAGGACGAGCCGTGGGTGAGGGCATCTCTTGAAGATGCAGTCCGCTCAGGAACGGACTACGATATCCGCGACTTTCGCATCTGTCGTGCCGACGACGGCCAGATCAGATTCCTGCGTACCATAGGACATCGCAATCCTGCTGGAGAAATCGGCGAGTACGTCGGTATCACCATGGACATAACCGAGCTAAAGCGCGCCGAAGAGGAGCGCGAAAAGCTGCGGCAACTGGAGGCTGATTTGGCGCACATCCACCGCGTCAACATGATGGGAGAACTGGCCGCCGCGCTGGCGCACGAAATCAAGCAGCCCATTGCCGCCTCGATCACCAGCGCCAACACTTGTTTGCGGTGGCTCGCGCATGATCCCCCCAACCTGGAAAGGGCGCGGGCCGCAGCGGCTCGAAGCGAGCAAGAGGGCAAGCGTGCGGCGGATGTCATCAACCGTTTGCGGTCCTTCTATAAAAAAGGCACACCGCCTCAACGTGAGATGCTCGACATCAGGGTGATTATTGGCGAAATCGCCGCTCTGCTCAAAACCGAAGCGATTCGGCACTCTGTAACGATTCGTTCGGCAGTGGACGCGGATACGCCCAAAATCGTGGCCGACCGCGTGCAGCTTCAACAGGTGTTCATGAACTTGATGCTGAACGCGATCGAGGCCATGAAACAGACGGGAGGCGAATTGACGATTAGCGCGCGTCCGAATGTCGAAGGTCAGTTAGCCATTTCGATCAGTGATACGGGCACGGGATTGCCAGCGGAGGGCACCGAATGGATTTTCGATGCGTTCCATACGACCAAACCAGAGGGGACGGGTATGGGTTTGGCCATTACCCGCTCGATCGTGGAGTCTCACGGAGGACGAGTATGGGCCACTCGCAATCCGGGGGCAGGCGCAACCTTCCATTTCGCTCTCCCCGTCGAAGCCGAGGCACAGGCATGAAATCCCCGGCCGTGCCCACCGTGTTCATCATCGATGATGACCGCGGGATACGTCAGGCGATCCAGGATCTCGTCGAGTCAGTTGGCCTGCGCGCCGAGTCCTTCGCAACTGGCGAGGAGTTTCTCCGCAGGCGACGCACTGGCGACCCGAGTTGTTTAGTTCTGGATGTCCGGCTGCCTCGGATGAGTGGTCTTGATTTCCAGCGTCAATTGGCCGAGGCCGGGGTGCAAATCCCGATTATTTTCATTACGGCGCACGGAGACATTCCCATGTCGGTCAGGGCATTGAAATCGGGTGCCGTCGAATTCCTGACGAAACCTTTCCGAGACCAGGATCTGCTGGACGCAATTCATCTGGCCCTCCAGCGTGACTCCGCCGCGCGGGAACAGCAGGCCGCGATACATGATTTGCAAGAGCGGTATCAGGCATTGACCGCGCGAGAGCGGGAGGTGATGGCTCTGGTAGTCTGCGGAATGCTCAACAAGCAGATCGCCTGCGAAATCGGAGCCAGCGAGGCGACAGTAAAAATTCACCGAGGCCACGTCATGCAAAAGATGCGGGCCGAGTCGGTCGTTGAATTGGTCCGTATGGCCGACAAGCTCAAACCCTCGCCTTCCCAATAGCCTGGTCCTGTTCTGACGGCTATCTCGCCAAGTGTTCACTCGAACCGAGTACGACCTAAGTAGTAGTTCGCGCAACCAAGGTCGGATTGTGGCCGAATTGTCAAGGCACTACCCTGCGCCCAATGAGTGTGCGCTCGGTATGCGCTCGGCATGAACTACATCTATTTTGAATCTGGAACGGATGACTTTGTGACACTCCGCACGAAATCGGTGAACGTCAGGGTATCATCTGGAAGAGACGGCGGCAAAGTGGTCGTGATAGCCGGAGTGCTGGACGCTGAGACACTCACTGAGGCTTGGGCACACGCTCTGGAGCCATTGCGGAAGGCACGGCCTTCGAGTCTGGCAATCGATGTTTCTCAACTTAGTTATTGCGACGGCGCGGGACTAGGGCTTTTCACCGGGCTTCGTCGCATGGTCAGCGCTGGCGGCGGCGAAACGAAATTCGTCGGGGTGCGGCCGGATCAGCAGCGATTTCTGGAAATGTCGGTGCTCAAGGATCCGCTGGCGAAGCAGCTCGAACCGCCGCCGCGATCGGGAATGGTTGTGCAGATCGGCAGAGGGACGGCGGAGATATTGACGGACATCGGGGCGCTGATCGTATTTATCGGAGAATTGAGCGCGACGCTGGTCTGGGCGTTTTTGCATCCGTGGAAGATCCGCGTGCGCGACGTTTTGAATGTTGCGGACAAGGCCGGCGCCAACGCGATGCCGGTTGTGAGCCTCCTGGGGTTGCTCATCGGTTTGATTCTGGCATTTCAGACGGCGACGCCTCTGCAGCGTTTTGGGGCGCAGCCGATGATTCCGACGATTGTCGCGATCGCGGTGGTGAGGGAGATGGGGCCGCTGATCACGGCGGTGCTGCTTGCGGGGCGGTCGGGGTCGGCGTTCGCCGCGGAAATCGGGACGATGCAGGTGACGGAAGAGCTGAACGCATTGAAGACGCTGGGCCTGGACCCGGTTCGCTTCCTTGTTCTTCCCAGAGTTCTGGCGGCATTGGTGGTCACTCCACTTCTGACGGTTTTCAACATTCTCATGAGCATGGTGGGGGCGTACATCGTCATGGCCGCTTTGGGCTATTCACTAAGCTTTTATGTTGACCAGATAACGGGCTGCATCACTTATCGAGATTTTATCGGCGGGCTGGCAAAATCCTTTGTTTTCGCGGTGATCGTCGCCGGGATCGGCTGTCTTCGCGGAATGCAGACTCGCAGCGGACCGGGCGCGGTCGGCGACAGCACGACGCGCGCGGTGGTTGCCGGCATCGTGCTGACGATCCTCGCGGATGCGGTTTTGGGCGTCGTCTATTACTACCTGGGGATTTGAAGAATGGCAGAGGAGGTGCGCCAGATCGAGGACGAGCCGATTATTGAGGTCGAAGGCTTTCGCGCGGCTTATGGCGGGAGAACCGTGCTGGAAAACCTCACGTTTCATATTCGCCGGGGCGAGATCTTCATTATCGGTGGCGGTTCGGGCTGTGGAAAGAGCACGGTGCTAAAGCACATGATCGGGTTATACGAGCCGGCCGCGGGGCGAATGCTGATCGATGGGCAGGACATCCATGCTTCCAGTGGCGAGGCGCGGGAAGCGATATTGCGGAAGTTCGGTGTTGCGTATCAGAGCGGCGCGCTGTTTGGGAACATGACGGTTTTGCAGAACGTGCGCCTGCCGATAGAGGAATACACGGATGTGAGCGACGAGCAGATCGACCTGATTGCGCTGACCAAGCTTCGGCTTGTGGATATGGAGCACGCCGCACAGCGGCTTCCCTCGGAACTGAGCGGCGGGATGCAGAAGCGCGCGGCGATCGCGCGGGCCATGGCGCTTGATCCGAGCATCGTGTTTCTCGATGAACCCTCGGCCGGGCTGGATCCGATCACATCGGCTGATCTGGATGAGCTGATCATCGATCTCAACCGGATGCTCAAGATGACGTTCGTGGTTGTGACGCATGAACTGCCCAGCATCTTTCGGATTGCCGACAGAGTGTTGGTTCTGGATGCGAAGGTGAAGACGATGGTGGGACTGGATCATCCGGCGGTTCTTCGCGATAGCAGCCCCAATCCATGGATTCGGCAGTTTTTCAGCCGAACGGCCACCGCCGCGGAGGTCTCTGAAGCTACACCCGCCGAGCAACAGATGAGGAGCCTGTCATGAGCAATGGATCGCGATATTTCAAGCTTGGTATGTTCGTCATCGCCGGCGTTGTTTTGATTGTCGGCGGCGTGGTTCTGTTCGGCGCGTCAGCGCTGTTCACGCCGTACGTCACTGTCCAGGCGGCGACGACCAATTCAGTGGAAGGTTTGAATGTGGGCTCGGCGGTGAAATACAACGGCGTGGAAGTGGGCTCTGTATCCAAGATCGAACTGGCCAGTTGGAGCCATTCTGATCCGGACCCGGCCGTACAACAGAAGATCGGTCGGTACATCATTGTCGAAATGAAATTGCGTCGCGTCATGTTCCGTCTGGGCCAAGCCGAGGTGATAGAGCAGCGTCTCAAAGACAGCGTTACCGCCGGCCTGCGTCTGCGGCTGGCGTCGTCGGGCCTTACCGGGCCGGCGTTCATCGAGGGAGTGTTCCTCGATCCGCAGGCGTATCCGCCGCAGGAATTGCCGTGGAAGCCCGACAAACTGCTTATTCCGTCAGCCCCGAGCACGATGTCGGCGATCGTAAGCGATGTGCAGGATATCGCCGGCAAAATCGATCGGATCGAGATTAACAAGCTTTTTGCGAGCGCACAGAAGTTCATCACGGATACGGACACGGCCGTGAACGATCTGCACACGGCCGAGCTGCGGCAAAGGGCCGTGGCGGCGATCGAGAAGCTAAACGATTCTCTGAAGCGGATCAATGAGATTGTGCGCGATCCGAAGACTCAGCAGACTCTGGACGATCTGAATGCGACGCTTGCGAATACGTCGGAGGGGTCGGCCAGATTGAGACGAACCCTGGCAACGCTGGAAACGCTCCTGGCTTCGCAGAGCCAGGATCTGAAATCGATCATCTATGAACTGTCGCGGGCATCGGAAAATGCGTCCAACCTGCTGAATGACCTGCAGCAGAATCCTTCGCGGGCGCTGTTTGGCCAGCCGCCGCCGCATATCGAACCAGGAGCAAAACGGAAATGAGAATCAGCTATCAGGGCGTGTTGGTTCAATTACGAATGATGGTTTTGCTTCTTGGCTGGGGCGTGGGGTGCGGCTCGCTTTCCAAGCCGTTCCCCAACAAGAGCCTGTACGGCATCTCCGCGGGCGATCCGCCTGAAGCGGCAAAAGCGGCCAGACCGGAAGCGCTGATGGTGGAGCGCACTCGCGTCGCGCAGCCGTATGCGGATGCGAGCTTTGTCTATAAGACGGGTCCATCGCAATTCAAGATGGATTATTACAACGGTTTCGCGGCGACGCCGGATCATCTGTTTGGCGGCGAACTTGCCAACTGGCTATCGCGGTCGGGTCTTTATTCTTCGGTCGTTACGGCGGGCAGCGTGGTGGACTACAGGTGGTCGCTCGAATCGAATATCACGGAACTGTACGGCGACTACACGCAGAACCCGGCGAGTGTTGTGATCGAGGCAAGGTTCTTTCTCGTCAACCAGGCGGCCGGCGCTTTCACGGTCAAGTTCCAGAAGACCTACCGCGAGACTGAGCCGCTGAGCGGGCGCGGCGCGGATGAGCTCGTAGAGGGTTGGAACAAGGCGTATCGCCGTATCCTGACTGCGCTCGTCAGCGACCTTGCTCAAGTTCCGCCGGGCGACGGCACTGCATCACAGCCCGACCAACATTGATGATGGTGAATTGAGTTGCCGGAATTACACCGCATTCGACGAGATTTGCACCAGTGGCCCGCAGGAATTGAATCATCGCCGGACTTGTGGAGAGACCTCTGAAGGGAATAGCAAGGAGGCCGCGGGGGGGGCTTCAAGTATTCCGGCATCGGCCGCGAATGGGATCAGTACGGGATCGAGACCTTCGTTGAGACCCGCGCGATCCTCGAGCCCTAAAAGGAGACCGTTATGAGCACAAGTGCATCCCTTCAAGCGACGAAGGTAACCTTTCCCAACCAATTTACGTGCATGGCCGGAAATCTATTTGCTCCTCCTAATATTGAGAAAAGTAAGAAGTACCCGGCGTTGGCTGTTGCCCATCCATTTGGTGGAGTCAAAGAGCAGACTGCCGGCGTTTATGCGAGAAAAATGACCGAGAAAGGGGCTCATCCGGTTTTTGCGTAGGTAGCTGGGGCTCCGCCCCAGACCCCGGAGTTTAGCGCGGAGGTGCCGCCGGCACGAAACAGTGGGGTCTTTGGGGAAGGTTGGGTGATTGAAAAGAGATGGACATGCCTGTCTTCT
>DATHPP010000268.1:0-9764 GCA_035483795.1 Tepidisphaeraceae bacterium | reverse complement strand
CATGATACGGGTCAAGTCGATGGGGAAGCCGTAGGTGTCGTGGAGTTTGAAGGCACTGGAGGCACTGATCGTCCCGAGCGAGCGGTTGGCATTTCGCAGTTCGCTAATTACCTCGTCAACTGTCTTCGAGATGCCATCAAGAGAGCGAGCGTCCATCTGAAAGACAAGAATCGGCTCCCCAGCAATCTGTGTCGCTCCTGCAGGACCCCGATCCGCCACCATCGAATCGCGGGTCGAATGAAAAACCTGATATCCTTTGAACGTCGAATACTCCCAGGCGCCGGCTTCGATGGCCGCGTCCTCGAATAAGAGAATCCCGCGATCAAGCGTTCGCCCAAAGCTGACTTCTTCATCTTTAACCAGTTCCCCAACGTAGTTCGGGTTCTTCCGCAGTTCCGAAAAGGCCTCGCCCATCGAATCCACAACAACAGGAACGAGCGTATGCAGGAACGGCTCGGCCAGCCCGAGCTGCTGCCGCCCGAAGCGAACCGCGCGTCGAAGAATTCTCCGCAGGACGTAACCGCGCCCCTCGTTGCTGGGCACGGCGCCTTCCGTCAAAGCAAATGTCAGACAACGCGCGTGATCGGCGATCACGCGAAACGCGATGTCCTTCCGCAGCTGCGCGTCGCTCGCCTCAGCGGCCGCATCGATCGAATTCGTCGGCGGGAATTTGCCGCCGTACGTGTGGCCGCTCAATTCTCCCAGCTTGGCCCAGAATGGGCGCCACAGGTCGATGGCGAAGATGTCGTCTTTGTCCTGGAGGATCTGGCAAATTCGCTCCAAACCCATTCCCGTATCAACGTGTTGAGCCGGGAGGGTGGAGAGGGAGCGGTCGGGGTTACGGTTGTACTGGATGAAAACCAGGTTCCAGAACTCCATGACGCGCGGGTCGTCGTCACGGACGACGGAGGGTCCGCCAATCTTGTTGGGCGTGCGATCGATGAAGATTTCGGTGCATGGGCCGCACGGACCGGTGTCGCCCATCTCCCAGAAGTTCTCTTTGCCCAGATAGTGGATGTGATCGTCCGGCAGGCCGATGACAGCCTTCCAGATTGCCGCGGCCTCGGTGTCGCGCGGAACTCCGGCTTTCTCGTCACCTTGATAGCAGGTCACGTGCAGTCGCCCGGGATCCAGCTTCCACACTTTCGTGAGGAGTTCCCACGCCATCTCGATCGCGCCGCGCTTGAAGTAATCGCCGAACGACCAGTTCCCAAGCATCTCAAAGAAAGTTTCGTGCCGGCGCGAGCGGCCGACGTCGTCCAGATCGTTGTGCTTGCCGCCGGCACGGATGCACTTTTGCGTGTTGGCGGCACGGGTGTAGGCGCGTTTTTCGGTGCCGAGAAAGATCGGCTTGAACTGATTCATCCCGGCGTTGGTGAACAGCAGTGTCGGGTCGTCCAGCGGGACCACGGGCGAGCTGGGCACGAACGTGTGCCCGTGCTTCTGGACAAAGAAGTCGATGAACTGACGGCGGATTTGCGCGGATGTCGTCATCTCTGGAGGGGATTATTGGCAAGCAGAGGCGGGGTTCAAGACGAGCATCTTCTCCCACTCACTCCCAAAGAGGGTATTGCGGCACAGCCGCCCTCGGCTGTATTCCGCCGGAGGCGGAAGGCCTTCGACCAATGACCATGACTTCGACCTGCGGTCGAACACAGCCGGGGCGGCTGTGCCACAGAGCTTCCCTCACCCCTGCCCTCTCCCAGAGGGAGAGGGGGTAAGATTCGGTTGGACAGGAGGGTGCTCTGGATGCGGTGCTTTCCTTGATCGCCACCAGTGGTACGCCGCGGGCAAGACGGAGATGACCACCACCGCCAGCACCACGATCTCGAAGTTCCTTTTGACGAACGGGATGGCGCCGAAGTAGTAGCCGGCCAGGGAAACTGAGACGACCCAGAGGATTCCACCGCTGATGCTGAACAGCGCGAACCGCGCGAACGGCATGCGGCCGATGCCGGCGACGAACGGGGCGAAGGTGCGGATGATGGGGACGAAGCGGGCCAGGATGATGGTCTTGCGGCCGTGCCGCTCGTAGAAGCGCTGGGCCTCGAGCAGGTGCCGCTTGTTGAGCAGCCATGACGACTCGCGGCTGAAGACCCTGGGGCCGAGCCGATAGCCGAGATAGTAATTGACCGCATCCCCGCAATTGGCGGCCAGGCACAACAGCACGATGACGACCGGCAGCTTGATGGCCGTCCCGGTGGCGGCCAGAGCGCCCAGGGCGAACAGCAGCGAGTCGCCCGGTAGAAACGGCGTCACCACCAGCCCGGTTTCGCAGAACACGATGGCAAACAGCAGCAGGTACAGCCGCGGGCCCATGCTCTGCGCCGCCGCCTCCAGATGCGTGTTGAGGTGCAGGACCCAGTCCAGCGCCCAGTGTATGAGGTCCATGCAGGCCAAACCTTGAATGTAATCGTCTTGTCCCAAGGCGATCGTAAATTCGGCGCGGAGGGCGAGGCGGGCGAGGCTCCTGCCGAGCCGGAGCATTCTTCCGTAGGCGTCACGGCTCGGCTGGAGCCTCGCCCTCCCGAATCACCCAGGGTAGCTCAAGTTTCCGATCGCCCTGCCTCTTATCGGCGTCCGATTCATACTCGACGAGCCGGCCTCTTACAAACGCAGGCGCGGGCAGGCAATCTTCCGACGGTCCACGCCACAGTCCGCTGCACTCGGATGGTCCCCTGGACCGATACTCCTGAATTAGAGCAGTTTTGCGCGCCTTTTGCCCGGGTTTGGCTCGTCTTGATTCGCGCTTGGGTGGCTCTACAATCGCCATAGAACTCAAGCGGCCATTGGGCGTAAGTTTCTTGCGGACCGAAATTGGGGAAGGTGTGGACATTCCCTTTTTCGGACCCATGGTGTGGCCGACATCGTGGGAAGGAATGCACCTTCCACCATGAGGGGCTGGCTTGGTCGGCCGGCCAACAGGAGATGGACATGTTCGAACGGTTTACGGATCGGGCCCGAAAGGTGATGGCGCTGGCCAATCAGGAGGCCCAGCGCTTCAACCACGAGTACATCGGGACCGAGCACATCCTTCTGGGTCTGGTCAAGGAGGGCAGCGGCGTTGGCGCCAACGTCCTGAAAAACCTTGACGTGGACCTTCGCAAGGTACGGCTCGAAGTCGAGAAGCTCGTCAAGAGCGGACCCGACATGGTCACCATGGGGAAACTCCCCCAAACCCCACGGGCCAAGAAAGTCATCGAGTACGCAATTGAAGAGGCCAGAAACCTCAATCACAACTACGTCGGTACGGAACACCTTTTGCTCGGCCTGCTTCGTGAGCACGACGGCGTCGCCGCCCAGGTGCTCATGAACCTGTCGTTAAAGCTCGAAGAAGTGCGGGAGGAGGTCCTTAACCTCTTAGGAGCAGGTGTGGAAACGGAAGAACCAGCACAGGAAAAGCAAGGGTCCAAGGGCAAGAGTAAGACTCCGGCCCTGGACAGCTTCGGCCGCGATCTGACCGAGCTCGCCCGCGAGGGCCAGCTCGATCCGGTTATCGGTCGCAAGAACGAGATCGAACGAGTCATTCAAATCCTCTGCCGCCGGCAGAAGAACAACCCCGTGCTTCTGGGCGAAGCGGGCGTGGGCAAGACGGCAATCGTCGAAGGCCTCGCTCAGATGGTCGTCGGAAGCACCGTCCCCGAAATCCTGCACGACCGGCGCATCGTCGTGCTGGATCTGGCGATGATGGTCGCGGGCACCAAGTACCGCGGCCAGTTCGAGGAGCGCATCAAGGCCGTCATGAACGAGGTCCGGCGTGCCAAGAACGTCATCCTCTTCATCGACGAGCTGCATACGCTCGTCGGCGCCGGTGGGGCCGAAGGTGCTATCGATGCGAGCAACGTGCTCAAGCCTGCCTTGTCGCGCGGCGAAATTCAGTGCATCGGCGCGACGACTTTCGATGAATATCGCAAGTACATCGAGAAGGACGCGGCCTTGGCCCGTCGCTTCCAGCCGATCACCGTCGATCCGCCCAGCAAGGAAGATGCACTCGAAATCCTTCGCGGCTTGCGCGATCGTTACGAAGCGCATCACCGCGTGCAGATTCTGGACACGGCCCTCGAAGCCGCCGTCCAGTTGTCCGACCGGTACATCACCGGCCGGGCGCTTCCGGACAAGGCGATCGACGTTCTCGACGAAGCGGGCGCCCGCATCCGCCTCCGCAGCATGACCAAGCCGCCCAATCTGGCGGAGTTGGAAGAGCAGATCGAGCGGCTCTCGATCCAGAAGGACGAGGCGGTCAAGAACGCCGAGTACGAGGAAGCCGCCAAACTCCGCGACCAGGCCGAGGCGCTCCGGGCCAAGAAAGAGGAGATGCAGCGGCAGTGGCGCGAGAAGTCCAAGGAAGTGGACGGCGTCGTCGATGAGGAAGTCATCGCCGAGGTCGTCAGCAAGATGACCGGCGTCCCGCTCACCCGGCTCGAGAAGGAAGAAGCCCAGCGGCTCCTGGAGCTGGAAAACGAGCTGCATAAGCGCGTGGTGTCGCAGGACGAGGCGATCAAGGCGATCAGCAAGACGATTCGCCGGGCTCGCAGCGGTCTGAAAGACCCGCACCGCCCGATGGGTTCGTTCCTGTTTCTTGGACCATCCGGCGTCGGCAAGACCCTGCTCTCCAAGGCCCTGGCCGAGTTCATGTTCGGCGACGAGGACGCCCTCGTGCAGATCGACATGAGCGAGTACATGGAGAAGCACAACGTCAGCCGGCTGATCGGCGCGCCGCCGGGCTACGTCGGCTACGAGGAAGGCGGCCAGCTTACCGAGCGCATCCGCCGCCGGCCTTACAGCGTGGTACTGCTCGACGAGGTCGAGAAGGCCCACCCGGACGTGTTCAACATGCTCCTCCAGATCATGGAGGAAGGCCGGCTAACGGATTCGTTCGGCCGTCATGTCGACTTCCGCAACGTCGTCATGATCATGACGAGCAACATCGGCTCCGACCTGATCAAGGGCGGCGGCCCCGAATTCGGCCTCCGCTCCAAGAAGCAGGGCGCGACCGAGGAGCGGAACTACCAGACGATCAAGGACACGGTGATGAAGGAGCTGGAACGCTACTTCCGCCCCGAGTTCATCGGCCGTCTGGACGACGTGATCGTTTTCCGACCGCTCAGCCGGATCAACATGGAGACGATCGTCGAGTACGAGCTGCGCAAGGTGACCAAGCGGCTGACCGATCACGGGCTCAAGATCGACATCACCGAAGAAGCCAAGGATTTCCTGATCGACAAGGGAACCAACGCCGACTTCGGCGCCCGTCCGTTGCGTCGGGCGATCGAGCAGCACGTCGAGGATCCCCTCTCCGAGGAAATCCTCCGCGGCAACTTCAAAGGCAAAGACCTGATCAAGATCACGGTCAAGACCGAGGACGACGGCAACAAGCACCTGTACTTCGAGGCCGTCACCACCGCCGCCAAGGACGAGCGCCAGCTCGCCAACACGGCGTCGGATGCGACGTGAGATTGAAGACGTTTTTTGAACCCCAAACGCCCGGACCTAACCCGTCCGGGCGTTTTTTGTTTGGCGCTTCTGCTATCATTTGTTCAGGAGCAGCCATGACACGGGAAGCGCAAACGCGACTGATGAATCTCTTTTCGCGGGTCATCGCCGTTCATCCCGACTGGCGCATCGGCCAGATTGTTGCGAATGTCGCCTGGTGCGCGCGAGGACCGAGCAATGAAGCCGATTGGGAGGTCAGCGATGAGGAATTTCTCGCCGCCGCTGAGGCCCATCTCGCACACCAGCAACCACAAACTAAAACTGCCTGATCGGATGGGATTCGGATCAATACGGTCGCACCGCCCTCGCCTTGCTGTCGCCGTTGGGATTCTCTGCGTCTGGGCGATCTGGCTCTCAGGCTGCAACCGCGGCCCGAAGATCGACGTTGTCACCATCTACTGCGCCGTCGACGAGCCCTACGCTTCGCAGATTTTCCAGGATTTCGAGAAGCAGACCGGCATCCGCGTCGCGCCGCTTTATGACATCGAATCCAGCAAATCGGTGGGCCTCGCGGGCAAGCTCGAGGCCGAGCGCGATCATCCGCGGGCGGACGTGTGGTGGGGAAGCGAAGCATTTCTGACAACGCGACTGGCGGAGGAGGGGATTCTCGACCGCTACGATTCCCCTTCCGCCGCCGACGTGCTCCCGGAGTTCAAGGACCCGCAGGGCTTCTGGACCGGCGTCGGCGTTCGCGCACGCGTCCTGGCGGTGGGCGAGCCGGGGCCAGGGTTTGCGGCCAGGAGCGTGCAGGACCTGCTGGACCCGCGGGTGAAAGGCAAAATCGCGATTTCCCGGCCGACCGCCGGGGCGACCGGTGCGCATATCGCCGCGCTGTACGTCGTTTGGGGGCCGGACAAAACCAGGGATTTCCTCCGCAAGCTGCACGCGAACGGCGTGTCGCTGCTGGGCGGCAACGCCGAAGTCGCCGACCAGGTCGGCGCGGGCTCGTTCGCGCTGGGTCTGACCGACAGCGACGACGTGAGCAACGCCGCCGCCAACGGCAGCAAGCTTTCCGCCGTCGTTCCGGACCAGCACGATGGCGGCACGCTCGCCATGCCCACCACCGTCGCCATCGTCAAAGGCACCCAGCACCTGGGCCCGGCCAAAAAGCTGGTCGACTTTCTTCTCAGCAAACAAACCGAGCAGCGGCTGATCGACATGAAGTTCGCCCGCTGGAGCGTCCGCGCCGGCCCCAACAACATCCGCGCCATGAAGCTCGACTACCGCAAGGCCGCCCAGGTTTTCGCCCAGGCAATGCGCGAGGGGACCGCGATCCTGGAAGGCCGCGAACCTTGAATGCTCATGCCGTGACAATGCATGCGTTGGCAAAATGGGCCGATTCAGTGCTCTGATGTGGCGCACCCGTCCGCTCGCCGCTTGCGGTTTCGCGATTTGCGCGCAACTGCCGGCGGCGAGGCGCCCTATGCAATACACGTATCGAAAACGCTCAGTGGTGAGCCTGGCTGATTCCAGCTAGATTAGCGATTAAATGCAGTTGGTGCGGCGAACAGTTCTGGCGGTCCTTGCTTTGGTTGCGCCGCTTGCGGCGGCGCAGCAGACGCGGCCGACCACGGCGCCGGATGATCCGGCGACGCCGCGGGGGGCGCTGCGGACGCTCAACCAGGCGATGCGCGACGGTAACGTCGCGGCGATCCGGCAACTGTTTCTGGCGACCACCCCGTCGGAGGCGCGGATGGTCGACGCCGACGCCGCCATGGCCGCCGCCCTGGCGCGGCTGCGTACCGCCGCCGTCGAAGCCTACGGTCCGCGGGGCGCCGACCTGGTGACCGGCGACACCGACGCCGGCGCCGCCGACAGCTCCGCGCGGATCGACTCGGCGGACGTCGTCGTCACCGGCGACGTCGCCACCGTCGTTTACCGCGACGAAAAAGATTCACCCTTCGTCCTGAAAAGGTCGGGCGGCCAGTGGAAAGTGCCCGTCACACAGCTTGGCAAGCCGCTCGATCCAGCAGCACTGGACGAACGCCTGGCCGATCTGGTCGTCCAGCGGAAGGTCGTGCAGGAGCTGACCGACCAGATCCGCCAGAAGAAATTCGCCACCGCCGAGGAAGCGCGACAGGCCTGGCGCACCCGCATCCTCCAGGCCGCGACCTCCCAGCCCACGACCCGCCCGGTCCAGCAGGGCCCGTAGCAAAGGACAACCACCATGCCTTACCGATTCCTGGCAGACCTCGTCGTGGTGCTGCACTTTGCTGTCGTCGTCTTCGTGGTAATCGGCGGCGTTCTGGTGGTCTTTCGCCGCCCATTCGCCTGGCTTCATCTTCCCATCGTCGCGTGGGTGATCTTCGCGGAACTTTTTCAGCGGATTTGCCCGCTGACTTATCTGGAGAACTGGCTGCGCAGCCGCGGCTCGGGCGAGACGTATCGCGGCGATTTCGTCGCCCACTACATCATGCCAATCCTCTATCCCGAAGGCCTGACGCCGCGGATGCAGATCACCTTTGGACTCGCGGTGTTTCTGATCAACGCCAGTCTGTACGCCTGGGCCTTCGGGCGCAAGCCAAAGTCGGGTCAGCGTCCCGCCGCTACCTCAACGATCTGAAGGTTGGGTGGCAATTGTGGTGCGGGCCTTCCAGCCTGCGCCTGTATTCCGCATAAGTTGAGCAGGTGCAGACTGGAACGCCCGCACCACAATGATCGCACTGGCGGACGAGAAACTTTCGGTCTGATAGACGGAGACGTCCATGGGATTTTCACGCCCTCATCATTCCGGGGCTTTGCGCCTGATCGGCGTTGTCCCCTGCGCTTGCTGATCGAGAATCGGCTGGGCCTGGTCGGCGTTCAGCCACTCGACGCGGCCGTCGACGAAGAGCACGTTCATCCCTTCGCGGCCATGATTGCCCAGGGGTTCGTACATGAGGACCGTATCGCGGTCGGCGGCGGTGTTGGCGCCCCCGCCGACATAGACGTAGGAGCAGTGCCTGCTGCTGGCGAGGTCGGCGGCCATCGCCGAGAGCGGGCTTTCGGCCGGGGGGGTTTTGTCGTCGTCGGGGCAGATGAAATCCGCCGCGGCGGGCGGCGTCGAACTGCGGGCGAGGTCCTCCAGCTTCGACGGAAACTCCTCGTCGTGTGCCCTGGCATACGCCTGGAGCGCCGAGCCAAGATTCTTCAGATGGGACGCGCAAATCACTCGCCTGGCCTGCTCGCGGCTCTTGGCAATCGCGGTGATGACGACCGGCACCTCGACCGCCGGTGTGATCACCAGCCCGAGCAGTCCGATCGCCAGCCCGGCGACCGCCAGCCCGCGTCCGCCCAGCCGGCCCTCGCGCGTCTGCATGATGCCGATGATCCCGCTCACAATGCCAAACAGCCCTCCAAGGACCGGCACGCAAAACAACGCCAGGCTACCGATCAGGCTGGCGATCGCCCATCCGCTCATCGGCTTGGGTTGCGAATACATCACGCCCGGATACGGCGGGTACCCCGGTGGCAACTGCCCGGGCGAAAACTGCGGGAACGGGGGCGGAGGCGGAACCGGGACGCCGGGCGGCACCGCAGGCGCCTGCCTCATCGCCTCGATCACCTGCGGCGGCGCCAGCACCGTGAACGGCCTGCCGCACTTGGTGCAGTTGATCGTCCGTCCGTGATACTGCGCCCACTGCGCCGGCTGTACGAAATACGATTGCCCGCAGTTGGGGCACTGGATCTGACTGCTATCCGCCAATTTCGACCTCCGCTTCCATCACGACCGCGATGTCCGCCACCACAGTTCCAGCATCAACAGGGCGTACAGCCGCTGCGAATGGTCCACCCGCTCCTGCTCGTGCTCGTCGACCAGCCGCTGCACGACCTTCGTGTTGAAATGCTGGTTGGCGAAGGAGTCGCTGGCGAACAGGTTATCGCGCAGCATCGCCCGCAGCTCGCCGCGGAACCATTCGCCAATCGGCACGGCAAACCCCATCTTCTTCCGCTTGAACACCCACGCCGGCAGGTCCTGGGCAAAGGCTTCGCGAAGCATGCGCTTCGAGCCGCCTTTGAGGAGCTGATCGGTCGTGAGACCCGCCGCAAATTGCACGAGTTCGTGGTCCATGAAGGGGCTGCGGACTTCGAGGGCATGAAGCATCGACGCTCGATCGACCTTGGTCAGCAGATCGTCGGGAAGGTAGAGCTTTCGATCGTAAGCCATCGCAGCGCGGACCGCGTCTCGACCGCCAACCGATTTGACCAGGCCCTCGAAAGCAATTTCGACGTCATCGCTTTGCGGGTCCGGCCCTTTGAAGAGCTCATTTGCCAAGGCTCTAGAGAACAGG
>DATHPP010000267.1:0-2840 GCA_035483795.1 Tepidisphaeraceae bacterium | reverse complement strand
AGAGGTGGCCAGAGGGTCGCCGTGGGTGAGCGTAAACAAGCGAGTGCTGGCGGTTTATCCCATTCCCTCAGAACTGATGGCGGCCGAGCCGCATCAACGGCAGGTGGCTTGAACAAAGCCGCCTGGTCGAGGTGGCGAGGTATTTCATGAGCTTCAACAGGGGACTAACAACGTGGGTGATGCGGCTAGGGCCGGCGGCGCTAATGTGGCGGTGGAACATGCGGTTGCGCGAGGCTGTGCGGACCCTGCGGGTCACATCGTTCGGCAGGCATGGGTATCTGACGGCGGGACCGCTCATCGTCGAGTGGTGATGCAAACTCAGGGTTTACTACCGCGAGCCGGACGGCGTCCTCTTCGAGATCGCCACCAGCAATCCGGGGTTCACCGTGGATGAACCAGCCGGGCAATTGGGATTGAGCCTGCGTCTGCCGCCCGGCTCGAGAAGCACCGCGCGGCCATCGAGCGCGTCGTGCCAAAGGTGAAATGGCCTGACGCAAATCCAGGCGCGTGAAATGGAGGACCCCATGCTTGCGGTCGTCATTCATCAATTCGGCGATCCGAAACAGTTGAATGTGGAAGACGTTCCCACGCCGCAGCCGCACGGGGATGAGGTGCTGGTGGCGGTGCACGCCGCCTCGATCAATCCCAGCGACGTGAAGAACGTGCAGGGCGCGATGCACGGCACGACCCTTCCGCGGATCCCCGGGCGCGACTTTGCCGGCGTCGTCGTCCAGGGGCGGCCCGACCTTGTCGGCAAAGAAGTCTGGGGCACCGGCGGCGACATTGGGTTTACCCGCGACGGCACGCACGCCCAGTTCATCCTGCTGCCGCGCGCTGCAGCCGCGCCAAAGCCTGAGGCGCTGTCGATGGAAGCCGCCGGGGCGGCAGGCGTCACCTTCGTCACCGCCTGGTCCGCAATGGTGCGGGCAGCGAACATGGGCCGCAACGACACCGCCGCGATCGTCGGCGCCGCCGGCGGCGTCGGCTCCGCCGCCCTCCAGATCGCCAAGGCCCGCGGCGCCCGCGTCATCGGAATCGTCCGCCTGGACCAGGACATTGACACTGCCAAAGGCCTCGGCGCCGACATCGTGATCAATTCCAGCAAGGCCGACGTCGTCAAGACGGTCCTCGACGCCACATCCGGCCACGGAGCCAATGTCGTCTTCGACACGAGCGGCCTGAACTTCGCCCAGGCAACCGAAATGATCGCCCTCGAAGGCCGCCTGCCCGTCATCACCGCCCCAAAGGACGGGATGGTGAGCCTCAACCTCCGCACCGTCTATCGCAAGATGCTGCGCATTCAAGGAGTCGACTCGCGCCCCCTGGACGCCGTCGCCAGTGCCGCGATCCTGGCCGAGATCGCCCCCTATTTCCAGTCGGGCCAGTTCCGGGTTTCTCCAGTCGAGTCCCGCCCACTGGAAGATGCGCCATCCGCCTATGCCGAAGCCGCCCAGGGCGGTCGCCGCATTGTCCTCCGGCCGGGTAGCTGGATAATGCAATCCATCTGACGACGCTCTCCGCAAATCCTGGTCGTCGGTTCCGGACCCGCCGTTAAGGGTCAGCGGGATCCACACGGAACTTTTGATCTGCCCGATCCTGGGAGCGAGCTTATCGAACCATCTCCACGATCCAGTGCCGCGCGTGGGTCAACAATCGCCCGCGTCCAAAGAGCAGTGCGACCAAAAGGGCGACGATTCCCAGCGCCGCCTGATATCGGAACGTGTCCAGGAAGGCGTTGACCACGGATTGCAGGTTGAGACGGGCGTGGAGCAACCCAAGTGCGGCAGCGTTCGCTTGTGAGTGCGGAAAACCCATGCCCATGAAATGCCCTGATCCGTCGCGCACTGTATCTTGCGCGAGGAGGTTGTAGTCGTTGAGCGATTCCCCAAGCCGCCCGGACCAGAAGCTCCGCTGCCGATCAACGAGGATGGTCAAAATGGCGATGCCCCAGGAGCCGCCCATCTGTCGCTGAAAAAGGTAGAGTTCCATCGCTTCGCCGAGAAGGGGGTCGGGTATCTCGCTGTTGATCAGCGTAGAAATGGGACCGATCTCCCATCCAGCCCCAAACCCCGTCAGGGCAAGCGGCAGATACATCTGCTGATCGGAGATAGTTGGGGTGAGCCGGATGCTCCAGAAATACATTCCCACGGCGAAGATCGTCGCTCCCACTCCCAGTGCTGTGCGCAGCCCTATACGAGTCATCAGAATTGCGCCAACGTAGAGGCCGACTGTGAATGCGATGCCGTTGAGTGTTTGAAGGAGTCCAGTTTCCCAGGCAGAGTGCTGTTGTACGCCGCGTAAGAACTGCGGAACAAAGTAGAGCTGCCCATAAAGCATCATCCCAACGATCACGACAAAGATGGAACCAACAATGAAATGACGGCTGCGATAGACGCGGTAGCTGATGATGGGGCGCGTATTGGCCGGGTTCAATTCCCACCAGATGAACAGCAATAGGCAACAGGCGGCGGTGACCGACAGCGTGCAGACCAATGGATCGGAGAACCAGTCGTCGCGCTCCCCGCGGCTCAGCACAATCTGCAATGACGCGACCCAACCGATGAGTAAGATCAGCCCGAGGATATCCAGGCGGTGATCGTCGTCCCTTGCCTTTACATCCGGAAGAAAAAGCGAGAGGAGGATCAGCGCCGACAGAGAAAGTGGAACGTTCAGGAAGAAGATATATCGCCAGCTGTACCACTCGGTCAGGTATCCGCCGACGGCCGGAGCGAAGGTTCGAGCCAGAGCCACCACCGCAAAGGCAAAGACGATCAGCGATTTCAGTCGGGCCTTGCCCGTGCTGGTGAGATAAATCGCGGCCTGGCCGCGGACCAGGAAAT
>DATHPP010000266.1:0-11970 GCA_035483795.1 Tepidisphaeraceae bacterium | reverse complement strand
GACCTCCCCTCCAACCGCGAAATCCGCGACCAGATCCAGGCCCTGGCCAACCTCTACGAGGGCGACAAACGCAAAGACCACCTGCGCGAGATGCGCCTGGCCGCACTTCGCATGATGCGGCTGCTCTGCGCCTTCCGCCCCAAACTGATTGGCAGCACCCTCACCGGCCACGTTCGCAAGGGCTCCGACATCGACATCCACGTCTTCAGTGACCACCCCTCGGCGGTCACCACCGCCCTGGAAGAAGAACACCTGCCCTTCCAGATCGAGCGCAAGCGGATCATCAAGCACAACGAGGAACGCTCGTTCACGCACATCCACGTTGTCGATCGCTTCGAGTTCGAGCTGACGCTCTATCCGCTGGACAAGGTGAACTACGGCTTCAAAAGCTCGATCACCGGCCGTGCCATCGAGCGGGCAACCATCGCCGAGCTCGAGGAATTGATCCGCCGCGAGCACGAAGGCGTCGATCCCGATGCGGAACTCGACCGCCTGGACAACCAGATGGATAGCTGGGAGCTGTTTCGAATGCTCTTGGCCCCATTGGAAAACGTCCGCCAGGACCCGCGCTACCACCCCGAGGGCGATGCCCTCTACCACACCCTTCAGGTTTTCGAGCTCGCCCGGTTGCAACGTCCCTGGGATGAGGAATTCCTCCTGGCCGCCCTGCTGCACGATATCGGCAAGGCGATCGACCCCGCCGACCACGTTTCCGCCGCCCTGACCGCCCTGGAAGGCTCCGTCACCCCGCGCACCGAATTCCTCATCGCCCACCACATGGAGGCCCTGGCCTACGTCACTGGCACGCTCGGCCACCGCGCCAAACAGCGCCTCCAGGCCCACGAAGATTTCGAAGACCTGATGCTGCTTCGACAGCTTGACACCCACGGAAGAGAACGCGGCGTCGCGGTCTGCGACATCGCCGAAGCATTGGCCCACATCCGTTCCCTCGACGAGGAGAATAAATACTCAAACTGAGCGGTTTTGATGCTTTTGGCGGATAGCAACGAGTTGTGAGGGTTTCCATCTTAAGTGCCGCCGGTGCCCTCACCGGCGGAATCCGACGGCGCGTGTGTAGCGAAGACCGCCGGTGAGGGCACCGGCGGCACTCGGAACGGCGCGGCTCGGCAGGGCCTCGCCCTCCCGGTTCACGCTCACCTACGAAACCGCCGCACCAGAGGCGGCAGGTAATCGATCTCTGCGCCGCATTCGGGACAGTTTCCGCTGAGATTTCCCGTCAGTTGGTAGCCGCAGCTGGGGCATTGGCCTTTTTTCCGCCGCTCGACCGCCGGGTCGGGCCGCCGGTAGTCGATGATCGCCAGCAACCAGTAAAACGGCTCCTTCCACCACTCAGGATACTTCGCGTTCAGCACGACCGGCAGCACGAAGACCGGAAACTCGGCGCACAACTCGAATGGCGTCCGCCACAACCAATACATCCCGAACCCGCTCAGCAGCAGGACGAGGCTGATTTCCAGCGCCCGACGCATCCGAAGCGATCATAGCTGCAAAGCCGCGATCCTGCCTCCACAAAGGAATCCACAGGGCCTTCGGCATCGCGGGCGCACGAAAGGGACAGGCGCACGAAAGGGCACGAAAGGGGACATTCCTAATATGTCAATAATTGACAATTAGGAATGTCCCCTTTACGCCGCCCAACGGTAGTCACTACCGCCAGATCTATTTTATCGCCGCACCGGTGTCAGCGTAAATCAGGTGCCTGACGACCGGCTTTTCGTGCCCAACAAGACATCGCGCCACTGCGTCCTCAAATTCGCGATCGGACACGGTCAGGCGACCGTGCTGGCGGAGATGTTCGGCCCACGATTCACTCAGAAATACTTCAACAAAGCGCTCCGGATCGGACGTGTCGTTATACAGGCCCCACTGAAACGCACCTGTGCGCATCCGCTGCAATCGCAGGCGCTGCATCGCCTTCACGAAGGGATCGACGTGTTGCGGATCGACACGGTATTCAACCGTGACCAGAACCGGTCCGCCGTCTCCCGAGAGCTCATGGGTGCCAATCGGGGCGGGCCAGTAAAAGGACGGCGTGACGTCCAGTTCCAGTTCAGCTAAATGGAACCGGGGAATTAGAAGCAAGGTTGCCAGCATGCCGCACGCTGAGACGGTCATGGCCAGCGGCGGGCCGAATCGTGTTGCGAGAATGCCCCACACAATTCCGCCGATGGTCATCGCGCCGAAAAACACCATCAGATATGCCGACATCGCCCGTGCCCGCACCCAGGCGGGCAGGGCGGACTGTGCGGCGTTGTTCGCTGACGACATGACCGTGACCGACGCGACGCCCGCGATCACCATGACGCCGCACAAAATCGGAAAAGCGCGGACCTCGGCGAGTGCCAGTTGGACGACGGCGCTCATCGCCGTCGCGATTGGCAGGAGCACGTCGACTTTCATCACCCGCCGCGTGGCTTGAAGGACGGGGACGGCGGTCACGGCGCCGGCGCCCATAAACCCCAACAAAACGCCATAGGAGCTCGGGCCGCGGTGCAGTTGCGAGCGGACGATAACCGGGAGCAGCGTTGCCAGGGCGCTGCTGAAAAGAACGTATGCCCCGATCCGAACCAGGGTCGCCCGAAATCGCGGCGCGTATCGAACGAAGCGGAAACCGACGCGCATCGCGCCGATGAATCGTTCGGCGGGCAGGACGCTCTGCTCGGTGCGGCGTCTCCATCGCCACAGGAACGCGATGACGCCGATGAACGAAGCTGAATCAACCAGAAACGCCGGTCCACTGGTGCTCGTGATGGCGACCAGCGCGCCGCCCAGGGCAGGACCGACCGCCCGGGCCACGTTGATTCCCACCGTGCTGAGAGTGATTGCAAATCGCAGGTTCTTGGGTCCAACAATCTCGGGCGTGACGGTTTGCCATGCAGGTCCGGCCAGGGCATCGAAGACTTCCGTCGCGAAAAGAACGAGCAACAGGGTGAGCGGCGTGATCAGCCCCAGCATCGTGAGCGCGCCGAGTAACGCAGACAAAAGCATCATGGCGATCTGAGTGACCAACAGGAGCTTGCGTTTGTCGAGAATGTCGCCAAGTGCGCCGGCGGGGAGTGCGAGAAGGAAAAACGGCGCGTTGGACACGACTTGAATCAGGGAGATAAGAAGCGGCGAAGTCGAAAGAGAAGTCATGAGCCAGGCCGCGCCGACATCGTTGATGTATCCGCCGGTCGTCGACAAAACGTTCGCCGTCCACAAGCCGTAAAAAGCAGAGAGTTTTGATGGACGGGATGACGAAATCTGTTGGGGCCGTTCGCTCATGTCTGCGTCACCCTAAATTCATGCCTGTCGCGTTCGGCACCAGGTGTGCCACATGGAGCGGTAAGCGGCTTCGACTTCGGCGGCGAAACGCGGGGCATCCATGAGCGGGGAGGCGAGCATGCGCGGGCGCAGCGTGGCGCGAAGCTCCGCCAGGCGCGCGGTGTCCGCAGCGAGTTCCACTGCCAGGCGGACGTAATCCGGAGGCGCTCGTGCGATCAGCTCCGGCAAGCCCACGTTGGACAGAATGCTGGAACCGCCGCGCGAAACGGCGGTTTGTCCGGCGAGCGTGATGACGGGCACGCCCATCCACAGGGTATCGCACGTGGTGGTGCCGCCGGGCCAGGGGAAGGGGTCGAGGGCGATGTCGATCTGGTTGTACTGGCGGTAGTAATCCGCCAGCGCGAGCGGCGGGACGAAGATGAGCCGGGCTGCGTCGATGCCACGCTCGCCCAGGTGGCGAGTTGTGCGGGCGTGTGCCTCGGGGTCGGGGCAATGGAGCATGAGCCTCGAATCCTTCACCCGCTGGAGAATCTCGGCCCAGAGGTCCAGCGTCGGGCGCGTGACTTTCGAGTAGCTGTTGAGGCATCCGAAGGTGAGGCAATTCGCCGACGCCGCGGGCAGAGGAGCGACCGGCGGGGCTTCGGGCGGAGCCCAGTAGCACCAGAAACTCTGTAGCCGGACGGATTTCTCGGAATAAACGGATTGGTCCTGGCCCGGCGCGTCAAAGTATGGATCGGTAAATCGGTAGTCGATCGTGTCCAGTCCAGTCGTTCCGCCGTAAGCGAGGTAAGTCACCTGGATCGGAGCGGGCTTTCGCGCGAACACGACCAGACGATTGAGATTGGAATGCATGGCCAGATCGACCAGAATGTCGATCTGGTCTTGTCGGACCAGCTCGGCCATCTGCTGGTCAGTGAGTTTCACGGTGAGGCGATGGTGATCGCAAAGCCCATGCACCTGCTCTGCGGTGGCGTCGAGGCGAATCGAGTCGCTGTAGCAGAAGATCTCGAATTCGCAGTGGTTGTGGGCCTGGAGCAGAGGCAGCAGAAACCAGACGACGGGGCTTGCGCTCAGCTCCTGGGCGACGTAGCCGACGCGAAGGCGGCGCGTCAAAGTCGGATCGTTGGTGTGCGGCTTGATCAGGTGCTTGAGCGGATCGGCGTAGGTTTTCCGCCACGCCGTGTGGAAATGGAACAGTTGGCGGGCATCGCACGAGGGGTGCAGATGCAAAAGCATCAGATAATGGCTGGCGGTCTTGGGATCGGGCCTGAGCGTGAGGGCGCGCTGAACGCAGTCGATCGCCGCCTCGATCTCCCCGACACCGCGGAGGGCAGTGGCGAGATTGGCATGGGCCTCGGGAAAATTCGGGTGGATCGCCAGGGCGGTGCGCAGCTCGCGGATGGCCTGCGAATTCCTGGACAGCATCGTGAGCACCATACCGAGGTTGCAGTGTGCCGCGGCGGATTGGGGATCAAGCGCCACCGCTCGCTCCAGCAAGTCGACGGCTTCGCGAAACCTGCCGGTCTGAAAGCACAATACCCCCAGTAATTGGTGGGCGCGGGGGTGATCCGGCTGGGCGTCAAGCGCCCTGCGGTACAGGCCTTCCGCCTCGTCCACCCGGCCGGATTGATGAAAGCGCACTGCGGTTTCAAAGCTGTCGTCGCCAGTTGCCGCATCCATGTGAACGATTTTACCTCGTGACAAGGAATGACGCCCACAAGCGCGGCGGGCAGCTCAGGGCGACCCCGGCTTTGCGATACGGCGGCTCAGAGGAAGGAAACGACGGACGCGGGCGCAGTAGTCGACGTAGGGTTGGCCATGCACGGCTTTCAGGTGCGCTTCCTCGCGGCGGGCTTCCCATTGGAGCAAGGTCAGATGGAGCAGGCCCGCCGCGATCAGGAGCGGGCTTGGAATGGCGATGATCGTCGCCAGCATCATGGCCTGGGAGAGGGCGTAAATGGGGTGGCGAACGCGGGCCCAGGGGCCGTCGAGGATGAGGGTGGTTTTTTCCGACGGGTCGATTCCCATTCGCCAGCTTTTGCCCATGAACTTCCAGCAGGCGCGGGTGGCCAGGAAGCAGGCGAGGACGATCGCCGCCATCGGCCAGGCGATTGACGCTCGGCGGTAGAGCGGGCGAAGGATCGTCCAGCTGGGACGGGCGGCCGCGGTCAGGAACGGATGCACAATCCAGATCACGACAATGGGAATCCAGATCAGCCGCAGGAACCGGCCGATCGGCTCAGGGGGAAGGAAGTTGGCGGCGCGGCCGGTATTGCGGCGGGCCTTGCGGGCCATGCGGGCGACCCGCGCCCAATACGCGCCGATGATCAGGCCGATCGACACTGCCGCCAGACGATAGGCCATTAAGGGTCTCCCGCGCTACGTGTCTGCGAGATTGTCGGCGTCCATGTCGTCAGGACGAGCTGGACGATCTCGCGATGAAGTTTGGGGTTGGCGGCGATGTTGGAGTGAGCGGTGTCGGGCTCGAGCAGGTCGGGCCGCTGCGCGCGGATGTCGACGTTGATCAACTTCACAACCCCGTCGGATTTGAGCGGGATTCCGCGCAGCCAGGGAAAGATGTCCCAGACGCCGTTGGTCTGGAAATAGTCGTAACAAAGCCTGACGTTGGCCGGTACGGGCGACGGCGTCACCGGGTCGATCGTGATCAGCAGGTTTACCGACTCGCCCGCGTCCTGGAGTCGCCGGGCGATTTCGATCGCGTCGTCGGCCCCGTACGAGAACCCGATGAGGATCAGCGGGCTGGAGGGATCGCGCCGGCTGAGCGCCTCGGCAAGATCGCGCCATTGGGCGTCGCGGTAGACCCGGGCGTTGACGCCGGCGCGATCGAGCTCCGCGGCCAGATCATCGATGCCCGCCGAGTAGAGATCACGCCAGCCGCGAAGCAGAAAGACCTCTCCCGTGCGCCGCGACGGGACGCGGCCGTTAACAGCGGCGACGTCCCCGGCCGGGAGTGGATGACAGCCGCAAACCAGGCTGACGGAAATGAGCAGTGTCTTCGCCCCGGCCCTCTTCCTGAGGAACAGACCGAAAGACGAGTGGCGACTTCGGATTTTCAAATGACCGCGCGCGATTGGACGTTGTTTTGTCGCACGCCTTTCCGATTTGCAAGCCGCGGGGGCATCACGATTCCGATTCGATGATTTCACCGGCGCGGTTGGCCTGAAGGACGGTCCCGCTCTCAGCGCAGACGGCGGAGAGAAACCCGGCGGTGGAAAGCGCGACGGCGGTGTCGAGCAGCACCAGCTTATCGCCGAAGATGGGGGCGAACTCTCCGCCAGCCTGGCGATAGTTGTAGACGGGCGTATGGCCAAAGTACCCGGGCCGCTTCCACCTCTTATTTCGCGTGACCTGCTCTTCCGTGAAACGGTCCCAAAGCAGGCCGCAGCGGGCCTTGAGGTCCTTTTCCAGTTGCGCCTGCATCCCGGTTGAATCGTCCGGGTCATCGGGGTCCCAGTAGCCGTGTGCGGCGAAGAACTGTGCGGACTGAAAGGTTGGCTGAAGCGAGCGGATGAAGTTGCGATGATTTTCGGGCACGACCCGTACGCAATCGACGATGGCGCGTTCGCCGGGCTTGCGGCTGAGGGAGTCCAGCTCGGCCCAGTCGACGCCGTAGCTCATGAGGGTTTCGGCCAGCCCGTACTGGAAAAACCAGGTGAAGGCGGCGACGCGGTTGGGGGCAGTAGGATTGTATACATAACAGTCCCCGTGCAGGACCAGGTCGAAGATGTCGTCGTGGTTGCCGCGGAGGAAGGTGGCGTGCGGTGTCGCGATCATCAGATCAACGACCTGGCGGGAATCGGCGCCGCGGTTGACGTAATCCCCGAGAAAAACGCGATGGGCGCCGGGGTCGCGTCGGTCGATGGCCGCGAGCAGCGCCTCCAGCGGACGGATCATCCCGTGAATGTCGCCGATGAGCCAGTACACTTCCGAGAAGAATATGCCCATGGCGCGGGCGCGTCATCGGCCGCTGCGATATAATCGCAGCTTGGATTTTCCGGAAGGAGATATCATGACCGCGCTTGCCCAACGAAGCTGCAAGGCGTGCGCCGGGAAGACGGCCCGGCTGGATGACGCGCAGGTGCAGCGTTATCTAACCGAACTGCCGGGCTGGCAGAAGGCGGGGGACGAAATCACAAAGACCTTTCAGTTCAAGAACTATCACGAGACAATGGCCTTCGTGAACGCCACGGCGTGGGTGTCGCACCGCGAAGATCATCATCCGGACCTGGAGGTCGGGTACAACCGGTGCAAAGTGCGGTACAGCACGCATTCCGTCGGGGGATTGTCGGAGAACGATTTTATCTGTGCCGCGAAGATCGAGTCGTTGTTCTCGATTTAATTGACCACGATGATTCCTCTCCCCGCACTGCTCCTGATCGTGGCGGCGCTGCTTCCCTTGGCAGGTTGCGTCCTGCTGCTGATTCTGGGAAAGCGGCTGGGGACGCCGCTGGCGGGGTATGTCGCGACGTTCTTCATCGCGGTCAGCTTCCTGTGCAGCGGCTGGGCGATGATGCAATGGGTGCTGGGCGGCAATTATAACGGCCTCCCATACAAACAGTCGGTTGCGCCGATCCTGCTGTGGGGCGGCGGCGGACTTTGGCCGCTGGGAATATACGTCGACAGCCTGACGGTGACGCTCTTCGTGACGGTCACCGTGGCGGCGATGCTGGTGCACATTTTCGTGGCGCGGTCGATGCGGCGGGAAATGTGGTTCGCCCGTTTCTTCACCATCCTCTCGCTCTCCTGTTTTGCCGTGCTTGCGCTGCTGCTGTGCGCTTCGGCGCTGTACGGGTTTGTGTTCCTGGAGCTGGTGGGGGTTTGTGCGGCGATGCTGGTGGGATTTCGTGCCGATCGCGAGTTACCCGCGCGGTCGGCGATGCGAATACTCGTCGTAAGCCGCGTGGGGGATCTGGCGCTGCTGCCGGGGCTGGGAATTCTGTTCGCTTACACAGGGGGGCTGACATGGCCGGGTTTATGGATGACGCTGGGGGACGCCGGCCGGGGCGGGGCGGTCGTGCTCGCGGGGAATCTGCCATTTGCCGGCGCGGTGCTGACGTTTGCGGGCTGCGCGGTTTTTGTGGGGATCGCCGCCCGGCTGGCGCAGTTTCCGTTGCATGTCTGGGCCGCGGACGTCGCTCAGGGCGTGGCGCCGGCGGCGGGGTTGGTGATGACGCTCTTGCAGGGAGTGGCGGGCGTCTACCTTCTGGCCAGATTGTTTCCGATTCTGACGCCGTCGGCCCGGCTGCTGATCGCCATCGTCGGGGCGACGACGATGACCATGGCGGCGCTGATTGCCTGTGCGCAGCCGGGGATCAAGCAGGTGCTGGCATGGCTGTCGGCGTCACAGCTCGGGTTTATCGTGCTGGCGATGGGCGTGGGGAGTTGGGCGGGGGCGACGTTTCATCTGGAGGCGTACTGTCTGTTTCAACTGCTGTTGTTCCTGGCTGCCGGGGCGGTGATCCGCGCGGCGCGGGGACAGACGGAACTGGCGGAATACGGCGGGCTGCTGCGGCGCATGCCGGCGACGGCGATCACCTCCGCCGTGGCGGTCCTGGCCGCCTGCGGGGTCGGGTCGGCGGGGATCGGGATCAGCGGGTATTACAGCCGGCAGCTGGTCCTCAACGACACTGCTACATTTGTGTCGATGGCGCTGGACGCCGGACGGAGCCGTGCTTACGCGCTGCTGCTGATTCTCCCTCTGGCGGCGACTCTGCTGACGGCTTTTGCCTTGACGAGATGGTGGTTGCTGATATTCAGCGGGCGGCCGCGCAATCGACGCCTGTACGACCGCGCCCGCGAAGCGCCGACGCTGCTGTGGGCGACGATCATCCTGGCGATATTGACCGTCCTGGCCGGCAAATGGCTGGGTGTGGTGGTGTTTCTCCAGGGATCCATTGCCGAGGCCAGGAGCCTGCCGGCGGAGGTTTCCGGGGCGGGCCAGCCGGCCAGCGCCCATTTGTTCGACGCCGCGTGGACGGCAAGCGACGACGCGGCACCCGATGCCCCCATGGCCACGGCGCCGGCGGCCAATCCGGCACGAGTGCGGGGCGAACAGCTCGCCGCTCAATGGCTGGCGATTGTGCTGGCGCTGGGAATCGCTCTGGGCGCGGGGATGTATATTTCCGGGCCGCACCTTGCACGGAGGCTGGTGCGCATCCCGCCGGTGAGCTGGCTTTTTGCCTGGCTGACGCATTGCATGTATTTCGACGAGTTGTATGACGCTATCTTTGTCACGCTGACGGTGGGCCTGGCGGATTTGACCGCCTGGGTCGATCAGAACGTTGTCGCTCCGGTGGCGAGATTGCTGCTGCGGGTGTAGAGATCATGTGCGATGGCATTTCTGAGCCACTGGCTTGTGACGGTTCTTCTGCTGGTGCCGGCGGTGGGCGCGGCGGCGGTCGCCGTGTTTGGGCGGGTGGGTGCGGCGCGATGGATTGCGCTGGCCACGATGCTGCTGGGATTCGTGCTTTCCCTCGTCGCGCTAATTCCGTTGCGGTGGCGGCAGACGGCGGCGACGCCTCCGTTGTTCACCCGCGCCCCGCTGGTCCCAGGCATTCATCTTCAGTACGAAACCGGCATGGACGGTCTGTCTTTTCCCCTGGCCGTCCTGACAACTGCGCTTTTCCCGCTGCTGTGCGTTATCTCATGGGACACGGCGGCGCGATCGGCCAAGTGGCTGATCACGGTGCTGGCCTCGGAATCGCTGATGTTGGGAGCATTTGTCTCGTATGACTTCCTGCTCATGTGGCTGTTCCTGGTCGGCGTGACCTGCGGCGCAACCCTGCTGTTGCATCAGGGCGGTAGCGAGCGGAAAGTCGCCAGGGGATTGTGGATCAGCCTGTCGGTGTGTTTGTGCTGCGAACTGTTTGCCCTGATCGCGGTGGCACGGACGACCGGCGGATTTGACCTCTGGGCGCTGCGACACAATGCGTTTGCCGCGGGCTCGGGATGCTTCGCCGTTGCCGTTCTGGGATTCCTGATCTGGATGGCGATCGTTCCGTTTCACCGATGGCTGGCAGCGGTGATGTCGGAGTCGTCGACGCCGGCGGCAATTGCACTGGGCACCCTGATTCCGGCAATTGGCGTTTACGGGATATTCCGCGTGGCAGGCGCTTTAGCGCCGACCAGTGGTTTCTCGATGCCGCTGGCGGTGGTCGCGGTTTCCAGCATTCTCTACGGCGCGCTTTGCGCGATGACGCGGCAGAGGATCGAGTGGTTTGTCGCCGACGCAACAACGCTGGTGATGGGTTTTGTCCTTCTGGGCTTTTGCATCAGGACGCCGATTGCGAGCACCGGGGCGATGCTTCTCGTGTTGTCCCAAGCCCTGGTGATCGGATTCCTCTTGTATGCCAAGGAGCTTGCGCCTGAGGATTCCACTCGCCTGGCGGTTATGGGATGGCTGGCGTGGCTGGTTGCGCCCACCTGGTTGGGGCAGGTGGTTGTCGTGCTGGAGACGTTTCACGCCGCATGGACGGCGCCGGCCGCGTACGGGGTGGCGGTGGCGGCGTCGCTGGGCGCGCTGCTCGGCGCCGTGGCCGCGGCGCGGGTCGTTTACCGGGTGCGATTTCCCCCACCGCCAGTGTTATGACACCCCATACAATTCTCCCTTGCGCTTCAGATGCCGCAGCAGGGGTTCGGCCGAGAGATCCTGCCCGGTGACGCGCCTGACCAGCTCGCCGGCACGGAAGCGCTTGCCGTGTCGATGGATTTTCTCGCGGAGCCACCCCAGCAGCGGCGCAAAATCCCCACGGGAAAAGCTCTCGTCCAGCCCGGGAATGTCCGTGGCAGCCTGCTCGAAAAACTGGGCGGCGTAGAGGTTGCCCAGCGTGTAGGTGGGGAAATATCCGATCGCGCCGCCGCTCCAGTGGATGTCCTGAAGGCAGCCGCGGGCGTCGTCCGGGGGAACGACGCCAAGATATTGCCGCATCTTCTGGTTCCAGGCTTCCGGCAGGTCCGCGGGTTTAAGCTGGTCGTTGAGCAACGCCTGCTCGATCTCGAAGCGGAGCAGCACGTGCAGGTTGTAGGTCGCCTCGTCCGCTTCGGTGCGGATGAGGGAGGGACGGATGTCGTTGATGGCGAAATACCATTGCTCATCGGTGACGCCCTGCAACGGTTCGGCAAACGTCTGTCGGGCCAGCGGCAGAAAGTGCCGCCAGAACGCCCGGTCGCGGCCGACCAGATTCTCCCACATCCGCGACTGCGACTCGTGAATTCCGAGCGATATGGCCCCACCGAGCGGCGTGCCGTAGTGCTCCTGCGGCAGGCCCTGCTCGTAGAGCGCGTGCCCTGTTTCGTGGACCACGCCGCTGATCGATTGCATGAATTCGCTGGCGCTGTAGCGCGTAGTGATGCGCGCGTCCAGCGGATGAAAACTGGTGCTGAAGGGGTGCGCGCTGACGTTCAGTCGCCCGGCGTCGAAGTCATAGCCGATCTTTGCGGCGACCATGGTGCAGAACGCCTTTTGTTTCTCGATGTCGAAATTGCCCGCGATCACTTCGCGGTTGATTTTCACTTTCGAGTTCTTGATCTTCACGAGGAACGGCGCCAGAAAATTCTTCAAATCGCCGAGAGCCGTGGCGATTTCTTCGGTGGTGGCGTAGGGCTCGAACGTGTCCAGGAGCGCGTCATACGGGGAGTTCTGGTAGCCGACATATTCCGCTTCCC
>DATHPP010000265.1:0-6104 GCA_035483795.1 Tepidisphaeraceae bacterium | reverse complement strand
GTGGTTCCGGCTGATCGTGCTGCTCACCAGATGCAGATGCGCGCGGTTTCGCGAGCCCAGCAGCGTGAACGGCCGGCCCAGCGGCATCGCCGGCTTACCGGTCTGCGTTCCCTGCGGACAGAGCGTCGGAAGCGATGCGGGCGCCGGTTTGAGACTGGAGCGTTCGGGCATTGGATCGATCAACCTGTCTTGGCTTGCGGGTTACGAATCAAACGTGCTTGAACCGGCGGGGTTCGGAGCAAAAACGACGTTCTGCCCACCGCCGAGCCAAACCCGCGCCCGGAGCCGGTCGCCCATTCTAACATCCGCCCCCCTCGGAAAAAACAAATCCCCGCGCAAAGGCGCCAGCGTCTGATAACAACACGTGCGGCCAAAAGCATATCAGGCGTTCATGAGAATACGGTGAGTCTGCTTCTGCCCCCACCTTGAGGCCGCGTTTCACCGCTGAGGGCGCGGAGGGACGCGGAGGGTTCGAGCTTGTTGACATCCGCTTGGGCCCGTCCCGCAATCCTCCGCAATCCTCCGCAACCTCCGCGGTTTGCTCTTTGGAGCCTGAAATGATACCCAAAAGCGCCCGCGTGGAGTGTGGCGGACCCCGCCAAAACTGTCGCCCACAATCCGGCTTGCCAACCGCGGCCGCACTCACAACAATCGATCGCGCACAAGGGAGCAATTTATGGCCGAGGAACCGTCACTGCATATCGACACGGATTGGAAGAAGCAGGCCCAGGAGGAAAAGAAGCGTCTGGCCGAGCAGGAGCAGAAGAAAGCCGCCGACGCCGCCGCGGCGGCCGCCCCGCCCCCGCCTCCGGGCCAGGGCCGGGCCGCGCCGGGCCCCGGCCGAGGCCGCTCACCCCGCGAGCTGCCCCCCGCCAGCTTCGCCGCTCTGGTCAACACCCTGCTGACGCAGGCCCTGTTCTACCTCGGCGACCTCGCCCCCCAGGGCGGCGAACCGGTCCTCAACCTCGACATGGCCAAGCACCAAATCGACACTCTCAGCCTGCTGGAAGACAAGACCAAAGGCAACCTGACCGAAGAAGAGCAACGCCTACTGGACTCCGCCCTGTACGAAGGCCGGATGCGCTACGTGCAGGTGGCGTCGCAGTTTGTGTGATCGTCCGTGTCACCGCCGAGGCGCGGAGGCCGCGGAGAAATCCTGATTGGCGAGAGGTTCGGATCCTGAATCCAAAGGCGTTCCTCGACTTCGTCGCTCACGAGGCCCAACAACTCACGAACGAGGATGCGGTGCTGATTCACTGGCGGTTGCCGATGCACAGTCGAACCCGGTGACTCGGGCGCGATGGACGCCGCCCAATCCGGCGGTAATCTTCATGTGAGAGCCTGGCGAAAGGAAGCACTGCGATGAGCATGACCGAACTGGTGCGGGAAATCAGGCGAATCAGCAACGCCGAGCATTTGACGCTCATCGAGACGGCGACCGCTCTGGTCCGCGAAGATCTGAACACCCAAGCCGCTCGGCGGCGCGAAGATACCGCCCAGAGGATCCGGTCGGCGGCGCTGGAGGCGAAGGAACTGTACGAGCCGGGTAGGGAGCTGGCTGAATGGACCATTCTCGATGGGGAAGAGGTTCTCGATGACTCCGTCGGCGGGCACATTAACCACGCCGTCAAAGGGTGAAGTGAGCGATCAATCGCTTGCGATAGCCCTGATGGTCATGATCCTCGTGGCCGCGTTCACAGGTTCGTGAACGAAACGAACAGGTCAACAGCAATGCCCAAGCAGGGGCCTCCCACTTACTCCCTATTCCGGAAGTATGGCGTTGACTCAACATTGTGAACATCGTGAAATTTGCTAGCTCCGTTTTGCGTGCCAAGTTCCCCAGCCCGCGCCGAATTGGATTGGCTTGTGACCTGGAATCTCGGTATTGTGCGGATCAATCCGCCACGTCCCCTCCATGCTGCAACGGTCCGCCGACAACCGCCCCCGATATTTGATCGGAGGATGAGGGACAGAACCAATCTCGACGCCGAAGCGCACTCGCACGAGTTCATTTAGCGGAACGATTATTCCATCATCATGCCGCCGGACCTGAAGCTCGTTCATGTACTTCTTGAACGAGACCCGCGAGCCAATGCGCCAGCCGCGTATGTCGCCAGTGCCCGACATCCCCTGTTCTGGATCGTCCTTGACTTGACCGCAAAATCGTCCGAATGATCGCGCCGTCAGAGAAAGCGAGAAAGCGACGGCGGCTGGCGCACGGCTGTACCATTTAATGCTGGGGTCGTAGATGTATTCCCCAATCCACTCGCCGCCGATTCCCCAGTCCCTCATTTTGGCCAGCCCCCAGCCGGTTTTGTCTTGCTGAGCGCCCCGTCGATGGCCTGCTCAAACGTCCCATCGAACGGCTCCAGCACCTCGGGCTTGCGGCCGAGCTTGCCGGCGGCGCTGGCCTTCGTCGCCGGCTTCTTGGGTTTGGTTGGCTTGCGCGGCATGTAGGCGATTATACCGTGACGGCCAGGGATAGCGCCAGAAGTAGTAGATCATGCCGACCCCGATGCCGATCATGCCGATCCCCATCGCCCGCCAAGCGCCGTCCGACTTCAATAAGAGCGATTCCGTTTTGAATGGATTTCCGGAGTTCCGATACTGCCTTGGCGCCCGATTGGCCCACATGCGCGGCCAGACAAGCATCGACACGCCGCAGGAAATGGGCAGCGAAACAGCGGTGAAAGAGAGCACTAAACCGGTTCCATCCATCATCGTCAGGGGTTCTTGGGCATGACGGGAGAATGTAACACGACGACATGATAAAATCTGTGCATGCGGAACGCCGGAGTAGCTACCGGCTTGACGATCCCGGCTCCGATGTCGTTATCACCTGTCCGACATCGCAGCCGGATCGGCCCGATGGACAGGTGAGTCATGGACGAGCTTTGGCATCGCACGCTCGGCAATCTGCGCGACAATTTTCGATCAAATCAGAACCCTGACGCACCCCTGTTGAACTATCTGATTGAAGAGATTCAAACTCAACCTTCCGAGAAAGGGCCATTACCAGCGCTGCTCCCCAAGACAAAATATATGCGAGAGGGCGGAGCGCCGTTCGACGAGCCGCGACCCCTAGCGGTCTCGGATTGGCTTGTTCCAATTCCCGCGAATCGCGTCCGTTTCCGCGACCAAGCCGGAAAGGAATGGGCGGCTCTTTCATATGGCATCGACCGCAGAATGTCACTCCGCTGCGAAGCCGATCAGATCAATCGATTTCTCTCACTTGCAGAAGACGCCGGGCAGGCAATGCGAAATACGCCTCAACGCATTGCGTCGCAACTACCAGAGACAGTCCGTGAGTTGTGCGTGCGAAATCACAACGTTCGACGTTATCGATTCGGAGCGATCGAAAACGAGCCCCAAAAATGGATGACGGACGGCGGATACTGCGGAGTTTGTGCGTTAGAAAATGGCGTTGTAATTGACTTCGTTTCCAAGCTTTCGCCCCCAAACGGAAGTGCGGATTGGATTTTGCTCTTACACCGGCTTGCATGGTACCGCTATCAAATGCCCCGACTGCAAGCAAGTCGAGTTTGTTGGGGAGGGGACCATGGAGGGTTGAGGGTACACTATGAACTGGTCCATCCGAAGAAGGCGATCGGCCCGATTGATCGCATCATCGAAAAGGTTGACCCTACGCGCTGGTTTTCCATCATCGGTGACGACAATCCGCTAGACTTGTTTGAAGCTTCGGCCCGAGCGGTCGAGATTATCCTCGAATATGCTAGAACGGCGGACGTTGTCTCGGGGGAATCAAAGGCAGAGTCATTTCAAGAAGACAATCTAGAAAATGTAACTCCGCGTCAAAAGGAAATCCTGAAGTTGCTCAAGCGATTGAAGAATGGGCAGGGATTGGAGGGCAAAGAAATCGCGGCAAAGCTGCCAAAGCAGCACCGCAAAGACGAGTCCACGCTACGCCGCCACGATTTTCCAGCAATGATTCGCGCCGGCCTGATTGTCAATACTCCAGGGGTAGGATACCACCTCCCCGCCAGTCGTCAGGCGCGCAAGCGCGCCTAATCGCGCCTAATGGACAGGCCAGAATTCTCCTCTAAAACGTAGCAAGAAGTGACGGCGCACAAAAACGCCCGTCGATGCCTGCAAGGATCACGGGCCGGTAGCGTCGTTAGGAGAGTTCCTGTGAAGTACAGCTACCTAAACGGGCGCTACGCCCGTAACAGTATTCGTGCGCCAACACGTCGTCAAGCCCGCTTTGGCGGGCTCTTGGCGGCTGTGGCGCAAATGGAAGACGCGATGGGCTTAGCTCCCGGATGTTGCGGTTCGACTCCCGCAACGGGCTTCAGGAGGGACCCAGAAGACACGCTCGGCTGTGTACTCGTCGCGGCTCTCTAGGAGCTTTTCCAGGTGCTCGCCTTTGATTCCGTCGGCCTCCAACTCCTCTTTCAGCTTGGCCCAGCGAGTAGCGAACGAATCGGAGATGTACTTGAGGAACGGTAGCCCAGAACGACGTGCTTGTACTCGGCGGCATCGACCGTGCCGCGTAGCTTGTCCGCGGCCTGCCAGAGCTTGTCGGCGTAGTCGAGCTCGGAGGTCTTCTCGTCCGCCATGAAGGCAAGTCTCCCGTCTTGAGTTGAACGTAAAATGAGCAGCCCAGAATTGGCTGAAGCAGGCGCACAATCATGCACTCTGCCCGCGCGGGCACAAGGGGTCACTTACGTTTCTTCGGGGTTGCTTGATTTGAGGATCGCGGCAGCCGCCCGATCGGCAGATCGGCGGCGGGAACGAGAGCCGCCCGGCCGTCGGCGTTGTCGCGGCGATAGCCGACCGTTCCACGACGGCGGCGCGTGGTGGGCTTGGCGTCGCGGCGCAACGCCGCGTTGATCTCGGCGATCGTTTCGTCGTCGGTCTCGGGACAGTAGGCAGTAGGCAGAGGGGGAGAGGGGGCGACGCGAAGAGGGGGCGACGAAGCTTGAAACACCAGATGTCTTCCACTGCTCTACTGCTCGACTCTTCTACTGTCTCGCGCAGCGGAGAGGGGGGGACGGGGGGACGCGGGGTTTCCCGCTTCGCCGCGACTTGAAAAGGATCGCTTTTCGGAATCGCCACCGGAAGCGCTCCTCGTTGAGTCGCGGCGAAACGGATGCGCGGGCTCGGCGGATTCCATCGGAACCCAACAAAATCTGCGGAATCCGCGTCAATCTGTGGATGAACGCCTTCGTCTTCTGGAGAACCCCGACGTGGGCAAGTCCGATCCTTCTCCTTCTCGTGCTCGTTCTCGTAATCCTGTTCCCTACTCGTACTCCTTCTCGTTCTCATACTCGTCCGTCTGGGCAGCGCGACCGGTTTCACCGCGCCGGCGGACGCCCTTTCAGGGCATAACCGCAATAATCAGATAAATGTCCCACTTTGTCCCACTTTTTGGGCAAAATGGGACATTTTCTGTAACTCCTGCGGGAGAAGGGACTTGGGATGTCCTATGGGCGCGCACAATGGGACATTTCAGGACATGGCCGGGAGCGGTGCCGGCCGTAAACCTTGTGGTGGAGCCGACTTGGGGGTCGGCCGAACGGTGTCCTAATGGGGCGCGCACGATGAGACATTTTGCGAGGGGGAGAGACAAAGGGACGGGATGACGGGAAGATATGGCGGACTCAACACGGGCGAACGGAACTGAACGTTTTTCATGATTCCGAAAAGGGCGATGCCCGGCGGTCGGTGGAAATGTCCCCTGTCACCTCCGAAAAAGGGGACATTTGGGGACATTTGGGGACATTTGGGGACATCGGCGGGCCTGGAATCACCGGTGCTCGGGGAGGCGGACGGTTTTGCCGGTGGCGGCGGAGGTGCGGGCGGCGTCGAGGATCTCGACCACCGTCACGTTCGTCTCGATGCTCGAGAGCGGCTCGATCTTGGCGTTGTCGAGGACCACGCCGCGGAGGTAGGTGATCTGGTCGTCGTAGGGGGCGGGCAGGGGCTTGCAGGTTTCCGTTTGTTCGCGCTTGTTGGCGAGGCGGACGCGGACGTCGTCGGAGCGGACGGTGAAGACGGAGCCGGTGCGGCCGTAGACCTCCATGTCCTTGCGGTCGAAGGGCCAGTTCCAGGAGGCCTGGAGGATCGCCTGCGTTTTGGGGTAG
>DATHPP010000264.1:0-4344 GCA_035483795.1 Tepidisphaeraceae bacterium | reverse complement strand
CCACGATCAAGACGCCAGCCAAAAACACCCCCGCCGAGAGGCGTGCGCCGCGACGTAGCGGCGCGGCGGATTTCTCATCAGCCTTACCGGGATCATCATCCAGTTCCCCGGCCGCTTGACGCCTCAGGTATTCCGGGTCCTGATCCAGCTCGACGCCGATGTGCGTCTGCACTACCGCGGCCACAATGATCCCCAGCAGTGTCGAGGGAACACAGATCATCAGGATCTGCGGCAGTCCGATTCCTTTAGGCCCGAGTAGGGCGATCAGCGCGGCGGTGGCGGCCGACACTGGGCTGGCGGTGATCGCCTGCTGCGAGGCGATCGTGGCCACGGCGATCGGCCGCTCGGGACGAACCCGACCTTTCATTGCAACTTCATAAATCACCGGCAACAGCGGATAAAAGATGTGTCCCGTGCCCGCCAGAAACGTGAAAACGTATGCGACCAGCGGTGCGATCAACGTCACGTGCCGCGGGCTTTTGCGGATGATTCTCGAGGCGACCCGCACCAGATAATCGATCCCGCCCGCCGTCTCCATCGCGGAAGCGGCCATGATCACCGTCAGGATGATCAGCAGAACTTCCCCCGGTATGCTTCCGGGCACCGCGCCGAAGCCGAAAACGAGGATTCCCAGTCCCACTCCGCCGCACAGGCCCATTCCCACGCCCCCCATGTGCGCGCCGATCGCGATGGCGGCAAGCAGCACGACCAGTTGAACGACCAGATTGACCATCGTGTTCATCCACCGCGCACCCATTGCAATGCACGCGTCGTTCCAGACGGAAACGGTGGACTGCGATGGCGCCGGCCTTGTTTTTGCGCCCAGCGCGGCGATTGACCCTCCAAAGGCCCTGTGGCGCCTCCAATGGAATGGAGGAGGCCACGACGGATTGGAGGCCGGCATCTGACGCAACGTTCACGTGGGCCTGTTTACTCGAACCGAGCGAGCTTCGGCGAGGGTACGAAAATTGCACTCCCGCTCCCAACGCTGGTGAGTTCCGGCTTAAAGAGAACATCTCCTGGCTTGGGAACTGCTATGAAACGACCCATTGGAATCGCGATGCTGGTCATCGTTGCGGCAATAGCGCTCGGCGGAGCCTCGGCCCGCGCGGAAACATCCGACGTGGCGCAAACGCAGCCAAGCAACGTCTCCGGATCGAGTGACGACGCGGCCTGGAAGAGTCAGATGGAAGCGCGGATGGAGGCCCTGGAGAAGGAGAACGCCGCTCTGAAGCAGCAGCCTGGCCAGACACCCGGTACCGCGCCCTCCGCCCAGGTCGTTGGCCAGGCCAGCCAGGTCACTGAGCGAAACGATTTCGATGACCAACAACAGGCCGCTCCCCGTCCCAATGACCTCACGCTCGACCCGAAGTATCGCGGTTTCGTTCCCATTCCGAACACGCCCCTGCTGATGCAGTTCAACGCCAAGCCACGGCTCGACATGATGTCGGACAACCGCAATTCCGGGAATCCCGATCGGTTCGTCACCGCGACGATCCCGGTTGAGGGAACGCCTGCCTATGGCGGCGGCGAACAGTTCAACATCTCGGCCAGAGGCTCACAGTTGCGGGTCGACGTGCGGGCGCCCGAAATGCCGGGAAATTTCCGCTTCTACTACCAGAACGATTTCTTCGGCTCCGGCACCGGGATGGCCTATCGCCTTCAGCACCTGTACGGGGAGTTCTACAACGTGACGGCAGGGTTTACCTACGGCGTCTTTGAAGACCCGGACGTGTGGCCGGACACAGTAGATTACGAAGGCCCCAACTCGATGATCTTCTCCCGTCAACCGACGGTGCGCTACGCGCTGCAGCTGGATGAGCACTGGGAGTTGAACTTCGGATTGCAGCAACCTTCATCAGACATCGACACCACCGGGAATGATGCCACGCCGGTCAATCACGCGCCCGATGGCGGCATGAACGTCCGCTGGGAAGATTCAAAGGTCGGGCACGTGCAACTGGCGGGGATCCTCCGCGAAGTCGGCGCCAATAGCGTCACGAATGGGAACCAGAGCGTGTTGGGCTGGGGGCTCAATTTTTCCACGGTTCTCAACGTCTTCACAGAAGACTCCGTTCAGGCGCAGATCACGTACGGCCAGGGGATTTTTCACTTCAGCAATGACAACTTTACGTACACCGGTTTTGCCGGTGGCGACGCGGCCTACGATAACGCCGGAAACCTTCACGCCTTGAAGTATGTCGCCCCCATGGTGGGTTACACGCACCGGTGGTCGGACAAGTTTCGTTCCACCATGACCTTCGGTTATGTGAACTTGCAAAACGAGCCGGCCCAGGGCCCCTTCGCTTACCACGAAACCTACTACGTAAGCGCCAACGTGATCTGGCAGATCCGCAACCAGTTGAGCGTCGGCCTGGAAGCTCTGTACGGCGACAAGATTGATGCGAGCGGCGCCCACGGCGATGTCTGGCGTGTCCAGGTCGGCATGGTTTACTGGCTGTTCTGATCGCGTTCTCCGCCCGGTACCGCTGCTGAGCAAAGGAGCGCAGTTATGCGTTGCACAACAAAGACGTTCCTTCGACCGGCGCTGGCCGCGATGGCAATGGCGCTGGGCGTTTCGATAGTTGCCGGGTGCACAGGCAGTGACCTTAACGGGGCGGCGCCTGCCGCCCAAAGCGAACAGCCCGTGACCGCACCCCGAAGGCAGTACACGCGTGAGGATGCGGCGATCCAGCGGGCGGTTGACGACGCCCATGCGAAGTACCGTGATCTGAAAGAAGGGAAGAACGCCGACTACATTCCTGCGCTGGCCAAAGTGGACTCAAACCTGTTCGGAATTGCCGTGGTGACGACCGACGGGCGCGTCTTCACCGCCGGAGACGCGACACAGGAATTCTCGGTGCAATCGATCTCGAAAGTCTTCACACTTGCTCTGGTCATGAGCGAGATCGGGCCGCAGACGGTTAGTGAGAAGATCGGCGTCGAGCCGACCGGATTGCCCTTCAACTCCGTGTTGGCGATCGAGATCGAGCCGGGCCGCCCGAGCAATTCGTTTGTGAACGCGGGTGCGATCGCAACGACCAGTCTGGTCGAGGCGCGCGATGCGAACGAGCGTTGGCAGAGAATCCTGAGTTATTTGGGAAAGTTCGCGGGGCGCGACTTGAAGTTGATCGACGAAGTGTACCAATCCGAGGCGGCTACTAATCAGCACAACCAGGGAATCGCCGTGCTGCTGAAGAGTTACGACCGAATGTATTGCGACCCGCTGGAGGCAACGGACGTCTATACCAAACAGTGCTCGGTCGGGGTTTCGGCAAAGGATTTGGCCGTGATGGGCGCGACGCTCGCCAACGGGGGCGAGAATCCCCTGACGCACGAGCGGCTGATGAAATCGCAAGACGTGCCGGAGCTGCTGGCGGTCATGACCATGGCCGGCTTCTACGACGAGAGCGGAAAGTGGGCCTACGAAGTGGGATTGCCGGCCAAGACGGGCGTGGGCGGCGGCATCGTGGCGGTCGTCCCCGGCCGGATGGCGATCGCCGCATTCTCCCCGCCGCTCAACAAGGCGGGCAACAGCGTGCGGGCCCAGAAGGCGATCGCCGACATTGCCCGGAAGTTCAATGCCAACATCTTCGCCGCCCCAATCAGCTCCCAGGCAAATTGAGCGGACGCCGAATGTGCTGCGTCGAACAATCGTCTCGTAACCTTTTTGAGAGGGTCCCGTCATGATGCTCAACATACTCAGTAAGAGTTCCGGAGGCTGCGGACCCTGCGCATCCACCGGCTGCGGAACGTGCGGAACGGAAACAACTGCCGCCTTTCCCGCACCCCAGCCGAGCCGGCGGGCTCTGGGGCGGGCCGTCCTCTCCGCATCGGCGGGACTCGCCATCGCTCGACTGGCCGGCGCCCAGGCCCCCGCGGCCAGCGCCGCGCAGGAAGCCTCTGCCCCGCCACCGCTGGCTCCGAACCTGAACGTCGTCCAGCAGAGCAAGGGCCCGATCCTGACGGTGCTGGATGAGTTCTACAAAATGGGCCCCGGCCCTTCGAGCTCGCACACCATGGGGCCGATGAGAATCACCTACGACTTCTACCAGCGCGTGTCGAAACTACCCGAGGATCAGCTCAAGCGGGCGACGGCGCTCAAAGTCCACCTGTATGGGAGCCTGAGCCAGACGGGTGAAGGGCACGGAACGAACCGAGCGGCGCTGGCCGGCCTGCTGGGCAAGGCGCCCGCGACGTGCCCGCCGGAATTTCTCGACTCGATCTCCGCGCGCCCGGATGAGGTTTACCAGGTGAACGTCGGGCCGACGGCGGTCAACGTAACGCTCAAAGATATCATCTTCGACGCTGTCAAAGGCAATTTTCCCCATCCCAATACGATGT
>DATHPP010000263.1:0-3797 GCA_035483795.1 Tepidisphaeraceae bacterium | reverse complement strand
TGGTCCTGATCGTGGCGGCGGTGGTGCTGGGTCCGCTGCTCTGGGGCGTGCTGGAGCGATTGGGCTATTCGACGGCGCTCGTGGAGCGAGTTCTCTGGCAGGCGCCGCTGATCGGCCCTGTGTTCAAAGCCAACGCAGTGGCGAGGTGGTGTGATGCGGTGAAGCTGGGCGTGAGCGCGGGGATGGATCTTCCTGCTGCGATTGAACTGGCGGCGGATGCCACGCGCTCGGGCCGGCTCTTGGCCGACGGAAAAGAAGTGATCGACGTGATGTCGCACGGCCAGCCGCTGGTGTCGGCAAAGACCCGCGTTTTGCCCGCGACGGTGCCGGCGGCAATCCAGTTTGCCTCGGAAGCCCACGATCTGCCGGGAACGCTCTCGTCGCTGAGCGAGATGTACCAGCGGCAGGCGGAGCTGCGGTTGTCGGCGCTGCCGGGCATTCTCACGCCGCTCATGGTCCTGCTGATCGCGGTGCTGATCGGTTTCGTGATCATGGCGCTGATGCTGCCGTTGATCAATCTGATACAGGGAATGTCGCACTGACGGGAGACCAGAATTGATCGAGTATTCCAAGCCAGGATGGGCGAATGTGGCCAAGCCGCGGGCAGTATGGCTCTCGGTGCTGCTGGAAATCGCCTGGATGGTGGCGGGCGTGGCGATCGTCGGGTTGTTGTGTGCGGTCGTGGCGGCGCTTGTCCCGCCGCTGGGATATATCGCGCCGCTGGGAGGACTGCTGATCCTGGTGGCACTGGCGGCTCTGTTCCGCAACGGCCGGCGGAAAGAGGCGATGGTGGTGCTGGTTTACCTGGAGCAGGCGGTGCGCCAGAACCTGCCCTTGCCGGGAATGCTCGCCGCCGCCCAGCGCAGCGAAAAAGGCCCGCTACGAACGCGACTGGGCCGTTTTCGCGAGGCGCTGGAGGGTGGGGCGCCGCTGGAGATAGCGCTGTCGCGGACCGTGCCGGGCGTGCCGCGACGGGTGCTGGGATTGGTCGAGTCCGGCGAGCGCATGGGCCGGCTGCCGCAGATTCTCGCCCGCGTCGTGCGGCCGGAGTTGACCGCCGAACAGCGCCAGCCTCTACAGAGCATTTATCTGCGCTGGTATCCGCTGGCAATGCTGTTCGTTTTGACGACGGTCAGCACCGCGATGATGGTATTCGTCATTCCCAAGTTCAAAGACATCCTGAATAGCTTTCACATTCCGATGCCGCCGGTCACACGGCACGTGATCGAGATCTACCAGTTGCTGGCGATTCCGGTGGCGCTGATCGCAGCGGTGATGCTGGTGATCTTCTGCGGTCGGATGATGGGCGAAGTGATCCGCATTCCGGGACAGCAGTTCGAGATGTGGCAGTGGCTGACGGACCGGCTGGCGTGGGCGACGCCCATGTGGCGCGGCGTGGTCCGCAGCCGCGGGCTGGCGGACGTATGCTACGTCATGGCCGATGCGATGGACGTCGGGCAGCCGCTGGACCTGGCGCTGTCGGAAGCGGCGCAGGCGGCGTCGAATGTCGTGCTTCGCAAGCGAATGGAGCGCTGGTCCAGGAATGTCACCGGCGGAATGAGCCTGTCCGATGCCGCTAAACACGCGAAGCTGCCGGCGCTGGCGGTGAATCTGCTGGCCACGGCGCACGGCCCGGACGGCGCGAAAAACGTGTTTCGGTTTCTGGGCCGGTACTACGACAGCCGCCAGAGCGTGGCGGCGGCGGTGCTTCAAGGCGCCGCCGTGCCCGCGGTGGCGGGAGGGTTCGGCCTGATTGCCGCCAGCATCGCGCTGGCGATGTTCATGCCGTTGGTCGAGCTCATCAATCATCTGGTTCCGGACATGAGAGTTTTATGACGATCAGGTCTCGACATCTCCGCCGCGGTTTCATCGCTTTCGATGTGGTCGTGGGAATTGCGATTCTGGGAATCGCGGCGGCGGTGCTGGTGTCCGCCGTTTTCAGCGGCAACCGCGCCGCCCGGCGACTGGCCGCCTCGCGCCAGGCGGCCCGCGACGCCGAGGCCGTGATCGACGCCCTCGAGACCGGCCTGCTGCCGCCCAAGTCTGTAGCCACCATCCACGTCGAGCCCTGCACCGGCGGCGCCAGCGTCCCGGGGCGGCACTGGGTGCAGGTCGTCGCTACCGTCGATGGCCAAAGCCGGCTGCTGGTCGGACTGGTCCCCGACACGGGAACGCCGGGAGGTGGCAAATGAGCCGCCGTGGCTCGCTTCCAGCTTTCATGCTCGTCGAGTTGATGTTCGTTCTGGGCTTGCTTGCCGTCGCCGCACTGGTGGCAACGCAGATTTTTCTTTTCAACATGCGGACGACGACTCGACTTTCGCAGCAGCACCAGGCGCAGGCGCAATTCGATCAGGCGGCGGCGCAACTTGGTCGGGACGTATGGGCTGCTTCCTCGGTCGCGTCGCCGCAGCCGCAGGTGCTGAAGTTAAGGCTCGCCGACGGACAGGAAATCACCTGGCACGCCGGCAGGGTGCTTGAGCGCGCGTCCGAGGCGCGGGTCCGGCGCTGGGACGCTCTCAGTGCCGAGGTCGCGTTTGAGGTTCGAGGGCCGACGGTCGCGATCGTCGTCGAGCCGAACCACTCTGACCCCGGCGGCAGGCTCGTGCTCATCAGCCAGGCGATGTTGCTTGAGGGAGGCAACCGATGAGCCGCCGTAACCGAAAGAACCGCGGCTTTGCAATGCTGATGGCGCTGGCCGCGCTCGGACTGGTTTCGGTCACGCTGCTCGTTCTGAGCCGACAGTTCGCGTACGACATGACGCGTACCCAGACTGTCACGCGCGAGGCCCAGCTATCGCAGTTGCTCCTGGCCGGCGCCCAGGATGCCGCGCAGCGATCGCGCAGCTGGATCGGGCAACCGCAAAAGGAACAATGGCAGATTGCGCTTCCACAGGAGCTTTCCCCCGCCGCAGCGAAACTCTCCGTCGAGCTCAGCCCTGCGGGCGATCAGAAGGCGGACGTGGTCATCGAAGCAAAGGTGGGCCCGCAGGCTGCGGTGCAGACGCTTCATTTCAGGCACGCCGACGGCAACTGGGGGGTCGAGTCGGTTGAGCGTGGCTTCACTTTCCCGCCGCGATTAGGTCGAAGCGGCGGGAAAACTCCTTGAGGGGCAGGCCGCCGTCTTCTATTGTTCCCCATCCGTCGTAGCCGACGTCGTCCAGGGCTGTGCGGACCTGCGGCCAGTCGATGGAGCCGTCGCGGGGGTGGACGAAGCGGCCGCCGTGGCCGTCGGGGTTGAGCAGAAAATCCTTGAAGTGCAGGCGGACGATCAGCTTGCCCAGCGTGCGGATCCACTGCTGCGGCGGGGAGTATTTTACGTGGTTGCCGATGTCGAAATAGGCCTTCACGTACGGGTGATCGAACGACGTAACAAAGTGCCGGTACAGGTCCGGCTGTACCCACAGGTTGTTCCAGACGTTCTCCAGGCCAATGACGATTTTCCGTTCTTCGGCCAGCGGAATGAGCTTTTCCACCGCCAGCCGCGACGTGTCAGTGGCGCGGTTCTGGGCCTTGATGTATTCGGCGTACGGGGCGTTGTCGCCTTTGACGACGCGGGTGACGCGGCCGGTCCTTTGGTCGAATTCGATGTCGAATTCCCACGGCTCGGGCATCGGCATCCCGCCGATTTTGCATGGGACCAGAAGAATATCATCGGCGCCGTACGCCCGCGCGGCGCGAATCGACTTACGGGTCGCTTCCAGCGAGTCCTCCACCTTCTGCGGGTCGTCGCTGTTGAACTCCATCCAGCCGCGGAGGACGGAATGGATGCGCATGCCGAACTCGGAGGCGAAGCCGCGG
>DATHPP010000262.1:0-3197 GCA_035483795.1 Tepidisphaeraceae bacterium | reverse complement strand
GCCATCTTGAGTTGATTCGCCATCGCATCGTGGCCTCCCGGCGATCGCCGGAGGCATACGCTACGAGGCAAATCTCCAGTGCCTCAATTTGGCTGGTTTTGAAGCGCTCACGAGGGGGTGAGTTTCGGCGCTCTATGACAGCGACGGTGTCCCCCTCTCCTCCCAACATTTCGCTGCCCATCGGCATTTGCGTCGGCGGGTTCCCCAGCATTGACCTCCGTGGCGGAGACGGTCGTGGTGGTAAAACACGACCGCCCGGCACCGCACGGAGGCGTGAAAACGAAGCGGCCGGCTCAAGTGAGCCGGCCGGAATTGACGTTCGGAATGAGGATGAAAAGGCAGCGCTGGGTAACAGCACCCGTCACATATCTTGACGCGAGCTCAGCCGGTTTTTAGCTGCGTGTGTGGCTTGCAGGCTGGATGCATTACGCCCAGCCTTTCTCGGCCGACCGCCGGATTGAGATCACCATCGGGATCCCAATCTGGTCGAGTTGACACCTCAGATCGCGTTGTTCCCTGCTGCCGACGATCATAGTGCTGACAAAGCGGAACGTGGTTCTTCTCAGGCCGCCTGCAAGAACGAAACTGGAAAGAACCACTCTGCTTGCGTGGACGATCGGATTCGACCCAAGACTCATATGGGCGAACAGGGCGCGGTCGGTGAAGATGAGGCAGAGGTCGACACGCCGATCGAACTCGATGAAGACTAGAGCCGACCTTCCGGGGAGCACGTGTGGTCGGCCATCTCGAAGTATCTGGCGAACGCAAACATCGGCCTCTGGCTGGCGCGGGCGAAGCCTTTTTTCCATTCGCCGCGCAGGCAAAACATGTAGTGGTTCAGATGCGGCGGTGATCGGAAGTGGCGGTCGGACCCAAGCAGTTGAACCCTAATCGCCCTGATTCATAGAATCCTGCTATGAGTAAAATTCCGGACTGTGGTGGAAAGCCAGTCGAGTTAGAGTTTTTGGTTAACGAGAACGAGAGAAGGGCAACAGTTCAAACTCAGGAGACCGCAATCATCCCTGCCGCTGGGGACAGCGTGAGCGTGTACGACGACGACGAGCTTTGCTGTTATCTGAAGGTCAAGAACCGTCAATTCATTTACGACAGGTCCCAGCGCTTGGTGAAGGTCACTCTAATGTGCTGTGATGTGCGATCCGACAACGAACGACGGTGTGCCTCGAATCTCCAAAAAAACTAGGTCGGCAAAGTCGGCTTGAGCCGGCGGCGATTTGAGTGGATACTGGCAGCCTTCCCCGTACTTGGGAGGCCAAGGATGGCCCGAAGGACCGCTCGTCCGTCTGCCGCATCGACACATGAACTTTACCCCCGGATCACGCGCTGCCCCGAATGCGGTGCAGCCTGTAAGGCTGCGAATCCAGCCGGTGTAAGTCCGGCCGCGGGAGATTGACGATTTGCCCGCGTAGTCATGTTCGACGTTCTGATGAGGTGACTCATGGGAATGAAAGCTCGAACGTAAACGTCCTTGTCGGTGAAGGGCAAGCAACTGTTCGGGCCGCAGCATCAAGCGAACTTCGCAGCCTCGTAAGGGCACCCACAGGTACCGATTCAAGCGGGACGTTGCAGACGCCGAGCCCCTCGCATTCGGGCGAAGGCTATCACGGGCGGACGTACAATCGTCCTGGGCCGCCCGGTCTGCCGGGGTACGGAAGGCGGCACGAACAGAAGGATTCGCAAGCTGAAAACAGGGACCTTCTGGCCCGCGGCCGCGAGGCAAAGACCGGTCGGCGAACCAAATAAGTCGACCGGAGCGGACCAGAAGCTCGGATGAGGCCATAGTAAGCGACGACGCGACGGGACAGCATAACCCGACGCCGAGCCAAGGGCCTCTGGACCGGAACGCACCGGCGGTCCCGCCCCTCGCCCCGACTCAGCGCGGGGATCACGAGGTCCGGCGGGCGCCGGCGCTTCAAACCGCCTATAAGCCGGCGGAGCCGGTGAAGGTGGCGGCGGATGGTTCCGGTTTGAAGCCGTACTGGGGAAAACCCGCCGTACGGAATTTCAGAGGGGTCAGAGGAAACGTGTCGCACGGCCTGGTGGCCATTTGCCACGAAGCCCCAAAGGGCGGATACACCGGAAGTCACTGGCCTAAACGACGGCGCGCCTTTGTCCTACTCAACGTCAGCGGATGTGGTCGGCGTACATGAGCCATCGCACGATTTGCACGCTGGATGGGCTGAGGAAGTTTCGCTTGCAGGTTCGGCGTTGCCGCACCAGCGGCTGCCGATTTTACCACCGTCCGTACCGTCCGGAGGAAGAGGGCCGGCTTGCCCTGCCCCAGCACGAGTTCGGGCTTGACGTGATCGCCTTGGTCGGGTCGCTGCGCTACCAGGGCCACCGTAGCGTTCCGGAGATCCACCGGGAACTGCTTGGACGCGGCCTTGCGGTGTGCGAGCGGACCGTGACGAACCTGCTGGACCGCTATGATGAGCTGCTGGCGGTGCGTCTGTCGGACAGCCGCCGGTTGCAACAGATCACGGCCGCCCAAGGTCGCATCATCCTGGCGCTGGACGGCCTTCAGCCGGATGTGGGCCACGAGGTTTTGTGGGTGCTGCGGGACTGCCTCAGCGGGCAGGTGCTGCTGGCGCGGAGCCTGCTGTCGGGCACGCAAGCGGACTTGGCCGGCCTGATCGCTCAGGTCAAGGCGGCGTTGTCGGTGCCGATCGCGGGGGTGATCTCAGACGGGCAGCACTCGATCCGCAACGCGGTGGCCGCGGCGTTGCCGGGCGTGCCGCATCAGCTGTGTCACTTCCACTACCTGCGCGAAGCCGCCCGCCCGATTTACGAGCTGGACCGTCACGCCAAAAAGGAACTTAAGAAGCGGGTGCGGAACATCCGCCCGATCGAGCGGCAGGTGGAGGCCAAGGCGGCGGCGGGCGACCGGCAGGCCGGCGCGGTGCTGGGCTATTGCTCGGCGGTGCGCTCGGCGATCACCGACGATGGCCGTCCGCCGCTGGAGTCCAGCGGCCTGAAGCTGCACGAACGACTCACCGCCGTCTCCGCCAGCCTCGCGAAAGTCGAGGAAAAAGGGGGCTGCCGAAGGAACTGCAAAAGCTCAAGGGAATCGTCGACCGCGGGCTTGCCCAAACGGCCACGTTGTGGCCGCCGGTGAATCGGGGCTTCGACCTCGTGCATCGCGCCGCGGGCATCCTCAAGAACCAAAATGCCCTGGCCGG
>DATHPP010000261.1:0-6500 GCA_035483795.1 Tepidisphaeraceae bacterium | reverse complement strand
AGGCGTCCAAGTCGTCGTGGCGGATGTCGAGGCGGCGCGGCGGGAACTGCTCGCACACGGTGTGCAGGCCAGTGAGGTCGACGTTCAGCCGTGGGGCTCGTTCGTCACCTTCAGTGACCCCGACGGCAACACGTGGGCGCTTCAGCAACTGCCACCACGGTAATAGGACGCCTGTGCCCTGCCGCGCCGGACATGCGCAGCGCGGCAGAAGCGGACGTTCATCTTGAAGCGCCTGATGCATAAACCAGCCTTTCGCACAAACGGTATGGGGACCAACTCGAACCCCATATTTGGAATCCCTGCTCCAACGCAGCCTCATATCTTGTGGCGTAGGAGCTTTGATCAGGGTTTGTGCGACAGGCTGAAATATACGGCGAGGCCTAATGTCAGCCGGAGCCATAACCGGGCCTGCTATATGGCAGACGACGCCAACAGCTCTTGATAACCGTACGCCGTAGATTCCGGTGGAAGCTCAGGTTCCGGTCCTTGCTTTCCAGGCAGCGTGCCACCAGGTCGTAGTAGAAGTGATATGGCTGCTCGAGCAGCTCGGGCTGGGGAGCCGTGGTAGGTCTCGGCGGTCAGTGGGTTGCCTAGCTCGGCGGTGAGCACGACGAGGCAGACGCCCTGCATCTGCCCGGTGGCGCCGAGGAATCCTCGGGGACGAAGCCTTTCCCCGGCACCACTTTGCCGATGGGCATCTCTTGCTGGAATGCCGGACAGGGTCTGGAGGCGGCAACAGATTCTCGATCAGCTCCGCGGCGCGCAACACTGGTCGTCGTAACGGCTCTCTGTCAATCAAGGCCACATGCCGCGCTCGCTTAAGACGCTGTCCCGGCATCGCCTACCTGCGCGAACGCGGTGGCTGACCAGCCCGCGGGCATCGTGTTACGCAGCGCCGGGATGGAACTGCGGGTGTAGTTCGTAAGATGGTTTGCTGTGACTGGCCTAATGGTTAGCACACCGAAAGCAACTTTCTCTCGTTAGTACGCCGCAACAACTATCTCGTTAGCAGCCACTGGATAGTGAGTTTCGAGCGTTGACTGGTCCCCGGGCCGGCCTTGACTGGGCCCCCACCAGCTGATATGACTCCTTACAGTATTTGGTTTCGTTTGATCAACTGGATGTTATGAGGTCCAGGCCGAGGGGGTGGTAGCTAGAAAAGGGAATGCTGCCCCTTGTGGGCAACCGATCAATGCCTCGCTTGATTCGTCCTGCAGCACATGGTAACAGCGCTAAGTCCGCTTTACTCCGCTATCAATTACAAGATCATCTGAATAGAGGGGAAAGCTTGGTTGAAGCCATCCAAAGTCCTCGTACGGTTGGAGACGGCGGTCGCGGCGGTCGCTGGTCTTCTGGGAATCCTGACCATCTTCTGGCACGACTGGATCGAAGCTCTGACGGGCTGGGACCCAGACCATCACAACGGCAGTTTCGAGTGGCTCATCGTCGTGTTCCTCCTGGGAATCGCAGCCGCGATGGGGCTGATGGCACGCCGCCACAGGAGACTGTTGTCCGCGATGCCGAGTGGAAGCCCCACTGGACCTTTGGTCTAACGAAGAAGGTGGATCATGCCATCGACGAGCCGCCTTGCGGATTGTCTTCACTGACTATTGGGCAGACGGTTCTAAACAACAGTTCGCTACCCCTCAACACCGCGTTATCGTCCGGGGCTCGCCTCCAGCGGAGCGCGGGATTCCGGGGATAAGCGAGGGAGGTTGCAATGCCCAATCCAGGACGACCCCGCGGTTCCCGCGGCGCGGGCGGCGGGGACCGGGACGACCGCGGAGACGAACGGCGCCGCGAGGGCGAGCCGTACGACGACCCGTCGGAGCATCTCGAAATCGAGCGACGGCGCTTCGCCGACGGTCTGCCGCCGACGCCGGAGCGGTACGCGCTCGCCCGCGAGCAGTGGTATCGACTGGCCGGCGTCGTCACCAGGCCGTCGATGGATCCGGTGACCGGAAAGCCGGATTCCGGTGACACGCAGCCGCCTGATAAAGCTGATCCGGGCGAGCAAGGGCCGGGCCAATGAGCCTGAACGGAACGGTGTGGGTACCGATCGGGCCCAGCCCAATCCATCAGTTCGGGATCACCGCAAACGGGCAGGTCACCGCCATCGCGGTGCATCCGAACAACGCCAACATCATCTACATCGGCACGGCTTGGGGCGGCGTCTGGCTGACGCATGACGGCGGCAATACGTGGACACCTATCTTCGATCGGGCGCCGTCGCTGGGCATCGGCGAGCCGGCCGGGATCGCGATCGATCCGGTCGATCCCAGCATCATCTACGTCGGAACCAGCAACCGCGACGGCTCGCAATTTTCTGGGGAGGCGACGCAGCCGCCGGCCGGGCTGTTCAAATCGACGGATGCCGGCGGGAGCTGGGTCCGACTCGGTTCCGGGTTTCCTTCGAGCGCGCCGAGCAATGCGAACCAGTTCTTCAGCCAGGTCATCAACGTTGTCATCGTCGATCCGGCAAACCCTCAAGTTGTGTATCTCGCGTCCAACTTCGGTGTGTTTGTGTCCGCCGATGGCGGGCTGAACTGGATACGGGGGGCGTTGCCTGGCGGGAACGTGGACGTGCGCTCACTGGTCCTCGACCCGACCTCGCCGGCCAACGCTCGCATCCTGTATGCGGGCGTGACCGGCAACGGCATTTTCCAATCCAACGATGGCGGGCAGACCTGGGCTTCTCCCATCCTGAGCGGCGCGACTACGGTGGTCGCGACCGAACTCAACACCGCCGGCACGCCGGGCGGTCCCGCTCGCAGCGTCGGGAAGTTCATCATCGCGCTGGCGCCGCCGACCTCTTCGCCCGCAGCGGGGGGCGTCCAGGTGCTGTACGCCACGATAGAGGGACGGCCGCTCAACAGGCCTCGGCAACCGACCGACGCACCGGATCCGATCGGAGTCTTCAGGAGCACCGATCAAGGTCTCACCTGGACACTGCAGACGCCGCACAACGCGGGTATTCCGCCGGCCACCGGCATGCCGCTCAACACGCAGGGCGGGTATAGCTTTCACATGGCCGTCGACCCCGCCTCGCCTGGGGACGGAATCAACGATATCATCTATTTCGGAGCTGTCGGTCAGGCGCGCTCGACGGATTCAGGTTTGACTTTTACGCCGTTGACCGGACTGCACGCCGACACGCACGCGTGGACGTTCGTGGCGCAGCCGGGTCCCTTCTCGGTCGTCTATTGCGGCAATGACGGCGGGATTTTTAAAAGCACCGGCGGCACCGCCTTCACATCTCTTAACGATGGCGGCTTGCAGACCGCCTTGTTCTACAGTCTCGACGTTAAGCGGGATGCGACGGCGAGTGTGACCCTCGGCGCGTTGCAGGACAATGGCATCGTCACCAATGTGTCTCCCCCCAACGTTTTTCCGAGCTGGACGGATGCGGCCGGCGGCGACGGTTTCGACGTCGCGCATGACGGGCAGAACGCGACGGATGCCTACGGGAGGAGCAACGCCAACATCTTCGGCTCCACAACCGACGGGACTAGCTGGACAAACATCACGCCACCATTTTCGACGTCGGAGTCCAACGTTTACCTTTCGGCCGTTGCGGTCGATCCAAATACCGGCGGCAGCGTGTATGCGGCGAGTAACGCGAACCTCTGGCACAGCACGAACAGCGGGACGACGTGGCCCCAGAAGGTGCCGATTCCCGGGACCGCGAGCGAAGTGGACGTCGCTGCGACCAACAACAACAATGTGGTCGTCTCCTCTGGCGGGCGGGTTTTGCTGTCGACGAACGCGCTCGGCGCGTTCACGCTGACCAATATCACGCGCGATCTGCCGGGCCGGTTCGTCGCGCGCGTTGCGTTCGATCCGAACGACGCGGCGACCATTTACGCCGTGCTCGGCGGGTTCAGCGGCTTTCCAGGCGGGCACGTGTTTCGCACGACGATCGCCGGTACGAAGTGGACCGACATCTCACCGCCACTCGACCTTCCGTTCAACGCCATCGCGCTCGACGGAGGCACCACGCCAACGACGATCTATGCCGGCACGGATTTCGGCGTGCTCCGTTCGGTCGATGGCGGCGCCAACTGGGGCGTGCTCGACGATCTGCACTTCCCGCGAGCGCCCGTGTTCGAGCTGGTCTTCCACCAGGGCGAGTTGCGGGCTGCGACGTTCGGGCGCGGCGTGTTTTCCTTCGTCAAGCCGACGGGGCCCGTGATTGCCGTCAGTCTTTCAGGCAACCTCGCCTTCGGCACTGTCTGCAGTGGATCGACGCAGTATCAGACGATCACCATCTACAATGTGGGCACGACGGATCTTGTCATCACGAGCGTGCAACGGCTCATGGGTTCCGCCGATTTTTCGGTGCTCGCGAACCCGGGGACGCCGCTCAGCCTGGCCGCCGGTGAGGATATCGAATTCACCGTCGCCTTTTCGCCGACCGGCCCGGCGGGGCCCGAGGCCGCGACGATCCGGATCATCACGAATGACCCGAACGCGCCAGTCGTGGACCTCCTAGCGACGGGCATCATTGGCAGCGGCAGCGTGTCGACGGCGATCGCGGGTGCGGGAAGTTTTGGGAACGTCTGCCTCGGCTCCATCGCCGATCAGGTGTTGACGATCAACAATCGCGGGACTTGCCCCCTCGCGATCGGAGACATCATCGGATCGCCGGACTTCTTGGCGCCGACAGTGCTTTCCTATCCGCTGCTGGTGGACGCCGGCGATTCGATCGATGTGGTCGTCCGGTTCCAGCCTACGGCGCCGTTTGGCGCAAAGGCCGGGACCATCACGATCTTCACCGACGACCCGGCCGGACCGCATGTGGTCGCCGTTTCCGGGTTCGTGCCGGCGCCAAAGGCGAACCTGATGATCGCCAATACCGGAAGCTTCGGCGACGTATGTGTCGGCTCGTTTACCGATGAGCCGCTGATTGTCACCAACAGTGGCAAATGTACGCTTTCGGTGACGGGCATCTCGTCGACGTCCGGTGAGTTCCTGATACCGGATGTACTGTCCTACCCGATCACGATCGGGCCGGGCGACGCGCTGCCGGTACCGATCCGGTTCAAACCGCTCAGCTTCGGCGCCAAGGCCGCAACGATCACCGTGACGAGCGACGATCCGGCCAGCCCGATCAGCATCAACGTCTCTGGCGAGGCGCCTTCCGGTAAACTGACGGTCACCGGTTCGACCACGTTCGGCGGCGTGAACGCAGGATGCTGCGCGGATCGTACCCTGTCGATCTGCAATACGGGTGACTGCGCCCTCAGCGTGACCAGCGTGCACTTCCGGCGCAAGAGCCGGCGCTGGAAGCTGCTCAACAATCCATTCCCGGCGACACTGCGCCCGGGCTCGTGCCTTCCGATCGTCATTCAATACCACGCCGACGAGAAATGCCCGCGTCCGTGCGAGCTGGTGATCGAGAGCAACGATCCCGTGACGCCGGTGAGATATGTCGAGGTGCGTGCTTACACGCTCTGGCACGGTTGCTGCCAAAGCCTTTCCGATGACGGAAGAGAGAACCATGAGGACTGCCGCGATGATCGCGGCGAGAAGCATTCGTGCTGCCGGCAAGGCTACCCGTGCTGCGACGATGACGATGACGATGACGACGAGCGCTGAGACGATCTCAGGAAGTTCATATGCGCACGCAACTTGAAGTCGGGCGGTCTGGGCTCTCGTGGACCTAGCGGTGCGCTCGGCGCACCATCCTCCGGCCTCGAACGTGCTTTCCTCGGCAATCGCCGCCCTCGGGGAGCCGGGCGGTGGTCACGTCCACGTTGCCGCGGAGCGGTCGGTCGTCCAGCAGACCGTGGTGGAGCTGGAGCGGCTCGGACCGCCGCTTCGGATGGCACCCGCGGCCTGGTGGTGGAGATGACCGACGGGACCTCACAGGCCAACGCCGAGGCCGAGTATCGATCATCCCGGGCAAGTACCACGGATCGTTCGGCCAAAGAACTTATCTATACCGCCCCGCCCGACGCGGCGTGCACCCTGGCGGCCTGGTGTCGCTCGCCGAGCCCGAGCCGCTGATCCGCATTGTCCGGCGGAGTCAGCCGATCGCCTTCACCAGGTCTCCGGCTGGACGCAGCCCGACCGAGCGCTGCGTGCATATCAGCCATGAGCGCGCGCTTCCGCGGAAGCGGCTTGTGAAACCGTGCACAAAGCGTTTGGTGTGACCGAGGAACGGCCAGGGGCCCCGGTGCCCGCCCGAACCGCAGCGCCGTCGCCGGCATCTGCCCGGACACGGGCATGGCCGTAAGTACGACTATTTAGTCGCTGGTGGTGCAGGTGGCTCCGCCGACGGTCACGGTGATCCGGGCGCCGGGCGGGGGGCCGTTGAGGTAGATCAAGGCGTAGCCTGAGCCGTTCGTCCGGTAGCCGTGGGAGTAGCCGTCGGCAGTCGCGGTGGCTTCCTGGTCGGGCTGGTTGGAGTGCACGTAGACGTTGTTCTCGTCGCGGGAGGCGTCATACACGCTCGCGGTGGCCGTGCACCAGGCGCCAGATTTGGACGGGGCCGGCGG
>DATHPP010000260.1:0-18355 GCA_035483795.1 Tepidisphaeraceae bacterium | reverse complement strand
GGGTCGCCGCTGGCGAGACCGCGGACACCGCCGAACTTGGCCTGAGGAGCAAATTAGGCGGCGTGCCCAATTGGGATCAAGGCGACGAGACTCCCACGTGCCCGCACTGTCAGCAGGAAATGGTGTTCATCGGCCAAATTGATTCCATCGAGCACGATTCGAAGAAAAACCCTCATCGCGTCGGGTGCTTGTCGAAGAATCAGCACTATATGATGGGAGACGTCGGCGAAATATTCGTGTTCTTCTGCTTTGAGTGCCTGCATCCGGCCGCCGTCTTTCAATGCGGCTGAACGGCGGTCGTACAACCACGCACTCCACTGGACCGGAGCACGACGGTCCTTGTAATTCGAACGTTGTCATCGGCCTCGGCCCGTGAATGCTGATTCGTTATCCGTCACGAACTATGGCCACAGGTGTTGAGTTCGATCTGGAAGCATCGACGCGAATGGCGCAAGCGAAGGCCATCGTCCGCGCCTCGGGTGATCCCGCGCATGAGGCGTTGTTCAGTGTGGTACAGCGTCAGCTCGATGAGTTGACCGTTATCTACGGGGATGATGAGGAAATTTCGGAGGAGGCGTACATCTCCCTCGTCGAGAAGGCTGACGCCTTATATTTCGAGTTCGTTCGAGCGACGGGCGGCAACGAAGCGCTCGTCCGCGATCGAACGCGACCGCGCGATAGATCGCCGCTTCGATTCAAGCTCACACCCGGCGAACCCGGAAATGATGGATAACCCCGCTCTGCAACGGACCGGCCGGGCGGAACGGCTTGTGAATCGAAAGGCGGTCGAGCGCCCGGCCGGCCGTTGAATGCTGGTCCTTATGGTTCGCGGGAACCAACCCGCAACAAGGTGGATCATCCGAAGCGTCCCGACAACTTCACCGGCGTCTGGATCAACCGTCACGGCACGAACGCCCGCACCGAGCAGGAGTATGTGAACGGGATCGCAAACGGCTCGTATCGGTCGATTCTCGAAAACGGCATTGTCCATCGCGAGGGCTACAAGAAGGACGGTGTTTGGCACGGAACGCCGATCGTCCGCAACTCAGACGGCGAGGTTCTGGACACCGGTGACTTCGTGGATGGAACCGGCGTCTATCGCATCTTTCAATTCGGCAGGACAGATGACCGACGAAGTGCCACTCGTCCGTGGCAAGCCGCACGGCGTTGTCCGCTGCTGGAGATTGGGAAAGCTTGTGACGACACGCTACTACGAGAATGGCGTGTGCAACGCGGCGGTCGGCGAAGCATAGCCAAACGCTGCAATGGACCGGCCCCACGTCGGGCGTTATGTTGAATCCACGGTCGGTCGGCGCGGTGCCGGCCATTGAACGTTAATCCGATATGGGGCCTCGCGTATGCCGTATGGAATTCCCCAGCCGGACTGGGACGCCGCCAAAGCGCAGGCAAAGGCGCTTATTGCTCAGCGGGCGCATCTTCGGGGCATGATTCCATACTCCGAGCTATGCGCCAATATCACCTGCGCAACGTTCGCGGCTCACTCGCCGGCGTTTTTTGCGCTCCTCGGCGAAGTATCTGAAGAAGAGGCGGCGGCCTCTAACGGGTCAGGCGGCTTGAGGCCGCGACATAACCAAACGCTGCAATCGACGGGCCGCGCGTTGAGCCTTGTCGTAAAATGAAACCCGGCCGGCGCGGGGCCGGCCATTCGACGTTGGTCCGTTATGCCACACGAAGAGTTCACCGTTCAGACGAGCGGCAGCAACGAGCACGGCCCGTGCGAGTGCTGCGGCAATCGATCACGGACAGTGTGGGGCTACCTTCACCGGCGCGATCACCCGGCCGCAGCCTACTTCGTGCAATGGACGCTTACCCGCGTGCATGACCACGGCGCGAACTTCGACCTGGTGCTGGGCAAATGGGGCGAGGGCACTTCTCCTGCCGATCGGCAAATCGTAGCTGTCGCCTATCGGATCATCGACGGCGGTCCGCAATTCATGCTTATTGACGCCGCGAATCGTCCCGTCGCCAAGAATGGCAACCTTGCAACCACGGCACTTGGGCGAGACCAAGTCATTGGCACGCCCCTGGCGTCGGAGGTCTTCGCGATGCTCGACGCGATCTGGCTCAGCGATCGCCGCATCGAGGAACTTGCCAGCAAAGTGACGTAACCCGCCGCTGGAGCGGACCGCGGCAGTGCTATACTTTACTTGCGGCAGAGCGTCGCGCGTGCGCCGCCGCGGCCGCTCAACGGCATTACACGTTATGCCACGCGAAGGCGACACTAACGACTTTCCGATGCCGACCGGACTAGCGCGGCTTATTGCTGCGGGCGTCTGGCCCTCCCGAAACGGCCCGTCCATGAACGAGCAGCAGTGGAAGCCGCTGATTCCCGCGGAGCGAGTGCGGCGATTCGCGCGGGACGAATCGTTAATCTGTCTCGCACGACCAGCGTTCGCGACCATCGCAGCGGTACGAGCCGCGGGCGGTTCGGGCGACTTTTGGCGGCGATTTGGTGCGCTGCATCAGATCGCGCCAGAGAAGGCACTCGTCATTGGCGATTTTGGCCTCGGTTCGGATTCGCCGATCGTCCTCGACTACTCACGGAATTCGGCCGATCCGCCTGTGCTTCGGCTCCGATGGAGCGACGGTCCCCATACAGAGTGGGTCGAAGGCGGGAGCAACTTCGATCACTTTGCCGAGTTACTCGGCTTAGCCGACGTCGCATAACCACACGCTGCAATGGACCGGCCCCGTGTTGAGCGTTATGGTAAAATGGAAGTCGGCTGGGGCGGTGCCGGCCTTAAATGCTGATCCGCTATGGCTCGACGATCAGGCGACGTGCTGGACGTCGCGGGCATATTCGACCGCCCGGCGGACGATCTCGGCCCGCTCTGCTTTCCGTGAGCGGGCGGTGTGTGCCATCCGGTAGCTTCCAATCGGTGAGGGAGCCGCATGTGGGGGGCTTTCGCCCAGTGTGGCAAGGTTTCGACACCCATAGCGTCGGGGCATCAACGTTGCATTGTGAAGTGAGGGAAGACCGAATCATGACGGCGGGCAGTTCGAACAGCGACTTTGACGCCGAATCGATGTCGCTACGGTGCGCCGCGTGCGGGTACTTGCTTTATGGCTTGCCCGAAAACCGATGTCCGGAATGCGGGCTCGCATTTGAACCCTCGCAACGGAAAACGACGGCCGTGGAGCTACCGCCTTTGAACTGGCGACCGCTGGCGCAGGGGATTCTGATTGCGGCGTCGGTTTTCGTCTTGGCGTTTCAATGCCTGACTTTTGATCCATTCGATGACCTTCTTGAGACGTTTTTCTTTTGGCCGATCTGGGTGCTGCTGCTGTCGTCGTGGTTGTTCCTGTTGTCCTGTAGCGAGGCAGGCCTGGCGCGATCGGGTCAGAGGCGAGATGCCAAAACGTGGCGGCGGCTGTTGTGGCTCCCGGCTCCCGTGCTGTTTGTCGTCGCGGTAGGACTGGTTAGCACTCAGGCGCCTTTTCGCTTGCAATTCCGGATGAGCCGCTCGGCACTGGCGCGGCTTGAGGCGAGCGTGCGCGGTTCGAAGACGAGCCGTCTGACAGGCAGGTGGCAGGCCGGAAGCTTCACGATCGAAGACATTGGGATCGATACCACTTCCGCTTATTTTCAATACGGTCACATGGTCATCAGGCACCAGAACGCCGGGCAAGCCATCGCGGCGGGCGACATCGATCTGGGCGGAGGATGGTCCGCCGGCAGAATACCTGTGTCATGACGGATGGTCGCTGAAGCTGGGGCGAGGCGGAGGTTTTGTCGACGGGCCCGTAGCCTGTGACACGGCTTTTCAAGCCGTGCCGACGACGTCCAGACTGAATGGGGCGCCCAAATTGTCGATTTCCTTCGCTTCGCGCCGCCAGCACGGGTTGAAAACCCGTGTCACAGTGAGGCCAGTTCGTCGTTGGCCTTTCTGATGCCGCGCGAAGCAAGGCAGACGAGGTCTACGGCTCGACGATCAGACGGACGTTCTGGACGTCGCGGGCATACTCGACGGCCCGGCGGATGATTTCCGCCCGCTCTGCCTCCGTGACCGGACGGTGGGTGCCGTCGGCGAGCTTCCAGTCCGTGAGGGAGTCGGTGCTGATGCGATAGCCATTGGTCCAGGTCCAGATCATGGAGGCGCGTCGGCCGGGCTCGATGTAGTGGAGCGTTTCGCCCATGAACTCGGCCTCGAAACTGTACTGATCCCCCAACCCGTGATGCTCGCCCGGTTTCGGAAGTGCGTCGGCCATGGCGGCAAATCATAGCTCAGGAAGACGCTTGAAGATCTGATTGCCGGCGGTCTGGGCAAGATGGCGATGGGAACCTATGCCAGGAATGCATAACGCAAGAATATGACAAACACTCCATTTGGCTCGAAAAGTGGAGCGTTTTGGAGTGTTTGGAGCATTGTATACAACACCCTCAGAGAGCATGACTTAGGCGCAGCGTTTTGAGGGAAATGAGGCCCGCGGGTTGCAAATGACGCGCGAGAGACGAGACGGTCCACGTTAAACCATCGCCCGCCGGGCCTTGAGCAGCAGGGCGTTGGCCCTGGCGTAGTCGGGGCGATCGGGGAGCTTGGTGGTGGCGGACGCGGCGTCGAAATCCTTGTGCAGCGACAGCCGCCATTGTTCGACCTGGTCCCACGGCACGTCGCCACGCTTGATCGCCAGCAACTGCTCGCGGTGGGCGCCGACGTGGACGGAGATTTCGCCGGTCTTGAGCACGTCGATTCCGGAGAGCAGCAGGCGGATCAGGTGCATCACGTGCTTCCATTTGACCTGCCCCTTGTTTCGCAGATCGGCCTGGAGCTTTTTGAACTGGCTCATCACGTAGCCGTTGTAGGTCTGGTAGACCATCTTGGAGAGGAAGCTGGAGCGCATCGCGAGCATCTCGCGGGCCAGGTCGGTGGCGTGCTCGACGAGCGGCGTGTAGAGGCACTCGAGCACGTTGGGGTTGGCCTTAAGGGCGAGGACGAGGAACTTCTGCATTTCCCAGTAGGTTTCCTGGGTGGCGTCGTTTTCGAGCTGCTCGGGAACACCGTACAGGGACCAATGCATCTCGGCCGGCGGCAGGTAGACGCCGCGGCGATCGACGTCGCTGGCCGCGTCGTCCAAGCCGTAGGCCCGCGAGCCGATCACGCAGCGGTAGATCACGAAATCGAACAGGTTGTACTCGGTCAGCGGATCGGAGATGCGGGCGGGGTCGAGCCCCGCGTTCTGCTTCTGGAATTGCGAGAGCACCGAGAGCTCCGCCCGCTTGAGCGCCGCCTCGAAGCCGTCGGGGAAGCGCACGCGGTAGGCGTGCGAGTAATCCGAGGGCGACTGCACGATCACCCCCACCGCCCCGCGGGGATGCACGGGCTTGCCATCCGGCCCGCGGATTTCCGCCAGCACGACGATCTGCGTGCCGATGGGGAGGATGAGCGGGGAACCATGGTTCTCGGACAACATGACACCCGACGTAAGCCTGCGAAAGCCACGCCTCATAGACGCTTCGGAACGGGGTCAACGACCTTTCAGGTCCTTGGGCAGGTCTCTGGCCCCATGGAGAACCCGGATCACCTGGATGCCGTCATCGCACGGACGGTAAAAAACCAGGTAATTTCGGTAACGATTCACCGGGAAGCTTCGCAGTCCGACTGCAAATTCGTCACGCCGTTGACCGGCACCCGGATGCTCCGCCAAAAAAGTGATCGTATTGTTGATCGCCTGGTGGACGAGCCGGGCCGCCCTTCGATTTCGAGCACGGAGGTAAAGAAGAATCTCAACGATATCCAGCCGACTGACGGGCGTGCGGACGATGCGAGCCATCAGCCGGCTCGCTTTTCCTGCTGTTGAGCATCGCGACGCTCAACCTCTGCCCAGATATCATCCGGGTCCCAGTCCGCAAGCTCACCACGATCGGCCTGCTCGATTCCGACGGCGATCTTACTTCTCAGGTCGTCCAAATCCGACGCGGAAAGCTGGTCCTGAGCGACCGCAAAGGAGAGGAGGTGATTTACGGCTTCATCCGCTGAAGCGAAATCCCCGGCCTTCACTTTCTCGTCCACGAATCGCTGCAATTCCGGTGTGAGTGAAACAGTCATTTTTGCACCACTGAATAGCATAACATAGATTCGGTGGCCACAGAGCCCTTTCTCCGGCCACCGGGTTAAGCCAATGGCATTGTAGGGCGGGCACTGCCCGCCATTTGCTGCGCGGGGGCAGTGCCCGCCCTACGTACCGGCAGCGTTCATTTTATGGAATGAATCAATCGCGCAGTCAGAAAAATGATTTGGACGGTCGATACGGGTTCGCCCGTCATCTGCTGAACCGCGCCGCGGTACTGTTGCATTTGACGCTCGTACATCCTTGCCCGAGAGGGGGCGACATCGGCCGGCACATCGTCGGTCTTGTAGTCGATCAGAACGATGCCTTGCGGCGTGGGGACGAGCAGGTCGATGCGGCCGCGGATCATCACGCGGTCGAGCGGATCGGCAGACGACAGGTCTTGGGGCGCGACGGCAACGTGGATCGGCACTTCACGCCGCAGGTTGGCAGCGTGGGATTTCAGCAGCTTTCCGGTATCGCTTTCGATCAGCCAGTCGATCGAGCCGAGGTCGACGAGCCCCGCCTCCGCCTGCGTGATCAGCCTCCGGTCGATCATTTGCTGAATCTGGCCCGCCAAGTCGGCGCCGCGGCAGGAGCGGGCGAAATCGAGGTGCAGCAGCACGCGATGAGTGGCCGTGCCGATGTCGGCGCAGCTCGGCGCCGCTTCGGCGAAGAAGCGGGGAAGGGGAAGCTCGATTGTCCGCGGTTTCGACTCGGGGGCCCCGAAGCTAGTGACAGCCTCGGCTGCGGGCAGGCGGGTGAAGGCGTCGAAGGGATAGCGAAAATCGAGACGCGCGATCACGTCATCGGCAATCGGGCTTTGGGCAACTGCTTCGAGCGGCTGGAGCCGCGCAAGCTGCAACTGTTGCGGCGAAAGCTGCGGGCGCCTGGCGTGCGCGGTCAGCCAGGAGGTCACTTCATCGCCGCCGTGGCGATGGACGCGAATGATTCCGTCGCCCGCAGCCGCGGCGACCGGGCCGAGCCAGTCGAGCATCGTCCGGGCCGAGAGGATCATGTCGGACGGGAATGCGCCGTCGAACCGCGACCAGCGATCGGTCCACGAATCGACGGTCTTGTCCGCGCACGTGCCGACGAGCATCAGGTGCTCCTTCGCCCGCGTCATCGCGACGTAGAGCACGCGCATCTCCTCGGCCAGGGCCTGCTGCTTCACCCGGCGTTGCACCAGCACGGATGCCAGAGACGGGTAGCGGATCATGCGGTGCTCGTCCACGACCGCCATTCCCAGGCCCGCCGAGCGGTCGGCGACGATCGCGCCGTACGCATCCGACAGGTTAATCCGCTTCCCCAGGTCCGGGACGATCACCACCGGAAATTCCAGGCCCTTGGCGCGATGGATGCTCATCACGCGGACGACGTCCTCGACTTCCGAGGCGGTCGAAGGCTGCCCGAGGTCGGCCTCCTCGCGCAGGCTCTCGAGAAGCTGCATGAAGCGCGACAATCCCTGGCGCCGGAACGAGCCGAAGTGGGCGGCGCGGGACTGAAGGTCCTTCAGGTTCGCGACCCGTTGCTCGCCATCGTGCAAGCCGGCGCAGAAAGCAAGGTATCCCGTCGATTGATAGACCTCGGCGATCACCTCCGCCAGCGGCCGGCTCCAGGCCAGGTGACGCCAGCGCGACAGGCGCGCGAAAAAATCTTTCAGCGCCGTGGCCAGGTCGTCGTTCCGCTCTTGGGAATAGCGAACGACCGCGTCGTGAAAAGGAATCGCTTCATCGCCTTCGACCGGATACGCGAGGCGCACCCGGGCGACGCAGTTTTCGGGCTGGGTAAGATTGGCCAGCGGGCTTCGCAGCACCGCCGCCAGCGGGATATCCTGCCGCTGGTTTTCCAGCAGCGACAACAACGAGAGCATGTCGGAGATTTCAGTCGATTGGAAGTAACCCGTGCTGCTCTGCGCGTGCACCGGGATGCCGGCCCGGCGGAGAATGTCGGCGTACTGCTCCGATTTGTATCGCGTCGAACGCAGCAGCACGACGATGTCGCGATAGCAGATGGGCCGTGAACGAAACCCACCGGTTTCATCCCTTTCGGTCACGTTCAGGCGTGGCGAACCGTCGGCGCCGGTGAGCTGGCGGATGCGCTGCGCGACCAGCAGCGCTTCGCGCTCGGAGCGGTCCAGCTCCAGTTCGTCTTCCGGTTCCGCATCGTCCGAGTCTTCGCCGCCCAGGTCCGCAGGCAGGAGGTGCATCTCGATCGGCGCGCCGCCGAAACTCGTGCCGTCTCGCCAGGTCGGATAAGCCAGCCCCGCCTGGAGGCGGTGGGAGCGGTCGTACTCGATGTCCACCGCCTCGGCGGTCATAATCCGCTCGAAGACGCCGTTGATCGCTTCAAGCAGCGCACCCCGGCTGCGGAAATTCGACTGAAGGTCGATCACCTCGCCGAAACGTTTCTCACGATCGCGATTGAATTGCCGTTGGCGATCGAGGAACCGGCCTGTTTCGGCAAGGCGAAACCGGTAGATGCTCTGCTTCACATCGCCGACGCTGAACAGGTTCCACGGCTCGTGCGACTTTTCGTCCATGGCCTCGCGGCTGACAAGCGACAGGATCGCATCCTGGATTTCGTTGATGTCCTGATACTCATCGACCAGCACGTGGGCGAACCGCCGGCGATACTCCCGCGCCGCCGGGGACGGCATCAGCTTCCCGTCGCGCCCTTCGCTCAGCACGTGCAGCGCGAAGCGCTCCAGGTCGGCAAAGTCCACCACGCGGGATGCGTCCTTGGCCTGGCGGTAACGTGTTGCGAAATCCTCGACAAGCTGGAGGAACACGTTCGCAAGCGGCTCGATCGCCGCCAGGCCCTCCTGCCACTGGGCGGCGCTGAACCGCAGCAGACCGACCAGCGCGCTTTTGGTCATCGCCTCGCGCACCGAATCGACGGCCTTCTTGGCCTGCTCCTTTCCCGGAATTGAATTGGAAACCGCACGGAGTTTCGGATGAACGCAGTTTCGCACGTGCTCGGCGAGCGTGTCGATTCCTTCGCCGGTCAATAGCTCGTCCCAGTATCGCAGCCCTCGAGCACACTCGTCGAGCGCGTCCACGTACACCGGAAATTCGCCAAGGGATTGCACGTATTCCACCGCCCGCCCACAGCGCCCGCGAATGTCGGCGATGGTGCGGCTGATCACCCGCACCAGTTCCCCGCCCAGCTCGCTGTGGGCCAGATCTCCCGCAGCGGCATCGGCAATAGTCCGGTGGGCGCGGTCGATCCACGCCGCCGGATCGACCAGGCTGTCGAGCATGTGGTGCGTGTGGATGACCTGGCGGATGAGCCGGGCGTCGTCCCCTTCGCCGTAGGCGTCGATGAAGCGGTGAAAATCGCCGGACTCGTCCAGCTCATACCGCGCATCGAATAGCGCTCGAGCTACTTCGCGGCGCAAGAGACCCGCTTCCTCATCGTCCAAGACCGTAAACGACGGATCGAGGCCGATGGCGTGGAAGTGCTCGCGCAGCAGCCGGGCGCAGAAGCTGTGCAGCGTGCTGATGGTGGCGCGGTCGATGGAATCGAGCTGGCGGCGCAGGCGTTCGGACGGTTTTTCGGCCAGGCGCTGGCGGAGGCGCTGATGAATGCGCGCTTTCATTTCCGCCGCGGCGGCTTCGGTGAAGGTGACGACCAGCAGCTCGTCGATGTCGCAGGGATCGGGGGCGTCGCAGACCAGATGCGCGCAGCGCTCGGCGAGCATCGCGGTTTTCCCCGACCCTGCCGCCGCCGACACCAGCAGGCTGCGGCCGGTGGTGACGATGCCGCGGCGCTGCGCTTCGGTCCAGCGTCCCTCATGCGGCGCCGGCATCGTTGCCTCCGGTCGCAGTTGCGAAAAACTCGGCTTTGCTGATGGACGGTAAATGGTTGTATCGATTGATCGCCGGATCGAATCGGCACACGGAGCGGAACTCGCAGCGCGGGCAGGGCGACTTGTCGTTCAGCCGGTACGGCACGATGCGGATGTCGCCGGACAGGATTCCCTCTGTCAGCTCCGAAAGCTTTTTCCGCGCGATGTCCAGCAGCGCGCGAAACTGATCGCTTTCGACAGCGTCGCTGGTATGGGTGTGCCCCAGCGATCCATCCTGCTTCACGAAGGCATGGACGACCTCCGACCAGCCGGTCTCGATCTGGCGATCCAGCGAGCGAAGCGACCGGCGGTCGAAAATGCCGCGGGGCTTGAGCCGCAGGTGCCACTTCGGGTCGGCGGGGTCGGTCGATTCGTCGGGGTGCTTCACGTCCTCGATCTTGCGGACCAACTGCACGTAGAACGCGGCCGTCGGTGCGACCGGGTCGCCCGAAACGCGCCTGCCGTTTTCCTCCAGCACGAGCAGTTGGACGAGCAATTGGAGCGCGAGCCCATGGAACGCCATGCCCATCGTCAGCCGGGAAGGCCCCAGGCGATAATCGATGACCGCGATCTCCTGTCCGCCCGCGACACGATCGACGCGATCGATCTTCCCCTCGAGCAGCGCCTCGCCCGAAGATGAGGCGACGCGCAGGGCCGGCAGATTTCCGCCCGAACCGAATCGCACGCCCACCTGCGCCGGAAGAAACGTCCCCCGCTTGAGCTGTTCGCGCTGGGCGATGGCGAGGCGCTTTGAGGTACGGCGGGTGCGGTCCAGCAGATAACGGTGCCGGGCGCCATCGAGCATGATCTCACTCCGCAGGGCCGCGCCAACGTGATCGACGAATTGATCGACCGCCTGCTCGAAACGCGCCGTGTGGTCGCCCTCGGCCCGCCGTCGCATTACGTCCTTGAGCGACCGCTCCAGCAGTTCGTGATACAAGCGGCCCAGGTCCGCCGCCGTCACTTCCTGCCGGTCCGTTTCGCGCAGCCCCAGGGCATATCGTGCAAAATGCTGGAACGGGCAGGCGGCAAACGTCTCCATTTGCGAGGCGCTGGCGCGCAGGGGCGAGCGGAAAAGCTCGCGGGCGATTTCGGGCGAGAGGGAGGCTTCGTTGGAATACGAAAGTGCCGACCATACCTGATCGCGGATCATGGCAATCGCGTCGTCGCTCCCGGTCTGTTTGGCCAGCCATTGATAGAGCGCCGACCATGCCGGATCGGTTTCGGTCGCGAGCGGATCGCTGCTCGACCGCACCCACCGCATGAGCCCCGTCACAAGCTGCCGCGGCGTAGCGATGTCCGCCGGCGCAGGCGGGCCCTGGGTTGCCATCCGCGTCTGCGCCGCCCTCGGAAACGTTTGGAGGATCCGTCGCCAAAAGACGGACGGCTCGCTCGGTCTGCCCTCGTCATTGGTGAGCGGCCGGCTGAGGATCAGTCGTTCGGAGGCACGGGTAAAGGCGATGTATGCCAGCAGCCGTTCGTCGAGTAGGCGCTCGGTCGCGCCGCGATCGAGATCGATCCGCCGGGCGCGGAGGTTTCGGCGGTCGCGGTCGGTGAGGATCGAGGAGTCGGACGCCGCCCGCGGGAATTCCCCCTCGCTCAGGCCGAGCACGAATACCGCCCGGAATGTCGCACCGCGCGTGCGGTCCACCTGCCCGACCAGCACCTGATCCACCGTCGGCGGCGTCAGCGCAAGATCGAACCGCTCCAGCCCCGATTCCAGGACGTCGAAAAACTCGCCGGGCGTGATCCGCTCGTCGCCGAGCAGCTCGACCAATTGCTCGAACAGATCCACCAGGTTCCGCCAGACCTGCTCGTGCTCGGCGCTTCGCTCCAGTTCTTCTGCATCGAGCGACTGCTTCATCCATTGCGCAAGTTTTGCCCGAACGCCAAATCGCTCGATCGTTCCGAAGATTTCATTGGCAAAGTCGCGGACCGCGATTGGCTGATCAGCACGCAACTTGAGCAGCAGCGGCGACAGTTTTTCCAGCAGAGCGCGGCGCAGGGCGTCCACCGGGTCCGGCGCGCCGGCGCTGAGGGATTGCTCCGGATCTTCCGGGCCGACGATGCTTCGGCGATAGTTCCACGGCTTGGGCGCCTCCCAGCCCGCGGCGCCGCGGATCCGATGGGCCAGCACGTAATTTTCCAGCCCGTCGACGTCGTACGGCTCGATCCCGCAAAGCCCGGTTCGCAGCAGCGACATGACGGCATCGTGGGGCCAGTCGCGTCGTGCGATCTCAAACACCGACCGCACGAACTCCAGCAGCGGGTGGTGCGACGCCGGACGACGCCGGTCCAGAAAGAACGGAATCCCATGTTCTTTGAATGCCGAGCGGATCAGGGAATCGTAGTTCCCCAGGTCGCGAACCAGCACGCCGATCTCCCGGAAGCGCATCCCCGCCATGAGCAGCGACCGAATCGCCCGCGCCGCAGCGTCGACTTCGCCGGCACGATCGGGCGATTCGATCAGCTCGATGCCGTCGGAATCATCGCAAGGACAAGCTGGCTCTCGAAACAGGCCTGCTTCCAGCTCGGAAAACGCCTTACTCCCTCTCCCTCTGGGAGAGGGCTGAGGTGAGGGCCGTGGGAAAGGCGCCTCCGGCTTCCCCTCACCCCGACCCTCTCCCGGAGGGAGAGGGGGAAAAGCGCGCAATCGAATCGGGTCGTTAACATCAATGTGTTCCGCGGCGAAGGCTACGTACAGCCGCCGGTAAGCTTCTTCCGTCCGACGAAACAATCCCATCTCATCGGGATTCCCGTGCGGGTTGTCGATAATCGGGCTGCGCGGGTCCATCAGCAGCGTGATCTCGACGTCCGCCCCGGCCTTGGCCGCGCCCACCAGGATGCGCTTCTCGTTTTCGGTGAAGTCGAGAAACCCGTCGACGTAGATCCTCGCGCCCTTCAAGAACGAGCATCGCGACAGCGACGATTCCACCTGCATGAGCCGGCGGTGCTGATCGAGGCGATCCTGGCCCAGGTAACGAGAATAGGCGTTGTAGAGCAACCGAGCGTCGCGAAGCTTGTCCAGCAGCGGCGCTAATTCCAGATCCGCGGCGTTGGTTTGGGCGATGTCCGCGATGGCCGTGTCGAGATCGGCCAGCGTTTTTCCCGACCGCTCGAATTCGGCGAAGGTGGCATCCAGCTCCGCGGCCAGGCCCGGCTGCCGGGCGACGCGGGAGTAGAATTTCAACTGCTCGCGGTTTTTCCTTAGCAGATGCCCAATGATCATCTGGCGGCCCAGCGGTGTGATCTCGGGAATGGAACTGCCGCCGCAATCCTCGAACACCTCTCGGCCGAATTCCTCAAACGAAACCACCTGTGCCCGGGAGAACGCACCCAGACCACTGGCACAGGTCAGTTCCCGCTCCGCGTCAAACGTCGCCTGCGGCGGGAGCAGCCAATAGATCGCCGGGCCCAGCGGATTCTCTCGCATCGCCTCGACGATGGCGCGGAAGCACCGTTGCGTCTTTCCGCTCCGTGCCCGGCCGAATACGAACTGCACCGCCATTCGCCATGCGCCTTCTGGAAACCACACAGTTCCCTAACCGATAAGCGTACCCGTTGCTGGCGCGGTGCGAAAGGGCGGGTAGAATCCGTCACAGATAAGGGGCTGCCCAGGTTGCGGAAATCTTCTTCGTGTCGCCAACTCGCTGGTGCGTAATGATGAAACTGATGATCGTGCTGCCGGTCTTCCTGGCCGCGGGTTGCGTGTCGACCGGCATTCGGGGCTCGGGGCGGGTCGTTTCGAAGGACGTTCCTTCCGGGGCGTTCGAAAGGATTCAAGTTGATAATACGTTTCAGGTAGAGGTGACGCAGGGTCCGTCGTACTCAGTCATGGTGAGCGCGGACGACAATCTCTGGGATTACGTCGACGTCTACAACGACGGCGGAACCGTTCATCTTGGAATGAAAGGCATGTCGTCGTACCAGGACACGCACCTGACCGCGAAAATCACTTTGCCGCGGATGACAGGAATCGACGTGAACGGCGCCGCATCGACGGTCCTTCACGGGATCGACGATCCCACGAGACGCGTCGAGCTGCGGATCGGCGGAGCGTCCACCCTCGATGGAGAAATGCGATGCCGGGAGATCCTCGTCGATGTGTCCGGCGCCGCCACCGTCACGCTTCGCGGAAGCGCTGATGCCTTGACGCTCGATGTCCAGGACGCCAGTCACGCGCACCTGAATCAGTTCCTCACCCGCGCCACCCATGCCCGGGTCGGCGGCGCCGCCGACGCCAGCATCATCGCGACCGGCGATCTTGATTTCGACGTCAGCGGCGCTGCACACTTTTCCTACGCCGGGCGACCGGTCATTCACCAGGCTGAGTCTTCTGGCGCTTCGACGGTCCACGCGGTAAGGTGACTGCAATCGTTCGGCATGCCCCTCACCCCAACCCTCTCCCGGAAGGCTCGTAAGGAGAGGGGGAAACCTGCCGGTCTGGCAAAAACCTTATCCCGCCGTCGCCAGGGGCGCAAGGATGGGCAGAGGCTCCAGCGGTTGCTGCTCCCCGGGTGGCTGGACCCAGAACCTGAGATAGACGATCGAAGCGGGAAGCGCCGTCATGCAACAGATGACGATCCCCCATTGAACCGCGGGTGTCATGTATGGCGCCAGGACCGTCGCCATGAGGATCTGCGCCGAGTTGTTGAAGATGTGGCAGATCATGGTCGGGCGGATGCTGCCGGATTTCTCGGCCAGGTATCCGAGATAGACGCCGAACAACGCCGCGAAGGGCGACTGCCACGGGTCCATGTGCATGATGCCGAAGAGAGCCGCGGCAATGTGTATCGCCCGCCAGCGGCCCCAGGCCCGGCTCAGTCGCGTCTGGATGTACCCGCGGAACAGCCACTCCTCGGCAAAGCCCGGCATCACGCCCAACACCAGCACCGCCGCCACCACCTGCATCGGCGTAAGGTTGTGCAAAAGCTCGTCGAAGATCTTCAGCGCGCCGTTGGGCTTCACGTGCAGCAGCTCGATGAGCTGGGAGTAGAGCACCCCCACCGCCAGCGCCCCCATCATCACCAGCGGATAAGCGGCGATCGGCAGGGTCGAAGGCGTGAGCCGCAGGCGCTTGGCGAACGGGACCGGCGAGAGAATCGCCGCGCCGACGGCCCATGCCAGCAGCGTGACTTGCCCAGCCAGCCCCAGCGAGATGATCACCCCCGGCCGCAGAATGGCGGCGGGCAGCGCATCGAGAAACGCCTGCATCGACCGGATATCGTCCCTTCCGCGCAGGACGATCACCGCGGCCAGCACTCCGCCGACAATGTTCAGGATCACGAAAGTTGCCGCCGCCCCCAGAAACACGACGAACACCGTCCACACGCGGTTGCGGGCCGGACCGTTATCTGTGGCCGGAGAATCATACCCAGCAGGCCCAGATCCCATCGGCAAGGGCGGCAATGGCAGCGGAGGGATCGCGTCGTGGGCAATGACGCTCTCGGGCACAACCGTGAATGAATCGGTGCTGTCCAAGTCGTCGGGACAGTAGCACTCGATGCAGCACCGGACAAGGCGACCCCGAACCGCTCGACGATCGCGGCCGATCGCAGCACCATCGCAGCACCCCTGCCATGTTCGTGCAAATTTTGCGTCGATAACGGATACACCGCAGGAGTCGCACTAAATTCCCGCCGCGCGCCGCAGCGCCGATGTCGCGGCCGCGTCACGCACCCCCACTTAGATCGATCAGGCGAGCCCGTTGAATATGCTCGATTGACGCGATCGGAGCAACAGAGTCAGCGCGGCGAGCCCGAGGATCGTCCACCGACTTGCGGGCTCGGGCACGGTCCATTCGATGGCGTGCTCATTCCCTGCTGAGTCGAAAGCGACGCCGTAGATGTTTCCCGATGAATCGATCGAGAGCGCCTCAGATTCCGTGTACCCGGGAGGGAGCAGGGCTTGCAGATCGACCGCCGAGGCTGCGCTCCCGTTCCATGCCATCGCGTGGTCTATACCCCCGGTAAGCGGTCCATCGGCCCAACCTGCCTGCCATGTTCCATTAGTTGCGACCGCGTTCGAGAAGGTGTACGGATCTGGATTGATATCGACAACAGAATTGGCGGTTCCATACCAGATCAGTGCGTGGCCCTGATTACCCGTTGCGCTGCCCCTTCCCCAGCCGACCTGCTGCCCATTGGAGACGCCATTCGCATGGGTCAGCGAGAATCCAGACGGATGCAGGCTGACAGCGGAGGCGGCCGATCCACTCCACAACAGCGCGTAGTCCTGTGAGTTGTCGAACGACCAAGTGTAGCCGACCTGTTGCTTCCCATCGGTCGCCATCGTCACGGCGTCGACGACGCCAATTTGAGAGGGATTCAGATCGATCGCAACTGCGGATGGAGCGTCCCAGAGAAGCGCGATATGGTGGTTGTTAGCGTCGCTGCCCACGCCGACGATCTGATCACCTCCTATGCCAACGGCAGTCGCGCTGATGATTCCCGACAGATTCGTCGGCATCAAGTCGATCATCGATCCCGGTGTCCCGGCCCAATAGAATGGATGGTTCACATTACCCGTGGAGGGTCCGGAACCGAAGCCAACCTGGTGAACACCATCTGTTGCCGAAGCGTCGGCAAATGTATTCCCCGTGGGTGTCAGGTTGGTGGCAAGATCGGTCCCATTCCAAACGAGAGCGCGAGCGTTCGAGTCCGAGAAAGCACCGCAGAATCCCACCACTTGCCCGCCCGCCGCTGCCTGGTGACCGGCGAAGACCTGATAATGCGTCAGGTCGGGAGGGAGAGTCAGCGTGTAGAGGTCGCGGGTAACGATCTGCGCTTTTGCGTACGCGCTCGGCCAACAGGTAAGCAGAAAGCTGGTGGCCCACAGTGCCAACCTCCACGCCGACCTGGGGACGGGACACATGTTCATGACCTCCGAAGGCGCTGGGAAAGTCCGACAAAGAAACGAACGTTCCCCCAAATGACGCAAGTCACTCTTGGGCTCAGATCACCCATGGTTGTCGTAGCTGGCAAAAGATTCGTCAAGATCACCTATTCAGGTGATGGGGCGGGATAGTTCGCGTTTTGCAAACAAGAGCCCCTCCGGCTGCATGGCAACCGGAGGGGCCGTTCGTGGATCACGTGTCTAAACTGAGACGGAGACTCCCCGGCTCATCTGCGCTATCGCAGTTGCTGCCAGTATTCACCCGGCATGTCGACGGCCAGTTGCAGCGCGCCGTTGGCGCCGGCATAGAGGGGTTCTTCGACGACGGTGACGCGGCCGCCGCCGATGGCGCCGAGGTTGTCTTCGATCTTCTTGCCCAGGCCATCCATCTGGCCGCCGCCGCCCGAGAGGACGATGTTCTGGCGGATGCGGTCCTGGAATTCCGGGTTGAACGACGACACGAGCTTGACGATGCCGTCGACGATCGGCCCGACCAGGATCGTGCAGGCCTCGCGCATCTCATTGGTGATGTCGTGCGGCGTCGGCTTGCCGCCAACCGGAATCTGCACCTCGATTTTGTCCTTGGCGTCGGAAACGAACCCGTACTGTTCCTTGAAGCTCTTGCACATGTTCACGGTGAGCTGTGCATTGGGATACTTGGTCATGATCAATTCGAAGAGCTTCTGGTCGACGGAGTCGCCGGCGATGTTGTAGGAGATTTCGTCGTCGTCGCCGGGCACGGTGCCGTGCATGCGGCACAGGTCGGTGGTGCCGGCGCCGATATCGATGACCAGCACGTCAGCCATGCGGCCCAGGCCGTAGGCGACCGTGAACGGCTCGGAGACGATCATCACGCTGTCGAGCACTTCCTTGGCGATCTCGAGGATCGCCTGCTTGTTCTTGGTGGAAGCGCGAGAGGGGACGCCGATGACGCCGTAGAGAACTTCGTCGCGGCCGGGCTCGATCTCGTCGACCAGGTGGGCGAGAAGATCTTTGGCGGCGGCGAGGTTGCGCTTGGCCAGGTCCTCGCCCCACTCGCCCTCGCCTGAGCCTTTGATCACGCCAGACTCGAGCGGGCGGTACATGTCGAGCGAGAGGCGGTTATCCAGAGCCTGTTTGCCGAAGATGACGTCGGCCTTGAGGTGCTTGCGGCTGACCGGGTCCTTGGGATAACCGACGTAGCTTTCGGAAGTTTTGCGCTTGCCATCCATTGAAACGATGGATGAACGGCTGGTTCCCAGGTCGATCCCCAGAAGAAGCGCGTTTTCGGTTGCGCCCGTATCCTGGTCGTTCCGGGAGAGGATCGGCTTGCCCGCTTGAGGACGAGCGGACGTGACGGCTGCTTCGGCCATGGCTTCGACTCCTGTGAGGGTATGCGACGCCGGTGTGAGTTTTTCGTTGGCACCGGGGTCTTCGTGAATGTTCTAACCGTATGCGCGCATCCGCACGGGCGGCTCGCGGGTGGACTAAGTTAACGGAGAATACTCAAGTCCGCTAGGGGCAAAGCACCTGGCGAATTTCGGATTTGATTCGTCATTCGTC
>DATHPP010000259.1:0-5339 GCA_035483795.1 Tepidisphaeraceae bacterium | reverse complement strand
GCAGCAGAGAAAAATCCTGGGACCGCTGAGCATTGGCCATCTGGTTCGCGGTTCTACGGCGATTGGCTCCTTCGTGAATCGCCTGCGGTCCGGTTCAGTGAAGCCCTCTCGCTGGGGTGAACGCCAACGGCCGCGTCCGGCCGACCTGGTCCAGATCGGTTCAGGAGGGTCGGAGTAGGGTTCACCCCAGGCCACGTGGGGACAGCCGCCCTCGGCTGTCCGGCGGAGCGTAGCTCCGCAGTTCTGTCTGCCTGGTTCCATAGATAGACCTGCCAAACCCTGTCGAGCTACGCTCGACTGGACAGCCGTGGGCGGCTGTCCCCACATGGTCTGGGGTGGTTTGTGGTTAAATTGCTGCCGTATGTTTGCCCGCAGAATTCGTGTGGAATATGAGAAGGATGGGCAGCGGCTGCCTTGCCCGCTGAAATGGCTCGACAGTTTCTCCATGCGCAATTTCACCAACGCCAGCGTGTTTGATAACACTTTGCCCCTGTCCGACGGGATCATGGAAATCGGAACCAAGGTTCCGGTGAAGGAGTTGAAGGATGCGATGGAAGACTGGTTCCAGCGGAAGAGCTATCTGCCGAAGGGATCGGCATTGATCGTCGCGGAGGCAGCCTGAAGAAATTATTTTGAGTGGTAGCGGCGCGCCGGCCCTGCTGGGCCGGCGCTCCGCACACCGCTTAGTAAGGCTTGAAGTCCTGCCAGTAGGTCAGGTTCACCACGTCCTGCAACATCGGCGTGCCCGGAGGCAACTTGCTCGGATTCAGGAACGCAGTGTCGAAGTAGTAGTTACGGGTTGGCGGGCTGTACACCAGGGTGCAGCACTTGAAGGTGCCCGTCGCGTACTCGGAGTAATACAGGCTGACCAGTGAGCCGCGATAGCTGAGCGTTCCTCCCCAGGATTCGATGTACCTCAGGAAGTTGTGCACACCGCCGTCGGTCCCGAAGTCAGCTGAGGTTCCAGCGGGCTGAGGGAAGTTCATATTCTTACCACCGGCGATGGCCATGCGGTAGTAGGTGGTCGTGCCCGAGCGCCCAGCCAGGTTCGTCGGATTCTGCAGGCTGTTGAGGTCTGACCAGTTGTTCGAGAGCAAGGTCACAGCGTCCGCGATGACTGCGGCGGCGGAGTGATTAATGTCCCCGGCTCCGGTTGGATTTCCCCAGAAGGGATCAGTGGCGTCGGAGTTGTAATTGCCCAGCACATACACCGGATTCTCCGAAGCCACGGTGAAGCCACCCAGACCGTTATCCGGGCGAACCGGCAGATTTTTGAGCCCGCCGTCCACCAGTTTCAATACGTGGCGGGCGCCGGTCACAGTATTTTGACGGCCTCCAGCCAGGCAATCGATTTTCTGGTAAGGGTTGCCGGCGGTATTGATGGCGAATGTGGCTTTGAATCCATTGGCTACGTCGACCGCGCCCCAATTGTCCAGCTGCCCGTTCTCGTCAACGTCTTCCGGCGAGAAGCCAGTAGGTCCCTTGGGCTCAGGCAATCCGTCTGGAGTGCCGGTCGCAGAGGCCGAGTTGATTACGTCCTCGAAGCCGTATTCGCCTTGCGTGATGCCACCGTTAAACGGGTCGCCCATCATGCCGCGGCGGTCCGAGTAGAAGAGCAGATAGCCGTTCTGGCCGCTGAAATCCACCAGGGCTCCAGAGCCGGGAATTTTTCCCTGAATCCATTGATTCAGGTTGCCTACGTCGAGTTCGACCGCATTCATGAGCCCGTTCACATAGCACTGGGTGCCGGCCATGCCCGCTGGGACCGCGTCGCGGGGAAAGCCTTCGCGCGGATCATAAAAATTGATGGGATAGTACGCGTATTGCGAAGTAACCGCGGTAGGCGCGTCGGTCGCGTTTATCTTTCCATCCAGGTTCCGGTCGCCCGCCAGCTGTTGGAAGATCAGAATCGCGTTGGGGTCCACCGTGTTTCCGGCGAGCGGAACGGCCGGAGGGACGGTCCCGCGAGCGAAGCCCAGGCCTATCCATTGAGTGGTGATGCCGATCCAGTTGCCGGCGGTATTTTTATATTCGACGCGCAACCAGCCATCCACCAGGGGCCAGGGTTGTCCTGCCACCGGCACGCAGGCGCCGGGAGGAACCACTCCTGACGGCGGACCCTTCCAGGTAGGCTCGTTCGCCTGTCCGGTCTGAGCCATCGCCCAGGGCATGGCCACACCGTTTACAACGTCAGTGCGGTTGCCTTTGCATTTCAGGTCCAGGTTAATATTTTGGGCGTCGCCGACCAGGACAGGGCGGTCCGGCACCAGATCAGCCTCAGTGCTGGCGAGCAGCACACGTATGTTGGCTTTATTGAACTCACGCGAAGATCCCGTTGGGGTAGTCGGCAATTCGCCAGCCGGCGGCTTGCGGATAATCTGGATCTGCTGCGCCGCGCCATTCGCACCTTGTACGAAAGGAAGCGTCAACGGCTGCACACCCATGGAGTTCTTGTTTCCGATCATGAAGTTGAAAGTAACCGTCGACGTATGAGTCCAGGTGGGCAGCGCGGTCTGCACACCGGCGGGCGGAATTCCCCCGCTCCAGCTGGCCGACGGGATGGTGAACTTCAGGCAGCTGGCATTGCCAGTGGGATTGGGCGGATCGCAATCATTGTTGGCAAAGGGTATATATACGTCACCCGCGTAGGCCCCGGCAGCGGTGTAATTGTTGGCCAGGCGGTCACGGATGATCTCGCCGACCGCAGTCGTTTTGGCATCGATGACCAGCGGTCCCGAGTTCGCCGCCAGGAACAGGTTGCCGTTGGTATGAACGCGGCCCTGGAAGGCGAAGGGGGGGCCAGCGAAGTAACTCAAATCGCTATCCGAAAAGACGCCGAACTGGAACACCGGGATGAGCGCGACTTCGACCCCGCGAGTCATGTTCACGGATGCGCCGCCGGGCCGTGTAGCAGCCACTTTCAGCGTAAGCGGAATAATTTCCGCGGTGAGGCCGGCGTTGGTTCCGGCGCTGATGACGCTGGTGGTGCTGGCCGGGTTGCCATTGGCGTCCGGCGTCCAGTTGATGCTCTCCTGATAATTCATGCCCCCGATCATGGTCGGGTCCGGCGGACTGTTGGCCAGAGCGTTGAGCTGTAAGGGTGTCGGCGACTGCGATTGCTGGTAGAGTGCCGCGAGATTGGCCGTGAGCAACTCCATGCCCGACTCTGCGCCGTAATACGCCCGATTGGTCTCCAGATCATTGTTGCCCACCTGGCCCGCGCCCTGGACCATAAACAGAAGGCCCACAGCGATGGCGGACAACAAAGTCAGCACCAGCAGACTGGCGATAAGAGTGAATCCCCGTGATCGGCCCTTAACCCTACTCATAATGATGATCTCCTGAATACTCGTACCTCTCTTCACTGACGAATTTCTAGTTATAGCGATCCTTGAACGACAGGCTGCGCGTGCTCACGGACGTAGCCAATACCGTGCTTCTGGACCTTCCGTAAGAACTGAGCGTCTGTCCCATAATCTGAATGTTCACCTTATGAATCTGCGTCGGAGAAAAAGGGGCCAACAGCGGATTGGCCACGCCCGAGCAGTTCGGACCGTTGGTGCCGTCACACAGGTCGTAGGTGACTTGCAAATTGATAATGTTGTCGGCGACAGGCGAAGCCGGTTGTCCGTTGACCTGACGCATCAGGCGGGGCGGCTGCAAAGTCGCGGCGGCAGGAACTTCGATGAAATAGGTGACCGCCCAAATCCGGGTAGCGACCGGAGCGCCTCCGGCGATCAGGGCCTTGATGTTGCCCTTGGTTGCTCCTGACTGATTCATCTTCAGCGGATCGCCGTTGGCAAAGGTCACGTTGGTGCTGCCCGCTACCCCTGCCGCGATACCTGTGATTTCCCCGACCGCGCTGCCGGCGGGATTCGTCAGCAGGATCAAATCACCCACCTGCAGACCGGTAGACGACTGAATGGCCGGAAAACCTGCCGGCGGAACCACGGGAGGCGCGAAGTTGACCACGTCTCCGTTGGGATTGGCGGCGGGAAATGTAGCGATGTACTGATTGAGCGGGAACGCGTAGTCGGCGTAAATTGCGGTAATGGCATCCGAGCCCTTTCCCGTGGCGGTGATGGTTGCCGGTCCGCCCTTTTCAATTCCGTTGGCCGGCCCGGGAATAATGCCGAAGAGAAAATTGGGAACTGCGACTCCGCCGACAGTTCCGGCCGGGTAGCCGTTGTTGGCCAGCCAGGTCTTGGCGGGATCAACGCCAAACAATGACACGGTCGCTCCACCGCCGTTGGGCAACGCCATGCCACCGGAGGGCAGGCCGGAACCGGCCATGCTTACGTCCTTCGCGATCAGGTTCAATGTGGCGCGAGCGTTTTGCTGCATCTCCGACGTCTGCGAGACCAGAATCGTCGCATCCATCCCGTTCTTGAACAGCTGCGTGGTAGCAGCCATCACGATCAGGCCCAGAGCCATGGCCACCAGCAACTCGATCAGGCTGAAGCCGCGCGCTTTAGATTCGGTGGAACTCATGTCTCTCCTCTTATTACCGGTACGACGAAATTAGTGCCTGCACTTGATACGTCTTGTACCAGCCCTGCGGCACCGGGTAGCGCACGGTGACCGTAATCTGTCGAACGTTGGAATTTCCGGGCACGTTTGTGATCTGAACCTGCCGCGTAAACTGGCCGAGGTTCACCAATATGTCTGGCGGCACCGTATTGACAATGACCCCGCTCTTCCCTGGCAATCGAATGGGCGCAGCGGGAACGTCGTCGCCGGTGTTATCCAGGCCGTCCGGACCGGGATCGGTCATCGGCGTAAATCCCACCGTGAAAATCCCCGTGCCCGCGCCCTGGTTCTGAATCTGGTCGAATACCAACTGGCTGGTCTGGCGCGCGGTGTAAATGCTTTCGATGGCCTCCGCCGCTTTTTGGCGGGCGATGCTGTCGTTTTGAACGGCAGTTGTGTTGCCGACAGCCAGGGCAAACGTGGCCAGCACGGCCAGCAATCCGATCATCAACACCACGATGGCAATCAGGGTTTCAACCAGCGCGAATCCCTTTTGCGTATGTTTCGTTCCGATCTGGCTTGGCATCTTCATTGTTCGTACCAATCTTGTTCGTCCCAACTTTGTTCGTAACATTTACTGTTCGTACCAGAGCGGCCCGCCTGAATTCAGCAGGCGCCATCCGCGAATTCTTCCGGTGGCCCCGTACAAAGTGATGGCATGCACGCTGTAAATATCTCCGGTTCGGCCGACGTAAATAATTCCGCTATTCAAGTTTCCAGCCGTATCACGCGCCGAGCCGTCGGGCATGAACATGACCTGATTCTTGATGGCGCCGCCGCCCACCCCTTGGTCAAAGTCGATAGCGACG
>DATHPP010000258.1:0-9691 GCA_035483795.1 Tepidisphaeraceae bacterium | reverse complement strand
CCACAGAAACCTCAGGGCCTAAGCCCAAATCGGGACACGTACCCGTCATCAACACAAATCAAGGTCGCTTCCCAGGACTGGAACGGACAGGAATGTGAATAGCTCGAAACGGAGATGCGCCGCAAGCCCATCCGGTTGCTTATCGACGAATTTGCCGCTGATGGCGTACCTTCGCCGGGTGCCCCGTAGCTACCCGACTTTGGCAGAAGGTAAAAGCGCGAGAGCGCCCGCATTTGTCTTTCTGCACCCTACCCCCTACACCCTCCGGTTCCCCGTGTCAGAAGTGGAACACGAGCCCCGCGGTCACCTTCAGATTGTTCTCATGGTCGTCGGTGTGGTTCATGAAGGTGGTCGGGTAATAGTCGACGTCGAACAGCCGTACTGCCCAGCGCGGGGAGATGTTCCGGTCGAGTCCGCCGCCGATCAGTCCGGTGAAGGCCCATGGGCCGCCCCCCGGCGTGATCCCGATTTTCCTGAAACCGCCGGTGGCCTCGGATCTGCCCGCCATCACTTCGCCGAACGGTTCCCACTTCCCGTGGATCCTGCGATAACGAAACCCGCCCACGATCGATCCCAGCGTCAGCGAGGTGTTCGTCCCGTCAACGTTCTTCTGCGTCACCACGCTCGCGTTCCCCACGATCGTGAACGCCCGCGGAATCGGAGCCACCACCTGCAGCGTCCCGCCGTTCATGCTGAAGCATCCGCATCCGCCCGGAGGCGCGTTGGAGCGCAGGTAGCTGTATCCCAGCGACACTTCGCCCGGATACTGCCAGGGCCCATGCGCCGCCGGTGTCGACTGCGCCGAAGCAGTTAACGTCATCGAGGAAACGGCGAGCAGGAAGGCAATTTGCATTTTCATCGTCATGTCTCCTTTACTCGACCGTCAGCTGGACGGTTGTGGTTTGTGTCTCTTCACCGCTGGTGCCGGTCACGGTGATGGTGTAGGTCTTCGACGGCGGCAGCGTGTTCTTGTCGAATCCGCCGCCGCAGCCCATCAACCCCATGGTGGCTGCGCCGATTGATCCCAGCAGCAGCGCCATCGATACGATTCTCGCGAACCGTTCTCGATGCCTGCGCCGGAACAGCGCCCACGCTCCGCCGAACATCAGTGCCAGGCTCGACGGGATCGGCCACTTCGACGAACCGGCCGGAACGAACAGCGCGTTGTCCGCCGCTGTCTGCACCGACATCGTGCTGGTCGCCGTGCTTGTTCCCGGCGTCACCATCACCGGGCTGAAGCTGGCCGTCGCGCCGGCTGGCAGTCCGCTGGCCGATAGCGTGACCGGGTTGTTGAAGATGTCCCCGTTCGGCGCTACCGAGACGTTGATGGTGTAGCTGGCCTTCTTTCCTGGAACCACCGTCTGCGGAGGTGTGGGCGAAGCCACCGTGTAGTTGCCCTGCGTCACGCCGGTACCCGTCAGGCTCGCCGTCTGCGGCGAGTTCGCTGCGTTGTCGGAAACGCTCAGCGTCCCCGGCAGCGATCCCACCGACTGCGGCTTGAACGTCACGCTGATGGTGCACGATGCGCCTGCCGCCAGGGTTGCGCCGCAGGTCGTCGTCGCCGAGTAATCCGGCGATGACGCAATCGTGATGGCCGAGGCGCGCGGCCCCTTCGCCACGTCCTCTTCGTTCGGTTCGTTGAGGTAGATCGCGATGATGTTCAGCACTCCGGTTCCGGTGTTCGACAACGTCGTCGTCATCACCGCGCTCGATGTGTTCACCGCCTGGTTGCCAAACGGCAGCGTAGTCGGCGACAGCGAAGCGGCCGGAACCAGCGGCGCCGTGCCTGTTCCCGTCAACGCTCCGGTTTGCGGCGAGCCGGTGGTGTTATCAGCCACGTTCAGCGTCGCGGTTTCCGCGCCCGCCACACTGGGCGTGAACGTCGCGTAGATTTTGCAGCTGGTGTTGGCGGCCAGCGATGCACCGCACGCCCCCGTTCCCGTGGTCATCGCGAAGTCGCCTGCGTTGGCGCCGGTAATCGTGATGCCGGAGATGGTTAGCGCCGCGCTGGTGCTGGTGTTGGTCAGCGTTGCCGTCATCGCGGCACTCGTGACTCCCTCCGTCACGCTGCCGAATGAAATGCCGGTCAGCGTTGCTGTCGCCGCAGCTGACCCGGTGGCCGTTCCGCTGACAGGGATATTCTGCTGGTCGTTCACCCGGTTCAGGCTATTGTCCGTGAGAACGATGTCCCCGCTCAGTGTGCCCGCAACGGTTGGCGCAAAGTTCGCCGATACGTCGCAATAGGAGCCGGCCGAAACCGAGTTGTCCTCTTCGCACAGATTGTTGTCATTGCTGTTGATCGGGAAGTTCACCGGATAAACAGGGTTGTTGTCCTGCGCGTTGAAGTAGAGATCGGTGTTGCCGATGTTCAGGATGGTTTCGGTCATCGGGCTGTCGGAGCTGACGGAACCGACTGCAGTGGTGGCGAAGGTCAGCGGGACCGGCTGGGAATAGGAGTATTCGACGACGGAGTCAGTCGAGCCCGGGTTGGGGATGGCGCTGAGGCCTGCGAATACATCGCCCTGCTGATCGACGGCAAGACCCACACTCTCCTGGTTGAACAGGGTCATCTCGGCCGACTGGTTGTGATAAGTGACCACCTGTCCGTTCAGTGGATCGGCGATGTAAAGGTCGTCGTTGGCGTCTCTGGCCAGTGCGGTGACCGACTGGAGGCCGGTGAGATTAAGAGTGGTGCCGGAGGTAAACGTGCCCGGCCCGGTGGGTGAGAATTCCACGACGGAGTTTGTGCTGAAGACCCCGGCGTAGACGTTGCCCTGCGAATCGACCGTGAGGCCGAAGGGCACGGACCGTTGGTCGTCCCAGCCGGTGAAGAGATTCTGAGCGATAGTGATCGGATTACCGAACGCGCCGAAATTCGTCTGGGGCAACTCGAGGATTTCGGCCGTTCCGTTCGGCCCATCGGAGGAAATGTCCACACCAAGGTACAGGTTGCCGTAGTTATCGACGGCGACGCTGACTGGCAGGATGCTGGATTCGCCCTCCTCGTTATAGACCACGAACGGCGCGCCGAAGGTGCGGCTGGAACCATTCCACATCATCTCCCACACCTGGTTGTTACCAGAGTCGGCTACAAAGACATCCCCGGCGCCATCGACGGCGATGCCGCTGGGATTGTCCCACACGCCGCCGCCCAGGGGTATGGGTGTGCCGTACGCGGTGTTGGCAGAAATAGCCTCTGCACCGACGCGGTGGGATTCAGGCTTGCGGATTCCCCCTCCCGCACTTACCGGCGGGATCTGAAGCACGTTGGAACCGTTCGATTCCGCAACGTAAACGTTCCCGGCTGTGTCGACCGCAATTCCGTAAGGACCGGAGAGCGACGACGCGACAGTGTTCGGCGCGGTGTGCGGCGAGTAGAACACAGCCTGGGACCCCTGGCCGGTGCCGGCAAGGTAGGTTTCGCCGAGGACGTTGCCGTTTGCATCGCTGAGGATGACGGCGCCGGGGTTGTCGCCTGGATCCAACGGCGTGAAGAAGATGCTGACCTGGCACAGCTGGCCCACCGTGTACGCGGTGCCGTAGGTGCAGGTGTTGCCGGTGTTCTCCACGCCAAACACGTAGTTGCTGGAGCCGGTGCTCTCGATATTGATAGCCGCGAGCGTGCCCGCGGCGGCGATGTTGACGGCGACGAGCTGCGGTGTGGTGGCCTGTTGAACGTCTATCACGAAGCTGACGCCGGTGCCGGTGAGGGAGACGGTTTGGCTGACGCCGCCAATGGTGAGCGTCCCGCTGGAGGCAGTTCCGGAGACCGTCGGATTGTAGGTGACGTAAATGTTGCAGCTGTTGCCGCCGGGCAGCGGGTTGGTGGAGCATTGGTTGCCGCCACTCACAATGGCGAACGCGCTGCCGGTTTGAGTGATGGATTCGCCCGTGATATTCAGCTGGGCGCTGCCGGAGTTCGTGACTGTGACGACGAGTGGGACGCTGGCGGTATTGATTTGCACGCCGCCGAATTTGAGGGCGTTGGCGCTCAGGGTCGCGACGGGGCTGCTGGTACCAGTTCCGGTGAGAGGTGCGGTTTGCGTTGAGCCAATGGCGTTGTCAGCGACGTTGAGCGTCGCGGATTCAGCCGCAGTGGTTCTGGGAGTGAAGTAGGCGTAGATGGAGCAGCTCCCGCCGGCAGCGACTGGAGTGCTGAGGCTGCAAGCGTTAGCGCCAGTCGTGATGGTGAAGTCCGCGGAGTTCGTGCCGGTCACCGTGATGCCGGTAATGCTAAGCGCAGTGGTGGTGCTGGTGTTGGTGAGTGTCGCGCTCATCGTCGCGCTTTGCTGGCCCTGGGGCTCATTGCCGAAGGAAATGCCGGTCAGTGTCGCGGTGGGCAGCGAGGACCCGAGCCCGTCTCCGGCGAGCCCGATGTTCTGGGTGGCGTCGCCAGCGCCCTCCTTTGTCGTGTCCGACACCACGTAGAGATTGTCGTCGGTAAAGGTCAGGTTACCGGTCAGCGTGCCACCGTCCAGCGGTGAAAAGCTGATGGTGAGATCACATTGCGCGCTCACCGGGAGAGTTACCGCAGCCGATGCGCCGCTTGCGACCGACGGGCAGGCGCCTGTAGCCGTGGTGTTCCAGGTCCAGTTGGGATTGATCGATGGGTTCACGCCGCTCGAGGGCACCTCGAGCGTGAGGGGCATGTTGCCGGCGTTTTCAGCAAAGGCCTCGAAGGTTTGGGCAGCGGTTTGGCCAACATTGGTTTGACCGGACCAGGTGAAGCTGGGCGGGTCGGCGAAATCGTACTCGATCAAGGAGTTGTCATTCCCGCCTTCGTACGTTGACCAGAAAACGTTGCCGTTCTCATCCAGTCCCAGGCCGAAAGCGTAGGTGCTGTAGTCAATGATGGTGGGCGAGGCGGGAATGACGCCATTGACCGCTTCGACCTTGCTCACACCGGAGTAGAAGTCCGCCTCCCAAAGATCGCCCGCGGCATCAATCGCGATGGTCAGAGGAAGGCCGAAGCCACAGACGACCTGTTGGCTCGGGGTCGAGGCGAGAATCTGGCCGCCTACCGCGGGGATTTCATAGACGCAGGCATGCTGGTATTGGCCGGTGAAGTAGAGGTTGCCGCTCGAATCGAAGGCCATCCACAGCGGTGTATAGGTATTTTCAATCAACTGCACGGTGGACGATGAAGAGACGGCGCCATGGACGGCAACGATCTCGTAGAGACCAGGGTTATTGCCCGTGTTCGCGACGAAGACGTCGCCCTGGGGGTCGACGACGGACGACCACGGGACGGACCAGCCGGAGCCCAGCGGCACCGGTGTGGGGTTAGCGGGGATGACGCCGTTGACCGCGACGGCTTCGAGGATCTGGCCAGAGCCGTAGTCTGTCCAGATCAGATCGCCCGCGCCATCGAGCGCGACCGAATTGGGGCTGTTGGCCGCAACGACGGTGTTGGTCGCCTGGTAGCTGCTGGCGGCGGTAGCTTCAAGGATGGCGTTGCCGGCGTTGACGTAGAGATTGTGGTTGGGGTCTACGGCGACATTCGTGCCGGCATTGAAGCTGAAGGTGGTGCTGGTGGTGGGGGCGTAGACACCTGGACTGGGTTCAATGCCGAAGTTGATGAGGGGAGCTACGCCGACACCGGACAGCAAGGCGGTGGCCAGGGCGGCGCCGGACGCGGGATTGAGCTGCACCGCGCCGAGGCGCTTTCCTGGATAGAGCGGGGTGAAGGTGACATCGACAGTGCAGACAGAGCCGGGACTCAGCCCGCTTGCACCCAGGCTCGCGCAGCTGTTGGTTTTGGATTGAGTCGACAGGAAGGCAAAGTCGAGGCCGGTGATGCCCTGGGTATAGACGGCCGGGGTGAACGCGGCGGCGACAGAGCCCGTGGATCCGAAGAGCAGGGTCGCGTTGGCTGTGGTGGGCAGGACTTGTGCCGAAGCGCCTTCGCCGACATAGGTCTGGCCAAAGTTGACCGACGGCGTGAGCTCGCTGACGATGCTATTGGTCGAGCCTAAACTCTCGCCCAGGAAGATATCGCCCGCGGCGTCGATGGTGACGGCAGCCGGCTCCTGTCCGGAGGGGCTAGTGGGCCACGTGGCGAAGGGAAGAATCACAGGATTCGCAGGAATGCCTCCGTTGACCGCAACGACTTCACTGAAGTAGCCACTCTGGTTATCGGCAACCCATACATCGCCCTGGGAATCGACCGCGACGCTTTCGGGAAAAGTGAATCCAGTAGCGATGGTGTTGATGGTTGGGGTGGCGGGAGGAGTCGAAACAGCCGGCGGCGCAACACCGACCATTTCCTTGATGACGCCGTTTTGAGTATCTGCGACAAAGACGTTCCCGAGCGCGTCTACCCATACACCCTGAGGAGAGTTGAAGCCGCTGCCTACAACATTGATGGTCGGGTTCGCCGGGACCGATCCGCTGACAGCAAGAGCTTCTTTGATTTCGTTATTGTTGCGGTCGCAAAACCACAAATTGCCCGATGCATCGAAGGCCACGCTCCACGGCAGGGAAATGCCGGTGCTGATGATGGTCTTTATGGTGGGATTGGAAGGAAGGGACCCGCTGATAGCAACCATTTCGTAGATCGCGTTCGCGCCCTCGTCGGCGACCCACAAATCACCGGCGGAATCAAAGGCGAGACCCTCAGCGTTCACGAAACTGCCGCTGGCAACGTTCACCGCGCTGGGAGTTGCGGGCGGCACAGGAAGGACACCGTTGACGGCCAGGACTTCGGTGACGCCGGACCCAAATTGGGTCGACACCCAAAGATTGCCTTGCAGGTCGCGTGCGACGCCCTGCGGTAATCCCGGGAGAGCGCAGGAACCGGAACACGGCTGCACGAGCGCGCCCATGAAGTTGGTCGACTGGCCTTGAGCCGGGAGCGCTGCGCTCACGCCGATCGCCGCAACAATGGTGGCGTAGGCGATGCGACGCGCGAACCTCTGTCGGCCAACTCGCGCCAGCCACTCACCTGCGTGGTGGGCTGGGGCAACTACCGGCTGGTGGACAGAGCGAGACTGGGGCAGAGGGCAGATGTTCAATTCCGGCATCGCACTGGTGTTACGCAACATGACTTTCTCCTCAAATGCGGTGTAAAAGAGCAGAACTGTGGTCTGCCGTCGGTCTGAGTACGCTTGGTTTACACACGCCTCCCCGGATGTTTGGCATCCGTGGGATTGCATGTGGGATCAGGTCATGGCGTTATCGCAGGATCAGCCGCCAGGTGTCCTAAAATTTCGTCTCAATCGTTCTCAATTCTTCTCAATGCCAGTAAATGATTGAATATGAATGCTTTGCTTGCCTGGAGGAATTCGAGCTGGGCATTTGGGTGCGCATGTTTGCCCAGTCCTGGCACGGGCGTTTGGCCTGAGGGGTTGATCGGGACCAGGTGGCAAGAGATAAGGCGGGCGCGGCGACGGCGAGCCTGCGGATTTGAGATCAGCTCGATCGGAGTCAAAGAGCGGAGGGCGAAGGATCATGCCCAGATTGAAGGGCGAAGAGCCGGAGTGGCTCCTGCACGCGGAGTTGGCACATCCGGAAAAAGGCCGACATTGTTTCGGGCGACTTGTGGTTCAAGAAACACCACGACGCAGAGAGTGGTTCTGTTCGGCCGGTTTGCGTTTCTGAGCACTACGAATGCGATCGCTGTGCCGCACCTACTGCGATATAGTCGCAACCGGGATACAGGGCGATGAAATTGCGATTCCTGAAGCTGGTAATCATTTTGATTTTTTGCGGACTGGCGCCTTCGCTGTCCTTCGCGCAGGTGCGGGTCCTCGTCGATCTGGTGGGATATGAGACCGCCGCGCCGAAGGTCGCTCTGATCGAAAGCACAACCGATGCGGCCCTGAGCGGCTTTGCTCTCGTCGATGATGCCACGGGCGACACCGTCTTCACGGGGAAGATTGAGCCGGCGGGTACTGTGGACCAATGGGGTCGCTGGCATTTCTGGAAGGCGGACTTTTCCTCCTGGCACACTGCCGGCGAGTATCGTCTGCGCATCGCGGGCGCGGAATCCGTAATTAGTTCCTGCGCCTTCGAGATCGGCGACGACCTGCTGGAGCGCCGCACCCTGTCCAACGTCCTCTTTTATTTCAAAGGCCAGCGATCGAGCGGGGATTTCGATCGCGCTGACCGGCACCTCGCGATCCCCGGCGCCCCGGGCCATTTCGTCGATGAGCATGGCGGCTGGTACGACGCCACCGGCGACTATGGCATCCACCTCTCGCACCAGAACCCGACGTCGTATTTCAATCCGCAGCAGGTGCCGCTGGTCGCATGGACGCTTCTCTCCAGCTACGAGGTACTGAAGAGCCGAGGCGACGACAACTTTAGTGAGTACAAGCGCCGCCTGCTCGATGAAGGTCTCTACGGCGCGGATTTCCTGGTGCGCATGAAGCGGCCAAACGGCTCCTTCTTCGAAAGCATCAACGCACCGGGCGAGGGAAAGCTGGCTGGGGATCGTGGGATCGGCAACCCCAACTGGCGCACTCAGATCAAAACCTCCTCGAGCGGATCGACGGAGAGCGTGGGACCCGCGATGGGGCCGCGCGCTTACGAGGCCGGCTTCCGCGCAGGCGGCGGCATGGCCATTGCCGCGCTTGCGCTGGCCAGCACCATGCCCGAAGACGGGGACTTCCCGCGTGCGCAGTACCTCGCGACGGCCGAGGCAGCCTTCGCGTTTCTCGAAGCGCACAACGCGGAGCTGCTGAACGATCACACCGAGAACATCCTCGACGATTACTGCGCGTTGATGGCAGCGACCGAACTCTACCGGGCCACGCATTTACCGATCTATCGTGCAGCGGCCGACCGGCGCGCCGATCATCTGATGGAGAGGCTCACTCACTCCAACGGTTTTCAAAACTACTGGCGTGCCGACGACAGCACGCGTCCTTTCTTCCACCCTTCTGATGCCGGGCTGCCCGTCATCAGCCTGGTCCGCTACGCGACCATTGCCGTTGCGCGGAACCAGCAGCGTGTTCGCGACGTGGTCCGCAAGTCCCTGGAGTTTGAGCTCGCCACAACCCACGACGTCAACAATCCCTTCGACTACGCGCGCCAGTTGGTGCGCATGGGCGACGGTCAAATTCGGACGGCATTCTTTTTCCCTCACGACACCGAGGCAGCTCCATGGTGGCAGGGCGAAAATGCGCGTCTCGCCTCGCTGGCCGCTGCCGCCCGCATGGCGGCGCTTCTCTTCGCCGCCGACCCACAGTTCGCGAATGCGCTTGAGACTTACGCCGACGATCAGCTGCACTGGATCCTCGGCCGCAATCCCTACGACACCAGCATGCTGATGGGCAGCGGGCACGGCAACTCGGCCTACATGTTCTTCCGTTCCTGGAAATACACAAACGCTCCCGGCGCCATCATCAACGGCATCACGGCGGCCGCGAACAACGAGGACGGCATCTCGTTCAACGAGGGTTTTGCGGTTACCGGCAAAGACGAAGACTGGCGCTGGACCGAGGAGTGGCTGCCCCACGCCGCCTGGTATCTGTACGCCGTGAGCTTGCCTCATCCACAGTTCGCGCGCTGACCGTTTGCCGTACGAGGCCTAAGTAGTGGTGAGATTTTCGCCCATGCTGGAGTTGGAGGCTCTTGAAGAAGACGGTGAACCGTTCCTGGATTCTGCCCTCTATACTGTCCGGCAGGGAAGAGGAGCCGTGCAGGTGAAATCGGCGCACCCTTTGGCGAGCTTCCGAGGAAGTTGCGG
>DATHPP010000257.1:0-14064 GCA_035483795.1 Tepidisphaeraceae bacterium | reverse complement strand
ATGAATGGCAAGTGAAACGTAAAACGTGAAACGTGATGGCGGCGCGTATTCATCACGTTTCACGTTTTACGTTTCACTCGACTCGCCACCGCGCGGTTCAGGCATCTCGCTGAGGATCAGCTCGCATCCCGCATCTCGCACCCGCTGGCGGTACTCTTCCGCCAGCTCCGAATCGCTCACCACGATGTCGACATCGCTCATTTTTCCCAGTTGCGACAGCGCCTGCTGCCCAAACTTGGCCGAATCAACCAGCAGGACGACTTCCTGCGCCTGCTCCATCATCCGCCGCTCGGCCTGCACCAGCAGCATGTTCTGGTTGTACATGGCGCCGTCGTGAATCCCAGCGACGCTGAGAAACAGCGTCTGCACGTGAATGGTGGCCAATATGTTTTCCACCATCGGCCCCAGCAGCACGCCGTAGCGCGGGTACATCAGGCCGCCGGTCAGGACCAGCTCCACGTTTTCGTCGTTGAGGAACAGGTTGGCGATCGGCAGCGAGTTGGTGACGATCTGGAGCGGTCGGCCGAGCAGCTCCTCGGCGAAGTAAAACGTGCTGGTGCCGCCATCGATCAGGATCGTCTGGCCGGGCTTCACCAGCTTCTGCGCCGCCCGCGCGATCTGCCGTTTCTGGTCGATGCGATAGCTCATGCGGTGATGGAAGGCATAGGGCCGGCCCGGCGTCGCGACGCGGTCGGCGATCCAGATCACCCCGCCGTGCGTCCGCTCGACCTCGCCGGCATGCTCGAGTTGATCGACGTCGCGCCGCACCGTCGACTGCGACACGCCCAGTTCCCCGGCCAGCGTCTCCAGATCGCACATCCCCCGCTGTAATAGGATGTCGCGAAGCCGGGATTGTCGTTCTGCGATGAGCATTGGTGTGACAAACTGTGACACGCCTGTGACACGCCGTGACACGGGTTTTCAACCCGTGCTGGCGACCAGAAAATCGAGCGCGACCGAGACTTCCGAAGTGTTACGCACGGGTTGAAAACCCGTGTCACATTCAAGCCTTCCCGTTGGAGCGAGTTACATCGGCTCGGATTCTTTCGCGCGAGTACGCAACTTTCTGCGCGCTGCTCATTTTCTTGAAATCGATGGCGCCGTTGGCGTTGGTCGGATAAGCCGCCGGTGCGGCGCGCACCCCGGTGTTCGCTTCCGTTCTCTTCGGCGCCTTTCCTCCGGCCGATAACGAAACGGTGCTCCCCGAGCCGGAATAGCTCGTGGCTGTGCTGGTCAGCTCCAGGTCTTCCTTGAGTTTCCGGTGCGGCGAAAGCTTCAGCTTCTCCAGCTCTCCGTGATACGCCTTCACGGCTTCGGCCGCATCGAGTTTTCCGTTGGCGATCGCATGCAGGAACGTCACGAACGTGAGCTGATGCTCGCAGTTGTTGATCTTCCGCCCAAAAAGAGCGGCCCGCGCACCGTGCTTGCGCGCTTCCTCAAGCAGCTTGAACGCATCGTGCGTCGTCCCGCTCGACCCGCCGAGAATCCCGGGAATCAGCGTCGGGTCGTACGCCACCAATTCCTCCATCGCCTTGGGCCCGTGATAGGGGATCTTCAAAAACAGCGGCCGCCCGCTGCTGGGTACACCCGCCAGCGTCCGGGCGATCAGGTCGTTGATGAACCGGCCCAGATCGGCAGGGCATGACTGGCCGCATGCGTTCGGATCGAAAACCTCCAGAAAATGCCTGAAGCCTTTCTGCTCGGCTTCGATCCGGAAATCCCGATACGCCTCCAGCGTCGCGTAATCGAATTCGATGCGGTTGTTCGGCGTAATCGAATAGAGTCCCAGGTCGGCGCCCAGCCGTCGCTCCTCAGCGGTCGGGTTGATCTTTCCGCCCTGAATCTGCTCGATGGTCGCCGAGCGGAACGGCCGCGAAGGCTCGCCCGGAAACGTACTCCCGGCCATGAGGTGAATGTCGGTCGTGTCGTTGGCCCGCACGGCGGGCGTCACCTGCGAATTCTCAAAAACCCGCTCCCGAATCGTCAGCGCCTCGCTCGTGCTGGCCGACATCAGCATGATGTCGACCAATCCCTGCTTCACGATCTCGCGCATCTGATCCCGGTATTCGTTGAGCGATCGCGGCCGGCCCGTCACGGCGTCCTTACCCGTCGCGGCCAACCCCGCCGCCATGTCCGCGTCCTTCGCGTCGGCCAGAATGAAACCCTTCGCACCGGAAGGATTGGCCCGGATGCTGGCGATCTTCGCGTCCAGCGACCGGTTGCCGCGGATCGGCGTCTGCACGGGAATGTGTGATGACCAGCAGGACATACTTACCTCACGATACCGACCCCGCTGACGGCGCCTGTCTTTCGCCCTCTCCCGAAGGGAGAGGGGGGAGGAGAGTCAATCTTTTTTCTGTACTTGGGCATACGTCGCATCCAATGCCTTGGCCGACGCCTGCAAACCGCTGATCTCTCGCGGCCACAGTTCGACTTCCTGGCGACGAATGACGCCGGATCGGCCGACGACCGTCGGCACGCTCATGCACGTTCCGCGCACGCCGTACTCTCCCGAGAGCTGCGTCGAAATCGGCAGCAGCTTAGGCTGCGACAGCGCGATGGGATGAATGACTTCCGCGATCGACAGCGCCACGGCCCACCCCGCGCCGCCTTTGAGTTTGATGGCTTCCGCGCCGCCGCCCTTGGTGCGGTCGAACACCCGCTGTTGCACCGCGGCGGTGAAGCCTTCGAGCTTCACCAGCAGAATCCCCCCCGCCGTCGCGCTCGACCAGATCGGCACCATGCTGTCGCCGTGCTCGCCCAAAATCAGCGCCTTGATCTGCGTCGGCGGCAATTCCGTCTCCAGTGCGATCAGCGAGCGGAATCGGGCGGTGTCCAGTTGCGTGCCCAGGCCGATCACTTTGTCCGGATCGCATTTGAGGTAGTCGATCGCCAGCCGCGTGAGGATGTCGACTGGATTGGACACGACCATCACGATTGCGTCCTTCTTCAGCCCCGCGCCGTTGATCGAATCGAGAATCTGCTTGAAGAGCGTGACGTTGCGGTTGATCAGGTCGAGCCGGCTCTCGTCGGGCTTGCGCCGCAGCCCGGCGGTGATCACGATCATGTCCGCATCGGCGGATTTCTCGTAATTCCCGGCGTAGATCTTCTGGTCCGCCGCGACACTGGCGCCGTGCAGCAGGTCCAGCGCCTCGCCCGCCGCCATCTGCTCGTTGGCGTCGAGGATGTGGATCTCGGAGACGATTCCGGCGCACTGTAGCGCGAAGGCCGTGTTCGAGCCCACTCGTCCGCCGCCGCCGATGATGCTGACTTTCATTCTACATTTCCTCAGTTGACGGCACTCGATGTGGCACAGCCGCCCCCCGCTGTGTTCGACCGAAGGTCGAAGCCTTCCGCCTCCGGCGGAACACAGCCGAGGGCGGCTGTGCCACATTGTGCTACACCATCGCCATAATCTGGTCCGTGATCGTCTGCACGAGCGTCTCGACGTCTTGTTCGGTGTAACCCTCCGGCGCCAATGACTGGATCGCCTGCTCCATAGGCGAGGATTGCGGCACCGGCGCCGTGCCGCCGTCAGTGGCCATGCGTCCGCGCTCGCCGACCTGCATGCGCACTCGCGAAACAAAATCGCTCGAGCACGAAAAATTCGCGCCCTCTTTCAATCGCGGCTCGGCGATCCCAAACCGCTGCTTCAGCTCCAGCAGCTCTTTCATCTCTCCCGCGTCCAGCGGCCGGATGCTGCCGATCTGCCTGGCGAGCAGCAGAATCCGGGCATAGGCATCCACGATTTCCAGCTTGTAGTACGCGCCTTCCAGGTCCTTATCGAAGGTCACGGTGCCGTGATTCTGAAGCAGAATGGTGTTGGAATCCTTCACGTAGGGCATGAGTGATTCCCCCAGCCGGGTGTCGCCCGGCGTGACGTACTTGGCCGTCTTGACGGCGCCGAGAAACACCTCGGCCTCGGGGTGAATGCAGGTCGGCAGATCCACGCCCGCCACCGCAAACGCCGTCGCGTGCGGCGGGTGCGAGTGCACCACCGCCTTCACGTCCGCCCGCGCCTTGTAGATCGCCAGGTGCATGAGGATTTCGCTGGTGCGGGCGCGCGAGCCGCCCACCTGCTTGCCCTGCATGTCCACCATGCAGATGTCGTCGGGCTTGAGGTTGCCCTTGCTGATGCCGGTCGGCGTGCAGAGGATCCGGTTCTCGCCGATGCGGTAGGAGTGATTGCCTTCGTTGCCGGCGCAGAATCCTTTGAGCCAGATTCGCCGGCCGATGTCGCACATCTGCTCCTTGATCTTCCATTCGCTGACGCGACCGTTGGTTGAGCCGTTTGTGCCGCTGCCGTTACGTGTGTAAGCCATAACTCATTCCTGTCGAGGCCACCGCATTTCCCCCTCTCCCTCCGGGAGAGGGCGGGGGTGAGGGAAAGGCAGAGGCGCCTCTCGTTCGCCCTCACCCCAACCCTCTCCCGGAGGGAGAGGGGGTAAGAGCGTCCATTTCAATCACCACGCGATCCAGTATCGCCGCGTTGTACGCGTCCAGCGGCACCCGCTTTTCGGGATAGAACGGCATGCACGCCTCGCGGCTCTCGGAGATCGCAATCGTCTCTCCGTCGCCGGCGCCCAGGTGGTCGTAGCAGACGAGGTATTCGCTGGTCTTTCGCGCCTCGCCCGCGAGCGAAAACCGGTCCTGCACCGCGACAATGAGAAACCGGCCGCCCACGAGCGTCTCGTAGGTGCTGTTCAGGCACACCCGGCCAACGACGCGGCCTATGCGCATGATGCCAGTTCCTCCAGTTGCCGCCGGACGTCTTCCGGAAGCGCTCGCGTGCCGCGGACGAATCGCGAAAGCAGATTGCGAATCTGCACGAGCGTCTTGTACGGGTACTCGACGATCAGCACGTTCGCCGCCGCCTGGCCGACGCCTTGCTCGACCGCATCGAGGCAGGTTCCCAGTATTGCCCGGAGCGCCGGGCATCGGTTGGCAAAAACGCCCGCCAGCGCGCCATTCTGGACGAGCAGAACCGCGCCGGCGCACTGTCCGCCGCGGATGCGCGACGCGATTTCTTTCACGACACTGAAAAGCTGCCTCGCATCGGCGGGGCGGTCCAGCGCCACAAGGCTCGACTCTTTCGCCTGTGCCATAATCGCAGCTTTGGCTGGGCCGCAGGGTCCGTCGCACCACCAGACGAATCCACCGGCGGAAGTCGCCACGAGTGCTGTCGGGAGGTGCTGCGGTTTCGCGGCCGTCTGCTCCGCCTTTTCCGAAACGTCGCTGTAGCCTACTGCGATCTTCCGAGCCCGCACCCAATCCACCGCGAGCGGAGAAAGCCGCGCCCGGTAGGGGAGCGTAATCTTTCCATTGCCGCCGGTCTGGCGGTGCAGGTCTTCGAGCTGTCGCGCAGTGACGATCATTCGTCGACGATCCCGATGATGAAATAGCGGGCCGGGCTCTTTTCGCTGCCGACCAGTTCGCGCGCCGCTTTGCCGTCGCTGTTGAGAATCACCGTCTCACCAGCGGCGGCGGAAAGCTTGTCCACTGCCACCACCGGATCCGCCTCCGGCTCGCGCTTCACGTTCAGCGGCTGCACGACTGCCAGCCGCCATCCATGCAGCGACGGATGCTTGATCGTCGAAGTCGCGTGACCGATGACAGTTCCGAGCTGCATACTTGTGACACGGGTTTTCAACCCGTGCTGAGCCGTCTGCACGGGTTAAAAACCCGTGTCACGGGGAAACCTAAATCATCCGAAGCGCGGCTGAGACGGTGACTCGTCGGCTGCGTGTGAACGTCAGCGGTGTCGTGATTCCTTCACCGGTTGGCGTGGCGATGCTGAAGCTGCCGTAGCCTTCGCCGCCGGGGCCGCCCAGTCCTGCCAGGCACGAGGCGTTGGCGACGAAGATCGTCGTCGCGGCCAGCCGCCCGAATCTCGTGATCGCGTCGATGTTGCGCGAGTGGATGATCGCGGTGTGGCGGAAGCCGTGCTCGGCCTGGAGCGACAACTCGATCGCTTCGTCCACATTGCGCACGCGAACGAATGGCACGAAAGGCATCATCTGCTCTTCCTGCACGAAGGCGTGATCAGCGCCAGTCACGCCGAACAAAAGCTGGGTCTGCGGCGGGATTCGCACGCCCGCCGCTTCCGCCAAAACCGCCGGGTCCTTGCCGACGAAATCCTTGTTCACGTGCGGCTTTCCGTCGTTGGCATCGAACGTGAACGCGGCCCTGGTCAATGCCTCGACCTGACGGTCGTTCAGTGGGAAGCCGCCGTGCTTTTCCATCTGGGCCAGTAGCTTCTCGAACACGCTGTCGACGCAGAACACTTCCTTCTCGCCGATGCACAGCAGGTTGTTGTCGTACGCGCCGCCCTTGATGATCGATTCAGCGGCGTTGGACAGACAGGCAGTTTCATCCACCACAACCGGCGGATTGCCGGGCCCGGCGACGATCGCGCGCTTGCGCGCGTGCAGCGCCGCCCGCGCCACCGCCGCGCCGCCGGTCACCACCAGCAGGGGAATGTCACGGTGTCGGAACATCGCCTCGGCGGTTTCGAGCGTCGGCGGCAGCACCGTCGTCAGGAGGTTCTCGATCCCGAATTTGCCCGCGATCTGCCGGTTGTATTCCTGAATTGAGGCCGCCGCGCAGTTGGCGCCGCTGGGATGGGCGTTGATCACCAAGGCGTTGCCGGATGCGATCATGTTGATCGCGTTGCAGGTGAGCGTCGGAATGCTGTGCGTGACCGGCGTGATGCAGCCGATCACCCCGAACGGCGCGAACTCATCCAGCGACACGCCCTTGCTGCCGCTGTGGGCGTGGGTGACAAGAAACTCGACGCCGGGGATTCCTTCCTGGAGCTGGAGCTTTTCGATCTTGTGATCGAGCCGGCCGATCTTGGTTTCGTCCAGCTCGAGCTTGCCCCACCCTTGGGCTTTCTGCTTGGCAATCGATTTGATGAGCTTGACGATGCCGTCCCGGTCTTCCAGCGGGAGCCGGACGAGCTTTTTCTGAGCATCGGACGCGGCCGCGACGGCCTGGTCGATATCGGTGAAGACGCCGCCCTGACCGACAGGCACGCTGATGCGATGCGGCTGCCGTTCGGCCTCGCGCTGCTTGGCGTCGCTGGCGGGCGCGTCTTCGCCGCCGCGGACACCGCCGCTCGTGGCGGAAATCTTACTTCCCAGCCGCCGCATCACTTCCGTCACGACATCTTGAACGAGGGCCTGGTTCATGGCTTGTCTCTCGTGATTCCCGTGACACGGGTTTTCAACCCGTGCTGGCGATGTCCGCTAAAGGCGATCGCCAATTGCAAATCAGATTCGTTTGACTTCGAGTGCCGTTTCGCACGGGTTAAAAACCCGTGTCACAGGAAGCGCCGGCTCAATCCTCTGCTCGGTAAAACGTCTTCCCCGCGAACTCGGCGGAGTCGACGATTCCGACGATCACGGCATCGGAGGGCAGGTTCTTGGTCTGCTCGGTCATGCGGGCGCTGCTGCCCTGCACCACCAGCACGAGCTGGCCTTCGCCCGCGCCCACGGAATCCAGCGCGACGATCGCCCGGCCGGTATTTCCCAGCGAAGCCGGCTTGCGCGTCTGCTCGTCGTACTTCACGTTCAACGGCTCGACCACGAACAACTTCTGCCCGTTCAACGACGGGTCTTTGTGAGTCGCGACGACGTTGCCGGTGACGCGGGCTAAGAACATTGGCGCTCCGCTATATTTTGCGATTTGCCATTTGCGATTTGCGATGAACTCAATGGACGTTCATCCGGCTTTTTCAATCGCAAATTGCAAATCGCAAATCGCAAATCGCTCTCTCATCCCATCTTCGCCACGTCCGAGTGCGGCCTGGGGATGACGTGGACGGAGACGACTTCGCCGACGCGGCCGCCGGCCTCGGCACCGGCGTCCACCGCCGCCCGCACGGCAGCAACGTCACCCTTCAGGGTGATTGCCACCAATCCGCTGCCGACCTTGTGCTGCTCGACGAACTGGACGTTGGCCGCCTTGAGCGCCGCGTCGCACGCCTCGACCGCGGCCACGATGCCCTTGGTCTCGATCAATCCGATTGCCTCGCCGTTTGTCATGGTTCACCTTTCAAATCTGTTCGCCACAGATGGACGCAGATGGAATACGAAAGAAGACGCTGGCCACGATCAATTTCCACGTGACACGGGTTTTCAACCCGTGCCGGCGGTTTTCCGTTTGGGGTGATCGACAATTCCAATTTCTTCGACTTCGAATGCCGACGGCACGGGTTGAAAACCCGTGTCACATGCAACTGCCTCGCCCTTATCTGTGTTCTTCATCTGTGTCCCTCTGTGGCGTATTGTTTTTAGTTCACGCTGAGTACCGCCAGGGTCTGCTGCGCGACGATCAATTCCTCGTTGGTTGGAATCGTCCAGATTTCCGCGCCGCTCTCGACCTTGCTGATCTTGGTTTCCTTACAGCGAATCTGGTTCTTTTGCGGATCGAGGGCGATGCCGGCCCATTCGAGGTTGTGGCAGATCGCCTCGCGGATGGCGATGCCGTTCTCACCAATCCCGCCGGTGAAGACGAGCACGTCGACGCCGCCCAGCACGACCAGGTACGCGCCGATAAAATGCCGGACGCTTTCCACGAAGGCGTCGACCGCGAGCCTCGCCCGCGGGTCTCCCGCCTGGGCGGCTTTCTCGACGTCGCGCATGTCCGGCGAGACGCCGCTCATCCCCAGCAGGCCGCCTTCCTTGCAGAGACGTTTGAAAATGTCGTCGAGCCCCATGTTCTGCTTGAGCAGCTTGTGCAGCGCGAACGTGTCGAAGTCGCCGACGCGGTTGTTGTGCGGCACGCCCGACTGGGCCGTCATGCCGAAGGAGTTGGCGACGGATTTGCCGTTCTCGATGGCGCAGATCGAGCACGATCCACCGAGGTGACAGCTGATGACGCGCCGGGCTTCGGGGCCGAGCAGCTCGCGCACGCGGGCGGCGATGTAGCGGTGCGATGCGCCATGAAAGCCGTATCGACGAATTCCCAGTTTCTCGGTCCATTCGTGTGGGATCGCGTAGACCTGGCGGGACATGGGGATCGACTGGTGAAACGCCGTCTCGAACGCGGCGACCTGCGGCGCCTGCGGCAGCTTCTGGCGGAACGCCCGCATCGCCGCGATGTACGGCGGATTGTGCGCCGGGGCCACGTCGGCAAACTGCTCCATCGTTGCGATCACCTCATTGGTCACGCGCACCGCCCCGGAGATCGGCCCGCCGTGCACGGCTTTGAAGCCGATCGCATCGGGTTTGGCCGGAAGTTCCTTGAGGATTACGTCGATCACGTCGCCGTGCGTCGCGAAGGGCGAGCCCGGTTGCCCGATGCGCTCGTAGCCTCCGCGGGCGAGCACCTCGCCCTCGGCGGACATGTCCAGGAGCTTGTACTTGAAGCTCGTGGAACCCAGATTCGCCACCAAAACGTTCATGGCCGTGCGCTATCGATGCGAGTGAAACGTGAAACGTGACAAATGCACCGGTTGGGAAGACTCTTATCACGTTCTACGCTTCACGTGTCGTTCAGAGCGAAGAACTTCCACCACCCGCACCGTATCCCGCGAGCAAGTCCGGATGCGGCCGCGCGATGACGTGCGACGCGACCAGCTCGCCGACGCGGCCGGCGGCTTCGGCGCCGGCGTCGACCGCCGCTCGAACGCTGCCAACGTCCCCGCGGACGATGGTCGTCACGAACGCGCCGCCGATCTGGATGGTCTTGACCACTTCGACGTTGGCGGCCTTGCACATCGCGTCGGTCGCCTCGACCAGGCCGACCCAGCCTTTGGTTTCGATCAGGCCCAGGGCGCTGCCGTATGAGCCGTTCCTGCTGTTGCCGTCTTGTTCTGCCATGATTTGGTCCTTTGTCATTGGTCACTTGTCACTCGTCGTTGGTCACCTGTCATTGGTGCAGTGGCGTTCGCCCACCAAGAATGACAAGTGACAAAACTATCAGTGAAATGACAGCTTTACTTTCGTGCTGACGCCGCGATGCCGCGGTCTGACGCGACCGTTGCGGGTTTCTTCGCCTTGGGCATCATTCCGCCCAAATCGTCGTGCGGGCGGGGGATCACGTGGACGCTGATGACCTGACCGACGCGGCCAGCGGCCTCCGCCCCGGCGTCGATCGCGGCCTTCACTGCGGCGACGTCACCTTTCACAAACGAGGTGACCATTCCGCTCCCGCACTTGTCCCATCCGATCATTTCCACGTTGGCCGACTTGAGCATGGCGTCGCTGCCCTCGATCAGGGCAACGAGGCCTTTGGTCTCCAGCAGGCCGAGGGCTTCGCTTGGCATACGTTCCTTTCGATGAATCCTCGTTCCGTATCGAGTCGCGTGAAACGTGCCCTGTTGGGCATTTGTCACGTTTCACGTTTCACGCGCTCACTTAAAAAGTTCGATCTTGGTCGCGCTCTCCAGGTCGCACGCGTTGCCTTCGTCCGTATCTATGTGCACTTCGAGAACGACCTTGGGGTGATAGCGGACTTTGACACGGTCGAAGACGACGCCGGACGGGCCTTCGATGCGGAGCTTGAGATAGTCGCCGTCTTTGACGGCGTAATAGGCCATGTCGGCTTCGCTCATGTGGACGTGCCGCTCGGCGCGGATCACGCCCTTGCTGATGTTGATCGCGCCCCTGGGTCCCAGGATCGTGATGCCCGGCGTGCCTTCATGATTGCCGCTGATCCGCAGCGGCAAGTCGATTCCCAGATAAATGCCGTCCGTGTAGCTCAACTCAATCTGCGTGTAATTGCGCACAGGACCGAGGATCCGCACGTTGGGGATAATCCTCTGCCGCGGGCCGACCAGCGTGACCAGTTGCTCGGATGCGAACTCGCCTTGCTGGTAGAGGTCTTTGAGTTTGGTCAGCTTCGCGCCTGGTCCAAAGAGGATTTCGAGGTCGGCCGGGGTGACGTGCATGTGACGGGCGGAAACGTTGACCACCAGCGGATGCGGCGGCCCGCCGGGCCGCTGCGGCTCGGCGGCATGCCGCTCCCGTGCCGGCGGGGCAATCGCGCCGTGCAGTCGCTGGAGCAGAACCTCCCGAACGAGCGATTCAACTTCCGAACGTTGGAGCTTGGTGGAATTTTCCAGGAGCATTTGACGCTTAGATACCAGATTGTGGCATTATTTGCGAGATGTGTCAATGGATAATGATCGCTTTTGAGATATTTTGGCATAGTTTGCCGCGGCGCATATCATATATACATGTGCTGATGCGATATCCCCGATTTGTCTTACGGCGCTACGGCACCTCATTCTGTCTCACGGGTCATCAGCCTGACCTGAAATACGTCCTCCGTTTCGAGTGGGGCGTGTTGCCACCATGCGCGCCATCCGATGTCACGAATTTGGGAGTCCGGCGGTGTTGCGGGCGGAGGAAGTGCCGATGCCACAGCCCGGGATGGCGCAGTGCTAGCGGCAACCTACGAACGCCGGAGGGAATGCATAGAAATCCATCCATGTGTAGATCGATTGAATTCCTGGCAAAAGCGTGCAAATGCGTCTGCCTGCTGTTACCGTGTCATCGAGCTCCTTTGGCCGCGGGTTTCGTTGCGGCGCGGCTGTTTCCAAGAAACGGTGCGACTATCGAAGCACCGCCGTGCGGGGTTGGGCATGGCTGTCAACCAGCAAAGACAGACGTCGGACGCCGACGCGGTGGAAGACTCCACGCGGTTCGGGCTGGTCGAAGTTGTGCTGCCGCCTCCACCGACGATGCCTGCCGACGGGCTGGAGCGCGTGCATACGCCGCTTTTCGATCCCGTATTCCTCCGGGCCCACGGCATCGAGGAAGCCGAGCAGGGCGATGAGCTGTTTCGCAAGGCGCGTCTCCATGAGGCGCTCCAGCGGTATATCGAGGCGGTGCGCCTGGCGCCCGACCAGCCGCGTCACCACTTCATGGTGGGCCTTTGCGCGTGGCAGGCGGCACGCCCCGAACTGGTGGAGCGGCACCTGAAGGATGCGGTGCGGCTCCAGCCGGACCATCCGCTGGCGCATCACGTGCTGGCCGACTGGTACCTGGAGCGGCAGGACGTTGCCCCCGCCCTGCATCACAGCGCATGGGCACTGGCGCTGGCGCCGTCCGACCCGCAGATGATCATCTCGCGCGCCTGTATTCTCGAGGGCGCCGGACAGCCGTTTGCGGCGTGGGAACTGGTGCGCGGGCTGATCGAGCAGGGTTATTCCTCATCCAAACTTGCCGATCTGTACGGCCGCCTGGCGCCGGCGCTGGGACACCAGCGTGAGGCACTGGCGATGCTGGAGCGATTACTACTGACCGATATCGCACCGGTCGAGCGGCGCGTGTTCCACTTTTCCGCCGCCCGGCTGCTCGACGGGCTGCGTCACTACGACGAGGCGTTCGCGCACGCCCGCATGGGGCATGAGGCGATGCCGCAGCCTTACGATCCGCACCAGATGGAGGATTGGTTCAACCGCAGCATCGCCTACTACACTCCGGAGAAGCTGCACGATCTTCCGCGGGCATCGCACCACAGCCGCCGGCCGGTCTTCATCGTCGGCATGCCGCGGTCGGGTACGTCGCTTCTCGAGCAGATCCTGGCGTCGCATCCGCGGGTGCATGGAGGCGGGGAGTTGCGGGCGCTCAGCGGGATGGCTGTTGCCGCCACCGGCCGCGACCCCGAATGCAAGGGCTGCTTCCCCGAATGCCTGGACTCGATATCGCAGCGCATGGCCGACCGGATGGCCGCCGACTACCTCCGCGAGATCGATTCGATCGACCCCACCGCCACCTACGTTACCGACAAGATGCCGCTGAACTTCCTTTACATGGGACTCATTTCAATTCTCTTCCCCGAGTCCCACGTCATCCACTGCACCCGCGACCCAGTGGATACGTGCCTGTCCTGCTACATGACCAGCTTCTCGATCGGCAACGAGTTTGCCAACGACCTGCGGCACCTCGGAACGTTCTACCGAAGCTACCGCCGTTTCATGGAGCACTGGACCGTGGCGCTGAATTTTCCCATGCTCAACGTCCGCTACGAAGACATGGTGACCGACCTGGAGGGCCAGGTCCGGCGGATGCTGGAATTTCTCGACCTGCCCTGGGACGCGCGGTGCCTGAATTTCCACCAGACCGCGCGTCTGGTCGCGACCGCCAGCCGCGACCAGGTCCGCCGCCCGCTGTACGCCTCGTCGGTCGGCCGCTGGCGGAATTACCGGAAGCATCTGGGAGAATTGCGGGCTGTCCTGAATATCTGAATCGCGCCTTCGGTAGCCGTGCGCGCAACGCGCCGGTTTTCGCTCTTCCATCCCAACCGGCACTGCCGCGGACGGGTGGGATGATTCGCGACGGCGAATCGCACCTCATGATCAACGAGATCCAGATGGGCAAGAAGTCCAGATGCAGAGCATGGACATCGCACTTCTCGAGCTTTACCAGCGCGGCGAGATTACCTACGACGCCGCCGTCTCCTGCGCCCGCGACCAGAACCAGTTCCGCCACAAACTTGGATGATCGAGTGCCGATCGTATTAGCGGATGATCCGCGTGCCTGATAAACTCTGTCGTAGCGATTGCCCGAAAGCCGTGGCGGCTTGCAGCCACCGTTCCCGCGATGCCAGCAACCAATCTCACCCAACTGTTCAACTCAGCCACCGCGCATCATCAAGCGGGTCGCCTCCGCGAGGCCGATGCCCTCTATCGCCAAGTGCTTGCAACCGATCCCAATCATCCCGGCGCGCTCCAGATGCTCGGGGTGCTGGCGCACCAGATCGGCCGCGATGACGCATCAGCGGAAATCTTCCACAAGCTCATCCTGCTGACCCCCGACAATCCCGACGCCCACAACAACCTGGGCGTGGCCCTGGCCGCCCAGTGGAAGCTTCCCGAAGCGGAGGCGGCGTACCGCAGGTCTGTCGCCCTCCGCCCGAATCATGCCCTGGCGCACAACAACCTCGGCTCGGTCCTGCGCGACCTCGGCCGTCTCGACGAGGCGATCGTGTCCTACCGACGCGCGATCGAATTGATTCCAAACTATCCCGAGGCTTATCACAATCTCGGTCTGGCCCTGGCGCAAAAGGGAGAGCTGAAAGAGTCGATCGCGGCCTATCAGCAGGCGGTCAAGC
>DATHPP010000256.1:0-11179 GCA_035483795.1 Tepidisphaeraceae bacterium | reverse complement strand
TGCCGCTTTGCTTTTCGAGGTCGTCCATGATGCGAAGCAGCCGTCCACCGGGCGTCTGATGGCCAACGTTGGCGCCGGCCAGAGCGCCGGTGAGCCGCACCATTGCCGGAAGAACCGCCGCAGCGCACTTTGTGGGAAGGGATTCAAGCTTTTGCGTGAATTCCGATCTGCCGTGCGCTGCAAAGTTCCCGATTGCGTTTTGATAGTATTGTTCTCGTCGTTGCGCGATTCGGTTCGCCGAAAACTCCGTTCGTATCCGCTCCAAGGCGGCGCGGGACAATCGGTCGAGGGTCGGCCGGTCGGTCCACAGCTTTTCCATGGCAGCGCACAGGGCCCGCGGCGACTCTCTTTGTACAACGATTCCCGCATTGCCGACGACTTCGCCTGAACCGGTCCCCGCGGCGACGATCAGCGTTCGTCCCGCCGCCATCGCTTCGCAGGCCGCCATCGAGAAATTTTCCCAGAGGCTGGGCATGACGCCGAACGACGCGCGCTCCCATTCCCCGGCGAGCTGCTCGCCGGAAAGCTCGCCCGGGAATTGCACGCGATCCCGCACAGCCGGATCGAGCCGCGACTCCAGCCACCGCCGCATCGAGCCGCCGCCGCGGGCGGTGTTCGTATCGGGACCGATGAATCGAAAGAGGCACGTCGGGTGTCGCGGCAGAAATGCGTTCAAGCCCTCAACAATCGTTTCGACCCCTTTGAGCCGCTCGAGGCGCCCGACAAACAGAATTGGCCCGTCGCCGGGCGGGTCGGAATATTCGCCGTCGGTGATAAACGGATGAGCGATGATCGAGACATTCTGCGACAGGGGGCAGCAAAGCCGGGTGGCATCGACGACCGCCTGCGTCGGGGCCGACAGGCCATCCGCCAGATGCATCGCGGCAAATTCGAGAGCCGTGAGCGGATTGGGGAGGGCGAGGCTCCCGCCGAGCCGGCCATCCGGCGCACCGAAACCTTCCGGCTCGGCAGGAGCCTCGCCCTCCCAGATTTCGCAAACCTGGTTCCCCATCCGCGCGATCGCCGTGCAGCAGTGAAGCTGCACCAGCACCGGCGCGTCGAATGAATCGTCCAGCATGAGCGGCAGGCCGAGCGCCTCGACCTCCGGAGTCTCGACGAGGTCAAACGGCTTCTCTGAGTGAACGCGAAGAAGCTGCTCACAGAGCAACCACCCGAGCGCCAGCCGGTAAATCCCCTCTCCGCCCACCTGCAGCCCGGCGGCCAGTTCGCCGGAGATCTCATTCCGACGGACTCGCTCGGCCAGGTCAGGGACTTCATGAACGCGAATCTCGCACGGTAGTCGCTCTCGTACGTCGGCGGGCAGCGTGAAGGTGAACACGTGCACGTCGTGCCCGGCCGCCGCTAGCGCCAGCGACGTCTGGCGGACCGCGGCGCCGATCCCGCCCATTCGCGCGCCCGGCCACTGGTGCGTCAGAAACGCGATCCGCATGCCCTGATTATCGGACATGGCCGGCAGCAGCCGATAATTTCATCCAATGACGCTTCTGGCTCCGCAAGACACGCGGGAGGGCGAGGCTCCCGCCGAGCCGCATCCTTCCGCGCACGAGACTTTTGGCTCGGCACGAGCCTCGCCCGCCCGCCCGCGCGCGATCTCGCTTGCCGCACTTCGGCGACGCCTCTGGCACAAGCCGGCGGGCTCCATCGTCAGGCTCGGCGACTACCGCCTCCAGATCACCGACGGCCCCAACGCCTACATGCAATACAAGGACGTGTTCGTGCGCGGCATCTACCGCTTCGCGGCGGTCCGCCCCGATCCCCTGATCATCGACGGCGGCAGCAACATGGGAATCTCCGTCCTCGGGTTCAGGCACGATCATCCGGATTGCCGGATCATCGCCTTCGAGCCGGACCCGGAGATTTTCCGGCTGCTCCAATCGAATCTGGAACGTAACAAAACGTCACATTTTGTAACATCGGTGATGTCGGGCCTCGGAGCGAGCGACGGAACCGTGACCTTCATCCCCGATGGCTCGGCGGGCGGGCGCGTGGAGCCGGCCGGGGGAGAGCGAACCGTGAACGTCGAGCGCCTCTCGACCTACCTGCTCGAGCCCGTCGATTTCCTCAAGCTCAACATCGAGGGCCAGGAGCTTGCCGTGCTCCAGGAATGTCTCGAGGCTGGCGTCCTGCAAAACGTCCGCCAGATGGTCGTCGAGTACCACGGCTGGGCGCGCGGCCCGCAGCGGCTTGGCAACCTGCTCAACCTGCTCGACCGCGTCGGCTATCGCTATTTCGTCCACGATTTTGACGGAGAGACCTGTTCGGTCACCAAACCGCCGTTCAAGCTGCGGCCCAAGGCCGACTGGTTCTGCCTGGTTTACGCCCAGCGGCCGGCGGATTGAGCCATGTCGAACCCGACGGCCCACCCACTGTCTTGCCAGCCCGCCAGCCGCCTGTTCGGCCACGACCGCGGCACACCCATCGACCGCTTCTACATCGAAAATTTTCTTCGCTCGAACTCGGATCAGATTCGCGGCCGCGTGCTCGAGACTGGCGACGCGAGCTACACACGCGGATTTGGGAGCGACGTCCATCAGAGCGATGTGCTGCACGCGACCGCAGGCAACCGCAACGCCACGATCATCGGCGATCTTGCTACCGGCGAGGGTATACCCGAGTCGGCCTTCGATTGCATCATTCTCACGCAGGTCCTTCCCTTCATCTTCGACGTTCGCGCCGCCGTCGCGACCTGCCATCGCGCTCTCAAGCCCGGCGGCGTCGTGCTGGCAACAGTGCCCGGCATCAGCCAGATCAGCCGGTATGACATGGACCGCTGGGGAGATTTTTGGAGGTTTACGACGCGATCGGCCGCCCGATTATTCGAGGAGGCTTTCTCATCTGGCGAAGTCGAAATCGAATCCTTCGGGAACGTCGCCGTCGCGACGCATTTTCTTCAGGGCTTGGCGCTGGAGGAGATCGATCCTGAGGAACTTGCGGCCAGGGACCCTGATTACCAGCTCATCATCACCATCAAAGCTGCTCTGCGGAATCCCGGGCGGCGGGCAGCGCCCGCCCTACCTTAGGCGACGTTGGTTCAGAACGTAGGGCGGGCACTGCCCGCCGGCCGTCTCCAGAGCCAGCGCAACGGAGTGTGCATGAAATCCAACATCCCCGGCGGCCTGATCCTGCTCTACCATCGCATCGCCAGCCTCGATCGCGATCCGCAAATGCTCTGTGTCTCCCCAGAGAATTTCCAGCGGCATCTCGAGATCCTGCGCGAGCGACTGAGAATCGTGCCTCTTGCAGAGATCGCCGGCGATGTTGCCGCGGGACGTTCGCCCGACGGCAAGGCGGCGATCACCTTCGACGACGGTTACGCCGACAACGTCCTGACCGCCGCACCGATTCTGCGCCGCCACGACGCACCCGCGACGATCTTCGCGACGACCGGCCACACCAACAGTTGCAACGAATTCTTTTGGGATGAATTGGACCGCATATTCCTCTCGCCGGGGGAATTGCCTGCGCAATTACGCATCTGGCTTCCGCAAAGGCCGTATGAGATCGATCTGGGGCCAGACGCGGTATACACGGACGCCGACGCCCAGTCGCATCGTCGCTGGACCGTACTGCAAAAATCGGACCCGACTTCCCGTCATCGCGCCTATCGCGAATTGTGCACGCTTCTGCACGATTGCACCGCCTCCCGTCGCCGCCAGGTGCTCGAACAGCTCCAGGCGTGGGCAGGGATGCGAATGCGACGCTCGCATCGGATGATGTCCGCCCAGGAGTTGCGCGGGCTGGCCGAAACGGAGGGAATCCAGATCGGCGGTCACACCGTCGATCATCCGCGCATGTCTGTCGAACCGCGCCAGTCCCAGTGCTCGCAGCTCCGCGAAAACAAGCTGACGCTCGAATGGATCACAGGACAAGCGATTAACGCGTTTTCATACCCGTTCGGCACCCGGCGAGATTTCACGGGCGAGACAATGTCGCTGGTAAAAGCCCAAGGATACCAATTCGCCTGCGCCAATTTCGAGGGCCGGGTGACCGCCGGGGCAGACTTGTTTGCCCTCCCGAGAATGATCGTGCGCGACTGGGCGGCCGGGGAGTTTGCAGAGAAGCTGGAGCGGTGCGTAGGAGTGCCAGTCGCTAAGGCGGCGTAGGCATCTTGTGGCACAGCCGCCTCGGCTGTGTTCGACCGGAGGTCGAAGGGGAATCGCAAAATGCCTTTCCGCCTTCGGCGGAACACAGTCGAGGGCGACTGTGCCACAAGAGTTCACGCCGCACGTTTTGCGGAAATAACCTGTTCGAACTGCTCGCGTGGGAACAGATCGAGCAACCCGCCCGGGGTGGCGTTGACGATGCGGACGCCGCGGTCCTGGGCCGCTTTCGCAAGCGCCCGGTACTGCGCCCAGAGGGTGACGTAATCGCGGCAATAGTCGTCGAGCCGCGCGCCGAACCATTCACTGTATCCCGTGCGGTTCAGGGCATGCTGCTCTTCCTGGTAGAAGTGGCGGGAGACGTTGAGGTGAAGGATCCAGTCGTGGTCGCAGCCCAGTAGGACGATCTCTTTGAACCCCATGTAAATGCCGGCGTACAGCGCCATGATCGTCACCGACTGCGGCGACGGGACGGCGCGGGCGAGGTCGACGCCGTGCGCTTCGAGCTGGTTGAGCGGGCCGCCGAAAAGAACGTGGTGGACCGAGCGGCTCGAGAAGCGTCCGCTTGACGAATTGCGCTGGCGGTCCTGCATTCCGAAGAACAGTTCGGCGTCGCCGGTCGCATCGGCCATTTCCGCCAGCCACGTCTGCCAGGCCTCTTCCGTGATGGGCGGGTGGAACGGCGCGACGCAGTGATACCGCGGGCGGATGGCGCTGCAATCCGGGTGCACGAAAAAGTTGCTGACGCTGATGCAGGTTTGCCCGGCCAGGTCGCGCAGCGATTGTGAATTGATCGACGGTCCGGTCGCCAGGATGAAGCAGCGCTCGCCCTGGTGGCGATTGTAGAGCTTCTGGTTTTCCGCCAGCAGTGCGTGCCGGGCAAGCTGCTCGTTCACGACCGTGCGCCCCCGGCGAAGCTTGGCGCGGATCGGCTTCTCGCTCTCGTAGACTTTCTTCTGCCCGTCGCCCAGCCCGCGTTCGATCACGCGGATGTCGCGCACCAGGCGCACGAGCCCCTGCGGCTCGACGCTGGCCGCCTGATCGCTGCCCCACATCGCGCGGTCGAGCGTGATGTGCCGCTCGACCAGGCACGCGCCCAGCGCCACCGCGGCGTAAGTCGTCTGCAACCCCACCTCGTGCCCCGAATAGCCGACCGGCAGATCGAATTCCTTTTTCAGCGTCTGGATGACGCGCAGGTTCAGCTCATCGGCCTTGCACGGATAACTGCTGGTCGCGTGGCACAGCGCGAGGCGCTCTTTCGGCAGAACCTCAACCGCCCGGCGGATTTCCTCCATGCTCGACATGCCGGTCGAGAGAATCAGCGGCCTGCCCGTCTTCTTAAGCTTTTCCAGGAGCGCAACGTCCGTCACTGACGCCGAGGCGATCTTGTAGCAGACCGGGCCGAACTGCTCGATGAAATCCACCGACGGCTCGTCCCAGCACGAGGCAAACCAGTCGATCCCCAGCCGTTTGCAATGCTCATCAATCGCCGCGTACTGCTCGTAGCCGAACTCGACGCGGTGGCGATACTCCAGATATGTCATCACGCCCCAGGGCGTGTCGCGCTTCAGGTCCTTCTGCTCGTCGGGCACGCACAGCTCGGGCGTGCGCTTCTGAAACTTCACCGCGTCGCACCCGGCCAGCTTCGCCACGTCGATCAGCTTTTTGGCGATCTCCAGATCGCCATTGTGATTGATGCCGATCTCCGCGATCACGTAGACCGGCTGAGCGTCGCCGATCGTCCGCGCGCCCAGGCGAAGCGTTTTACTCACGGCCGACTCCTTTTTTCAGCAGATAGAAGGCGTAGCAATCGTCCGGTTTCAGGACCAGCGAAACAGGGTTCAGGCCGGCCTGGGATGCGAGCTGCCAGAATTCCTCGATGTGATAGGAAGTGAACGTGACGACGTTCTTCTCGTAGTCGCCCGTCTTGCATCGCAGGACATCCGATCCGTCGTCGTAGCGAATCTGGATCAGCGCGATTCCATCCGCCGCCAAGACCTGATTCAGAATCCCCAGCACGCGAATTCCGTACTCTTTCCCGGGGAAATGCTGAAACACGGCGGTGCAGAGCACGAAATCGACCGGCTCGTCGACCGCTGTCAGGCACTGTTCCGGCTGGTTCGCATCGATCGTGATCGGATGCCAATCCGCAAAGCCAACCGATTCGAGCTGTATTCCACACTCTTCCAGATTGGCCGGCGAAATATCGACGCCGTAGAAGCGCCGGACGTGCGGGGCAAAAGCGACGGCGTTGGCCCCGCCGCCGGGGCCCCACTCCAGGATGCTGCGCACTTTGTTCGTCTTGCCGGTCAGTGCGCAGAGCTGTTGAAACATTTCGACGTGGCGTTGCCCAAGCGTGGCCCAGGCGCGCTGGTCGGCCCATCTGCCGCGGCCGCGCCAGTGCGACATGTCCTGCACCCACGCGCGATTTGCGCTCTGCCGCCAATACTGGCCCGCCTCGACGGCCAAATCTTCGGCCCGGCAATGCATTTCGCTTACGCCGCTTTGCATGAGTATTCGCTGCTCCTCTGCGATCTTTCGAGCGATTCGATCACCAGGTCGCACAATTCCCGTACGGCTCCATGGCCGCCGGCCCGATCGAGCACGATTCTCGATGATCGCATCGCGGCTTCGTATGCATCCGCCACCGCCACCCCGCACCCGGCCCAGCCGAGGCATTCCACGTCGTTGATGTCGTTGCCGACGTAGACCAGCGCGCTTCGATCGATGCCGCAACCGGACGCCCATTGCTTGAGCACCGGCAGCTTGTCCCCGCAGCCTTGAATGCATTCCAATCCAAGTTTGCGGCAGCGGGCCGCGACAACCGGATTGGTCTCGGCGGAAAGTACCAGGATCGAAATGCCGCGTTCCTCAAGTCGTTTTAAGCCCATGCCGTCGCCACGCCCGCAGACGACCGCCTCGCGCCCGTCCTGATCGAGCCAGACGGAGTTGTCGGTGAACACGCCGTCGAAATCGAAAACCACCGCCCGCGCCGGATCGGGAAGGAGCGACAGCCGGTCCTGCTGTTGCCGCTGGCGCAGAAGCATTTCCGCGATCAGGAGATCACGCGGCTCATCGATTTCGATCGCCCGCTCGGCGGGGACGACGAACGTCGCGGTCTTTCCGAAGAAGCGGTGGCGGGCGGCGCGGAAGCCGTCGGCTTTCATAACGTAAACCGCGCCGGTCTCGAGGTATTCCGGCTCGCGCTCCTGACGACGCTGGCGGAAGGATTTATCGTGGTTCACTCCCACCGCGCTGCCGCGCCCGTCGGGCCTCCAGAGAAAGTGATGGAACGGCGAAACGCTCAGCGCCGAGTCCGCACCCGATCGGCGCAGCTGGGCGATCGTCCCATCGATGTCCTGCCCCGTCGTGAGCGGCGAAGTGCACTGAAGAAACGCAACCAGCGCCGGGCGGTAACCCTCCGTCCGCTCCAACTCCTCCAGCGCGTGGAGTAATGCCGACTCTGACGACGCGGTATCCCCGCTGATTTCCGCCGGGCGATGAATGACTTCCGCGCCGCAGGTTCGGGCAAGCTCCGCGATTTCCGCATCATCCGTCGACACCACAACCCGATCGACAAGCTGTGCCGCCCGGGCGGCGTCGATGGTCCACGCGATCAGCGCCCGGCCTGCAATCGGCGCGATGTTCTTGCGCGGAATCCCTTTCGACCCGCCGCGGGCGGGAATGATCGCCAGGCATTTGCCGTTGTCGCCGGTCATGCGCGATCCTCCGTGATCACGTCAGTTCCTGCTTGCGCCCTTCGCTGCCAAAGCGCCTTCCAGCCGCCGGATTTCACCAAGCACGTCTGCGCCGTCATTTGCCATTGCCATCTCGTCCGCCGATCCGACCTGCGCCAGGCAGACAATCGTCTGATCGCATTCCAAAATCCGCAGCCCCGCCCGATTCGCCACCGCGCCCAGCGTCCCGGCGGTGAAATGCCAGCGGTGGGCGTTCTGGAGATACTCCAGCAGATTCCCGTTGTACCACTTGTCCAGATTCAAGAGCCCCGGCACCTCGATGTAGCAAATGCCGGTTGGCTTCAGCAGCCCGGCAACTTCACGTAGAAAATGCACCGGGTCCGAGGTGTGCTCCAGCACATGCGAGAGAATGATCAGATCGAATGGCTCCTCGCCGCGGAACAGCTCCGGCCCGCCGATCCGGATTTCCAGGCCAAGGCTTCGGCCGCGATCGGCGTACTCCTCACCATAGTCGCACCCGGCCACTTCGCAGCCGTCGAACTTGAACGGGATCAGCATCCCGCCCATCCCGCACCCAACGTCCAACACCCGCCCCGATCGCGGAAGTTTCGACCCAACGCGCTCCAGGATCCGCTGCCCGCTGCGAATCTGCTCGGACAAGAACCACGAATGCGAAAAACGCTTCGGCCGGTAGAGGTTGCGATAATGCCGGCGGTAAAAGTGCGAGAGGTACTGCGCGTCGTAATACGGGTCGCTGCGCATCAATCCCGATTCCATTCCCAGCACCGTGCGGAGCGGTATCCCATATCGCTCGACCTCCGCGACGACGACTTGCGGCTCCGGCCCAAAGAGGGAGGGATTCGCCTGCGGCGCCGCCATGCCCTCCAGCGCCTCGGCCACGACCGCGTCGCGGGCCGGGCGATTGAATTCGTGAACGACGTCAGGGAGGTCGGCCTCGAGCGGAAACGCCAACCGGCCGACGAGCAGCGGCTCGCCCTCGCCAATCCAGCCGCGTTCGATCGCCTTGGACCTCAAGCCGCGCATCGGGCCGTCTCCGCGCTCAAATCGGTTTGAATCATCTCGAGCAGCCGGCGGTTGATGCCGAGATAGCTGCACCGCTCGATCACCGCCCGCCTCATCGAGCCGGCAATCTGCTCCCGCAGCGCATCGTCCACCAGAAACCTCTGCACCCTCGCCGCCAACTCCGTCCGATCGTTGAACGCGACCCCTTCGTACTCTTCCCAGATGCTGTCGGCCGACGTCATGAAATCGGAATCCGCATGGCCGTTCATCACGTCGAACACGCTGAACGCGCGCGTCTGAGGCGTGCTCCCTTCGAGCTGATTGATCCGCGCGATCAGCCACCGTATGCGGTCCTCCGCCAGCGCGTGCAATTGCGAATCCGAAGTGACGGAGTTCTCGCGACACCAGCCAAGCATCTCGCGATACAACCGCCCCACCGCGTCCCCCGGATGCCAGCGCAGAAGGAAGAACCCACCGGCGGCCAGCCCGTCCAGCAGCCGCTGATGAACCGAGCCGTGCGGCGTCACTTGAATGTTGATCTTACTGGCGCGGTAAATCTTGGCCAGGTCGCTCTGGTTGTCGGCGACGCCGCGGGCAAAGCGGCCGAGCATCGGATGACTTTCCCATCCGCGGCCCCAGATGTGCAGGTTCACTCCCAGGCCGGCCAGCCAGTTGAGCGTCTGATGGCGGAAGATCGCGTTGTTCACCGACTGGTTGAAGAAGGCGAGGAATGGCGGGATGTCGGCCTCGGCGAGCTGCACGCGCACGTCGCTCATGCAGCGATCGAGGATCTGCCGCATGGCGATTTCGCTGAGAGCGATCCCGCCCGCCGCGTACCAGGATTCGAGCCGCTGGTGGAAATGATCGCACAGACGGGCGATGTGCGGAGAGCCGCTTTTGGCGGCGTACTCGCGCACGATCTGCTCCGCCGGCCGGCTGGCATGGCTGACGTACGAAACGTCGCAGCCGAAGCGATCGATCTCCGCTCGCGTCAGCTCGCGCTGCTCGAATCGTCGCTCATTGATCCCGACCGGGCAGGAGAGAAACCGCTGTGCCGGATATCCGTACTTCTCGCTCAGATGCAGCCGCCCCGGCCCCAGGCAATAGTCGCGCCGCGTCTGGTTCTCCCCGGCCTGTGCGCTGAAGATGTTCGGCAGGCGGTCCTGCACGTACATCACGCAGGGAATCGATTCGGGGATCGTCCCCATCTCCGCCCGGTAGTGATCGATGATGACGATCAGGTCCGGCTGAAAATCGAGCACGCCCTGCGCCACGCCCGCCGGCCCCAGCAGCAGGTGATCGGCGGGCTCCATCAGCAGTTTCGTTTCGTGCCCGAGCCGGTCCAACGCCTCCAGCCAGTCGCGCATTGAATGCTGAAGGAAGGTCGTATACCGGCTGGTGATTCCCAGGACCCGAAGCCGCGGCCGGGAAAGTCGCCCCGCCCATGATTCGCCGGAGGGATAGATTGAATTCAGCCGAAGCCGAAGCTGTTCGGTCCGCCGATTGGTTGCATCCGCTATCGTCGCCAAAAATGCGTTTAATTCCGTCGGAAAAATCTGCGGCTCGATGCCAACCGATGCCCGCGGCTGCGGCCAGCGCGGATCGCCGGCCAAAAGCTCCTGCATCTGTTGCGCCGCATCAGGCCCGGTGAAGATCGGGAAGCGCGGATCGGCCAGCATTGTTCCCCAGTCCAGCACGTGCAGCACCGCCCACAGCCGCTCGATGTCTTTGGTCAGCAAATAGATTGGCGGCCGATGCCCCGGCGCCGTCTCCACCTTGCACGGCAGCCGCCAAACCCGGTCCCACATCCATCCGTAACCGAGCCCACCAATCGCGATTGACCAGGTGACGTGTCCGGCCGGAAAGATCCCGGCGAGCATGTTCCGCGCCGCCGGCGCCGGCATCGCATCGGGAATCACCTCGATCCCCATCGCTCCGGGTTTTCCCAGGTAAACGTTGTCCCCCTGTGCGGCGATAAAATACGCAACCGACGGCGCCAGCCCCGCCAGCCGATCCGCCAGCGCCGCATCACGCCCGCGCAGCGCCGTCAGATTTGTTTGAAACCGCTCGTCAAACAATTCGAGCGGGTGCCATTTCAACGGGATCGCCGACGCCATCTCGATGCAAGATCGGACGGGAGCTGGCAGTCGCTGGAAAAAATTATCGGACGTGGGCCGCCGCGACGCCGCTTCGGCGGAATGAGGCTCCACCCCCATAGGGGGTGGTATCAGGAAGCCCCCCCAAGGGGGGCGTTGTCGTGACGAAGCCCCCGTTGGGGGCGGGCACATAGGGAAGGCCCCGCTGGGGCCGGCGTAATGGTTACTCGAAGTCGAACTT
>DATHPP010000255.1:0-30555 GCA_035483795.1 Tepidisphaeraceae bacterium | reverse complement strand
AAGTTCGACTTCGAGTAACCATTACGCCGGCCCCAGCGGGGCCTTCCCTATGTGCCCGCCCCCAACGGGGGCTTCGTCACGACAACGCCCCCCTTGGGGGGGCTTCCTGATACCACCCCCTATGGGGGTGGAGCCTCATTCGAGCCTTCGGCGATTCGGATTTGATTCGTCATTCGAGTTTCGAGTTTCCGCCGATTCAGGCGGTCAGCCAGGCGACGATGCGGTCGAAGTCGAGCGGCTTGACGAAGACTTCGTCGGGGCGGTGGGGGGAATTCTCGAGCAACGCCTGCCAGTTGCCGGCGCCGGTGGTGACGGCGATGCGGATGGGCAGGCGGTTGCGACGAATGTGATCGACGATCGCGATCCCGCTGCCGTCGGGGAGCATCAGGTCCAGCAGGATCGAGCGCGGCCCGTGCCGCAACTGCTCTAGGGCCGCGTGGAGCGTAGTCGCCCAAAGTGCGTCGATGCCATTGAGTTTGAGCAAAGAGACCAGCGCTTTGCGACTCGCCGGTTCGTCTTCAACGACCAACACTTTGCCCATGTTGCGGCCTGCCTTCCGTACCTGATATATCGGCTTTGCCGAGAGCCCTTGAGGAATTCTCAAGATTACCGGATCACAAAACGGGCAGGGAAGGTCTTATTTTAGAAAATCAATGGGAGAACCAGTGTTGTGAAAATGGGGAACGGCGCGCGTTCACTGAACCGGGGGCATCAATCGTCGATGGAATTGAGGACGGGGATGCTGACACCCGCCGGGGTGGGGGCGGCGGAAGGGAAGGCGGGGGCTTCCACGTCCGGTAAAACGCGGAGCACTGCAATCTCGTCGCATCCGTCGCGCTTGGGACAGCGGACGCAATCGCTCCAGACTTTGAGCGGCAGGGAGTCCTTGGCGACGACTTCGAAGCCGAGTTTGCCGAAGAAGCCTTGCTCGTAAGTGAGGGCGAACAGCCGCCGAATTCCCAGCCGGCGGGCTTCCTCGACGGCCCACTGGACCAGCCGCCGGCCCACACCCCGACGCAGATAGCGCTCGTCCACCGCCAGCGAGCGCACCTCGGCCAAATCGGCCCAGATGATGGTCAGGGCGACGCAGCCGACGATATCGCCGTCGATTTCCTCGACGCCGAAGTCGCGCAGGTCTTCGTAGAGCTGGGCGTAGCTCTTGAACAGCATCTTCCCCAGCTCGGCGTGGCTGTTGATGATTTCCTGGATACGGGGAACGTCGTGAATGGTGGCGGGTCGGATCATCGTCGCGAATCGAACCTCCTTCGGCTGCTTTCAAACTTCCCTGAAACTATAGCAAAATACGTGGCGGCGGGAGAAAAGTTTCGGGCATGTTGTCGGACAGCAGCCTTTGGCGTTCCTGAGATTTGGCATAGACTATCCAGTATGGCGTTCCCACAACGGGTCAAGCGTTACACCCCGGAGGAATATTATCGCCTCGAGCGCGACGCCGAGTTCAAGAGCGATTACTACGACGGCGAGATTTTCCCGATAGGGAAGGTCCTCGCCATGGCGGGTGGAACGGCTCGGCACAGCTTGATCTCCGGCAACCTGGTGCGAGAGATCGGAAACCGCGTCAAGGGCGGTCCATGCACCGTCTATGAATCGAACCTGCGTCTGAAGATCCTCGCCACAGGCTTACGGACTTATCCCGACGTCAATGTGTATTGCGAGAAACTCCAGCGAGACGAGGAAGACCAGGACGGCGAAACCTACACCAACCCCTCCGTGCTGTTTGAAGTCTTGTCCAAGTCTACCGAAGCCTACGATCGCGGATTCAAGGCGGACAGCTACCGCCAGATCAAATCGTTGCGTGCGTACGGCCTGGTTTCACAAACGACCGCCCACATCGAGCTGTTTGAGCGTCAGCCGGACGGCCTGTGGGTGCTGCGGGAAGCAAAGGGTCTGGAGGCGGTTTTGAGCGTCCCTCCACTGCGGATCGAACTGCCGCTGGCGGAGGCATATGACCGGGTGGAGTTCGGGCCGGGGGACGAGCCGCTCTCATTTCCTGGTGAAGGCTGATCTTCGACCGGCTGATCCGACAACGAGAGAGTTTCACCCTGCGGTTAGCGTCCTATCGCAGTCGCAACGTCTCCCAACTCGGTTGCGCTCACTTCGTCTTCAGGCAATGGTCGCCCTTTGGTCTCCGGCGCCCACAAGACGGAAACGATGCCAATGAGGTAGCAGCAGGAGACGACGACCGCCGCCGCACGGAACCCGGGAAGGCCCAGGAAGCCGTGCAGCGCCGGCGCCAGGCTCGGCATTAGCAAAACCCCCGCGACAGAGAGGTAGCGGCCGACGTTGTAACAGAAGCCGGTGCCTGTCGTTCGAAGTTTGGTCGGGAAAATCTCGGGAAAGTAGACGGCGTAGAGGCCGAATGGGGCCAGCGTTCCAAACCCCAGCAACGGAAACATGTACCAGATTTGGTCGGGGCGGTGAAACCCGGTGAAGACGACCAATACCGAGATCCACGCGACGATAAATGCCAGAAGAAACGCGAGCCTGCGCCCGAACCAGACGCCGACGTAGCTGAAACCCAGTATCCCAGCGAATGCGCCGCTATGCTGCAAGACAAACGCCCACGACTTGTACCGGTTTACGTCGGCGGCGGACAGCGTACTGAGCGCGTGATCGATCAGCTCCGGACTGTAAAACGCCAATCCCCAGGCGCCGATCACGCCGGAAACCGCGAGCCCCAGACCGACCAGCGCATTGTGCCGCCACCGCGGGTTGGTGAACAAATCGCTGTATCGGCCAAAGCCCTGGGCGGCGTTGTTCCCGGCTTCCCTGGCGGCCTCCTTTGCCTGCACCCAGCGGTCCGGTTCGCGAAGGCCGAGTTGGACGATCACAGCAATCAGGGCGGGAGCAGCGCCCAGAAGATAGAGTCCGCGCCAGCCGAGGTGCGGCATGTACGGGATAAGTCGCAATGAAAACCCGGCAGCGATGTTTCCGACCGCCGAGAGCGCCTGGAGCATTCCGAGTGCTTTGGCGCGTACGTTCGGCGGCATCACTTCGGCAACCAGGGCCGCACCCGCGGCGAACTCGCCGCCAATGCCCAATCCGGTGATAAGACGCGACAGTCCGAACTGCCACCAGTTTTGCGCCAGTCCACTCAGACCCGTGAAGACGGCATAGAGCAGCACGGTCAACCCCATCGTCTTGGCCCGGCCGATCCTGTCGCCAACCGTCCCGAAGATGAGCCCTCCGGTGGCCCAGCCGAGGATGAACAGCGCCGTCGCGTATCCGCCGTATCGTCCCAGCGTGTTTGCGTCGGCGCCCGGAATCAAATTCTGTATCGCGATCGAACGCGAGCCGGTGAAGATGTGCTGGTCGAAGGTGTCAAAGAGCCAGCCGAGCGCGGCCAGGCAGAAGACGTACCACTGGTACCGATTCAGGTAGGTGACCCACAAGCGTCCGCTGCCGGTTTCCTGTGTGGGAACAGAGGGTGTAATCACTGGTCCGCCGCTCCTGAAACGGCTGTTAGGCGACATTCTGATGCGTGTTTGCGTTCGCCACTACCGAAGAACTGCCCCGCATGCCGCATCGCGACGGCACCGCCTCTGCCGACAATTTCCTCGAACGACTCCGTGCAAACCTCCGAAAACATCTTTGTAATCGGGTTTGGCGCGTCGCGTCAACTGACACCGGCTGCCGCCATCCGATCAGATGATTCTCAATAAGTTCGTAGGCCCACCGGGGCGTTCCGCGTTCGCCGTCTCCGGCGTCCGCAACTGCCCGCAGGCGGCGGCGACGTCGCCGCCGCGGGCGTCGCGGGCGTGCGCCACCACTCCGCCCTGGCGCAGAATCACCAGGAACGCCGCCACCCGCTCCGGGCTGGGCCGCCGATAGATCGTCCCGCTGATGGCGCGCCCGATCGGGTTGTACGGGATCAGGTTCACGTGGGCACGGAAGCCGTGCATAAGCCGGGTCAGCGCCGCGGCGTGGGCGCCGGAGTCGTTCACGTCGGCCAGCAGGCAATACTCGATCGTCACGACGCGACCGGTTTTTTCCGCAAAGCGCCGGGCCGCGGCCATCACGTCGGCAACCGCATACCTTCGATTGGCTGGCACGAGCCCCTCGCGTGTCGCGTCGTCCGGGGCATGCAGCGAAAGGGCGAGGTTGATGTTGAGATCGGCGTCGGCCAGACGATTGATGCCGGGAACGATTCCGACGGTCGAGACCGTGACCTGCCGCCAGCCCAGCCCGCCCAGGTCAGGATCGGCGATCCGCCGAACCGCGGCGATGACGTTGTCCAGATTGTGCATGGGTTCACCCATGCCCATAAAGACCAGCGAAACCAATCGCCGGCCCAACTTCGTCGCTTCGCGCTTGAGAAAGAGAAATTGATCGACAATTTCCCCGGCAGTCAGATTGCGTTCCAATCCGCCCCGCGTGCTGGCGCAAAAGTCGCAGCCCATGGCACATCCCACCTGCGACGACACGCAGGCGGCGGCCCGGTCGGCGCGGTAGCCGGGCATCAGGACGCTCTCCACGCTCCGTCCGTCGCCAAAACCGACCAGCAGCTTCAGCGTGCCATCGGCGCTTTGCGTTTGTGCGAGGACGGCGCCCGGCCGGTCGCGAAGCAACGCCTCGATCCGGTGCTTGACGCGCGGTCCGACGTTGAGACGGACAAAGTCGATCTCGCCGGCGCCGCGATAAAACTCGCGCAGCAGCTTGGCCGCGTGCAAGGCGGGAAATCCGTCGCGGTGCAGCGCTTGGCCGAGGCTTGCGACGTCATGGTCCCCGAGCCAGTTCATGCGCCCGTTGTATCACTCCAAGGCTCGCCGCGACAGCGGGTGGTGCGGCGCTCCTGGTCCTGGGAGGGCGAGCCGGGCGAGCCTCCCGGCGAGCCGCGGCTCGGCAGGAGCCTCGCCCGCCTCGCCCTCCCGCAATTCTCCGTCGAAACGGCTCGCTAATTGGCGGGCGCGCCCGGCCCGAGGATCCCACGCATCCTCATCCAGTCATCTACGCGCCGGGTCCAGGTTCCGTGCGGGGCATCGGTTTTGTGCATGCCGAAGCCATGACCGCCTTCGCCATAGACGTGCATCTCCGCCGGTACCTTGGCCTTCTTGAGTGCGAGATACATGTAGACCGAATTTTCCGAGCGGTCGTTGTCGGCGACGATCAGGATGGTCGGCGGCGTCTGGCTGGTGACACGCACATCAGGCGTGAGGCCGACCGAGCCGTCGCGCGGAGCGATCCCGCCGGGATAAACCAGGATGGCAAAATCCGGCCGCGTCTGGCCCTTGTCCATGTCGTCGACCGGGTCGTAGACGCGTTTGTCGAAGTTGGTTTCCACGTCGGCGGCCAGTTGTCCGCCGGCTGAGAAACCGATGATCCCGATCCGGTTGGGATCGATGTCCCAGTCGCTCGCCTTGGATCGCACGATGCTCAGAGCGCGCTGCCCATCCTGCATCGCGGCCATGTATCGCGGCATGCCCGGGCGGTTGGGCACGCGGTATTTGAGCAGGACGCCGGTCACTCCGATGGAGTTGAGCCAATCGACAACCTGCGTCCCCTCGTGCTCCATGGCCAGCCCGGTGAACCCACCGCCGGGCGCGACCACGATGGCGACGTGCGTGTCCTTTTCCTTCTGCGGTTTGTAAACGGCGATAGTCGGGGTCGACACATTGGTGAGCATCCCGCGCACGACTTTTTCCGGCCCGATCTCCGTTGTGTCGCCGGGCGGCTTGCCGGGCCACAGATTCATGGTCGCCACCGGCTCACCGGCCAGCCCGGTTCCGCAGAGCATCCAAAGACACGCGATTGCAAGCAGCATTCTCGGCATCGAAACCTCCCGGCCAGCAGTTCAACGTCTCGGGAAACCTTCCCGGAGTCCGGTCTTCTGGCTGCAATAAACAGTAAAGAGAGTGCAACCTCCGAGGCGGTCGTTAAGATGCCACAATGACCACGCAAACGCCAGTTTCCGGGAACCGGCGGGAGATCAGCTTCGTGACGATCGATGATGCCCTGGGGGATGTTGGGGCCATCGAGAATGCCGAGCGCGCGGGCCGGGCGCGGTGCGTGGGGAACTGGTCGACCGGGCAGATCCTCAATCACCTGGCGACCTGGGCGGATTATTCGTTTGACGGGATGCCGCTGCACCCGCCGTTTATCATCCGGCTGATGCTGCGGCCGATGAAGGGACGGTTCCTGTACAAGAAGATGCGGGCCGGAGGAAGCATTCCCAAAGTGCCCGGCGGAACGCTGGCCATCGGCCCGGCGTCTCTGGAGGACGGGCTGGCCCATTTCCGCAAATCGTTCGCGCGCCTGCGCGACCAGACGCCCACTGCGCCGCATGTTATCTTCGGCCGCCTGACCCACGACCAATGGATCAACATGCATCTCCGCCACGCGGAGCTGCACCTGTCCTTCGTTCGAATGGATTAACTATTGTGACAGCGTCGTGGCACGGGCCAGTTTGAGAGCGCAATCGAGCTGCGCATCCACGCCGCGGAGCACATCGGCGGTCTTCAGCTCGATGACGTGATCGGGGCGCGTTCCTCGACGGTTTTCTCCGGATGCACCGACGGCGTTCCAGTATTCGTACATTGGCAGGCGGATGCCCACCTGCGAGTTAGGCAGCGTCAGCGTGGGCATGAATCCCGAGTTGTTGCCGCAATAGGCGCCGCCCGTTTCTTTGCCGATAAAAGTCGCGCGATTGAGATGACGGACGATGGCGCAGAAATCCGCGGCGGTGGAGAAGGTGCCGCCGTCGGTCAGAACGAACACTTTTCCGAGAAACGGATGCTTGCCCGGATTCTGTTCGGCCACTCCCGGATGGAGGTTCGCAGTGACGCGATACCCGCCGCTCAGTTCCGGCGTCGTTCCCTCGCGCAAACGGGCCTCGGCGGAAGCGGGCCAGTCGCAATGGGCTTTAAAGGACGGGTCGACCGTCTTGAGTTCGATGCGGTCGAAATAGCGGAACGGCTTGTCGGTCAGACAGGAGACGAGCATCGCGCCGTACATGTCGTCGCCACCGCCGTTGCCACGCAGGTCGATGATCAGCGTTTTGGTGCCTTTCTCGTGCAACGTATTAAACGTATCCTCGATCCATTGCCGGTAAGTGTCGCCGGCGAAATGGCGCAGGCGGATTTCAGCAACCTCGGAGTCGTTGAAGAAGCGCAGAGCAAAGTCGTCGGGCGACCAGGCCATGAGCCTGCCGATGTTCGCCTTCATGGTCTCGTTCACTGGGTTCCGGCTGGTTCGTCGCTCGGCATCGGTTACGCCGGCCAGTGTCGCGACGACTGTGTTCCCTGACGCGTCGCGCGCCTTGACGATGAAGTTGTCGCGCTGCTCGACAAGCCACCAGTAGAGCTGGGCGAATCTCCCGGCAATATCGTGCAGTCGGCCCGTCTCGATGTCCCCGTCCCCGGAGATGAACGGCCAGAGGCGATCGATCAAGTCCGGCGCCTTCTGCCCGTTGATTTCGACGATTTCCATTCCCGGACGAAGGGTCTGATTGTCCGGCGTCTCGTTGAGCACGACCGCCAGCCGCCGGCCTTCGGTCAGAACGCGAAGCGGGAATGTTCGCGCATTTTTGATCGCCGTTTCAACCTCCTCATCCGCGTTCATTTTCGTGTGCCCACATCGCATTGTCGCCAGGGTCTGGGCGACCACCGCCTCGAATTGCGGCCTGGTCATCGGTCGCGTCAATTTCGCCCGCTGGGCTTCAAAGGCCCGGTTCATTTCCGGCTTTGGAATGTATCGGTTCAGGCCCGGGTGGCCTTCTTCCAGCGCGTGCCGCATGAGGTCAAAGTCCGCCTGCATCTGGGCTGGCGAGAGGGGCGCCGATGCGCCGGCCGTCGACAGGAATCCGGCCAACAGGATGAAAGACGTCGATAGGAACATTCTCTCGGATATCATTGCTTGAGTAGTAGACCAGGGCCGGGAAAGATTGCATGCCGATCGCGCAAAGGGATGATTGGACGCCACAGACATGCCCGATCCCATGGAAAAGCTGGCCGCCGCGATAGAGTCGAATGACGTCGGCATGGCTCGAGGGGTTCTTCAGTCACACCCCGAGATCAAATCGAAGCTCGACGATCCGATGCCCGGCGGGCACTTTGGGCAAACGCCGCTCCTGGCCGCGGTACAACGGAAGAACCTCGGCCTGATCGACGCGCTGCTACAAGCCGGGGCCGGCATCAACGTGAAAAGCCACTGGTGGGCGGGGGGATTTGGCGTCCTCGACAACGACAGCGGACTGGCGCCATTGCTGATCCAGCGCGGCGCGGTGTTGGATGCGTACGCAGCGTCCAGGCTTGGAATGCTCGAGCGGCTCAAAGAGCTGATCTCGGCCGACCCGCAGCTCGTGAACATGCGCGGCGGCGACGGGCAAAGGCCGCTTCACGTAGCTGCCAACGTCGAAATTGCTGAATTCCTTTTGGACCACGGCGCCCAAATCGACGCAGTGGACGTCGACCATGAGTCAACGCCGGCCCAGTACCTGATTCGCGACCGGCAGGACGTGGTCAGATTGCTGATTTCGCGCGGCTGCCGAACCGACCTTCTCATGGCTTGTGCAATGGGCGATGTGGATCTGGTGCGAAAACATCTCGATGCCGACCCGAATTCGATCCGCATGAGCGTCGGCGCGGGCGACTTTCCGATGCGGGACCCGCGGGCCGGCGGCACGATCTACATCTGGACCCTGGGGGCGGACAAGACGCCTCACCAGGTCGCGCGCGAATTCGGGCATGAAAACGTCTTTGCCCTGCTGATGGAGCGCAGTCCGATGGAAAGCCTCTATTCCGAGACGTACTCGACCGAGGGCTCGCGGAGCAGTGACAGCAGTCGATCGACGTCGACCGGCTTCATCAGCACTTCGCGGGCGCCCATCTCCAGCAGTTGCCCGATGTCGGGCGCGGCGCAGCCGGTAATGACGCAGACCTGAATGGCCAGCGATTCTTCGCTCACCTTGCGGAGGACCTCAGTTCCCCAGCCATCCGGCAACATCAAGTCCAGCAGAATCCACCGGGGTCTGGGCCGGTCCGCGAGCCGCGACATTGCCTCCTTCACGGTTGCCGCTTCGGCCAGGATAAATCCCTGACGTTGCAGGATGCGGACGATCGCCCGCCGCGCGCTGCGGTCGTCCTCGACCACCAGCACGGTTGGACTGGAGGAGGACTTCGAAGCAGCTCCCCTGGCTGCCGGTTGCGGCAAGTCGCACGTCGCCCCCAAGCTGTCGGGCGAGAGACCGACAGATCGCGAGACCGAGGCCGAATCCTTTGCTCCGATCGCGTTCATGATTGTTAACCTGATAAAACTCATCGAACAGGAAAGGCACGGCGTCGGAAGCAATGCCTTTTCCGGTATCCGAGATGCGAATGACAATCCCCTCAGCTTCGGCAGGTATCGCCGACAGTTCGACGGCGCCGGCCTCAGTGTGTTTGACCGCGTTGTCAACCAGATTGGTCAGAATGCGCTCCAGCTTGTTGCGGTCGGTGATGCAGGTCAATTCCGGCGCCTCGGCGACCTGCAACGTCAGACCCTTCTGACGGGCGGGCGGCAAAAAACGGCGGCCGATCTTCAGAAGCAGGGCGTTGATCGCCACGGTGTCGGCCGAATTGTGCTCGTGGCCCGCCCTGGCGTACTCGAGCAGCCGCGAGAGCAACTCGCCGGCGGCGATGGCATTCTCGATGATCATGTCCACCGCCTCGGGGTCGGCCGGCTCCGATGGCGACATCTTCAGCAGATGCGCGTTGAGCACGACGTTGTTCAGAGGCGCCCGCAGGTCGTGGCTCAGGGCATTGAGAAAGAACGACTTCTGCCGCGCCTGGTTCTCCTTCTCCTCTGCCAGGCGTTTCTGATCTTCGATGTCGGCGCAGGCCCCCAGCCATTTGACCATGTGCCCATTGACGATGGGGGTTGCCTTCACGATGAAGGTGTGATGCCCGCCGCCCCGCGCCGCCAGTCGGATCTCGCGACCGGCAGGCTCGCGCTCGTGCAATATCTTTTCCCACCATGCCGCAACCTCCTCCTGCTCGTCGGGGTGTACCGCGTCGAGCCAGGTCTGTGAATCGCTGAACTGGCCCCACCGCTGATTGACGTAATCGACCTTTCCGTTTTCCGTGGCAGTCCAGACAATGTACGGAAGCAGCTCGGCGATGTCCCGATAGCGGTTTGCCACCTGCTCCAGCTCGTCGATGAGGCTCACGCCGCGGGAGCGCCAGACGTACGACCAGGTGTAGCATGCCAAACCGAACAGAAGCACGTTATAACTGCGCCAGACAACCCACGGCAGGTCGATCGTCCAGAACGCATACCCACAAACGGCGCAGATGAGGAAAATATTTCGAAGATGCCGCAGCGCCGCCGCAGATTCTTTGCGGGCAAGCCGCGATTGAAAGTACCAATTGAATCCGATCGCGACGTACCCCGCCAATACAACCAGGCTCAGCACGACTGTGGCCCACATCCAGGCCATGTCGTTCTTCGACAGCAGCACCTGGTCCCTGGTGAACAAATGCAGGATGCTCATGGTGTCGCCCTCCGCGCTGCGGCGCACGCTGCTATTGAATTTTCAGGGGGTATTTCTGCCATCCGGCATTCCAAGTGAGCATATAGAGGTCGGTGAGCGGGACGAGCCTTGCGCTGCCGTCGGCCATGCCGACGTTGATCGCGGTTCCGTGCCGTGCGATCAGCAGCTTCCAGAGGTCGTTCTGCCCGGGAGTGCCCGGCATCGCGGACATCCCGGTCAGGTCCTTGGGCAGTTTCGGCGGGGCGGCGAAGCTGTAGTTGTCCGGCTGGACGTCGCCAAAAACACAGTCCATGAACGCCGGGACATTGGCCAGGTCATGAATCTCCAGGAGATTGCTCGTCTTGCGCGTGCTCCCGAATCCACCAAGGCCATCGAATTGTGCGGTCAGGTACCGGTTGTAGCCGTAGCTGCCGTCGCGATAGTCTCCGTCCCGGCCAAACTGGGCGCGAGTGGGCACCGTGAGTGTGATGGCAGTTCCATTGGGCCCGAAACGTCCGGTCCAGCAGTTAAAGACCGCGCCGTAGCCCCGTGTCTGAAGCCCGATCGGGCTGAACGGATCGCTGTAGATCGGTGTGTTGGCTGATGGACAGAGCAGGGTGTCGGCCTTGACCCCATAGCTGTCAAGGATCCCAAACCAGTAATGTTTGTAAGCGGGATACTGGGAGTTCGGGCTGCTCCACATATAGGGAACCAGGGCGCTGCGGTACTCCAGTTCGTACATGGTAAAGGCGCTGCCCATCTGATGGAGATTTGACAGACAGCTTGCGGCGTTGGCGGCGGCCCGCGCCTTGGAGGCTACGGGTACTACCAATGAGGCGAGCACCGCAATCGCTCCGATTGCCACAAATAATTCCGTGAGCGTAAAGCCGTGACGCTTCCGCATAAGAGCCTCCCGTTGCTGCTTATGTGTAGAAGATGTTCTGAATGTTGACGCAGGTGACATTGGCGCCGGTCGGGATGTAGGCGGTGTTATCGCCGCCGTCGCTCCCACCGATGATCAATCCGCCGCTGCTGTAGATGGTATCGTTTCCACCGTTGCCGTAAATCGTATCGTTACCGCCGCCACCGTAGATTTCGTCGTCGTAGCGTGTTCCGTAGATGGTATCGTTCCCCGGTCCGCCGTAGATGGTGACGCCGTAATTGCTGTTCCAGGCGTCGATCATATTGGACCCCCCGGAGCCGCCCACGATTTCGGCATCGAGGCAGTCGCCGACGACGTAGATGTTGTCGCTGCCGCTGTCCCCGTAGACTTCGCCGTAGAAGGAGTCCTTGAGAGTGATGTTGTCATTTCCGGAGCCGCCGTGGATGACGGCGGTGAGCCCGCTGGCGCTGATGCTGTCGTTGCCACCGCCACCGTTGATGGCGCAGCCGATCGGCCCCTGTTCGTTGTCGGAGGTGACGTTGAGCTGGTCACTGTTGCCGTTGCCGTTTACGGTGATGTAGGCGACGTTGGAATAAGTGACGCCATCGAGCGTGAAGGTGTCGTTGGCTTGTGAAACGGCGACGTTCACCACGTTGGAAGCGGAGTCGGCGTCTACCTCGTAGTATCCCGGATAGGTCTGGGTAACGGAGGTGAACAGTCGTCGGTGCTCGAGGCGCTCGATTCCGGCGGGCCGTGAATTGGCCGCTTTCCGGACAGAGGTCTTGCGAAACGGAACCCGCATAGTTTGCTCCATTCTTCGTCCGGTCCGTCGCACGTAGGAATCGCACTTCACCCGGCGCGCTGTGCGGCAAGTGCGGTCAGAACAATCCGTGATTTTCGTGTGACGACAACCAGGTACGCCGATGGCTTGGCCGGAATCCTACGTTGGCAGATTCGTGAAGAGCTGCGGCGGCCCATTCGATGCCGCCGTCCCCGGCTCGTAAAGACCGCGCCAGCCGCGCACCACCGCCTTCATGGGAATCCTTTCACCAGCCCCGCACGATTGTATTATACATTCCGGGAGCGCAAATCAACAAAAAAACATACATCACATTCAATTCTGATCAATTCTTGTTGCGGCAAGCGGGCTCAACGAGATCGCAACCGCGCGCCGACGGTTGAGAACGCACGCGCGATGTTCGACAAGCGCGACTTGGCATCTAGAATGCCGGGCGATGACACAGAACGGCGCTTCGCAGGCTTGCGCGGATCTGGCGGTGCAGGTCAGCTCGCGCGATCACATTCAGGGTCCGCCAGACGCCCCAGCGGTGCTGCTCGAGTATGGCGACTATGAGTGCCCCGATTGCCTCAACGCCTGGCCGGTCGTCAAGGCGCTGCGCGAGCGGTTGCCGGATCAGCTTGCGGTGGTCTTCCGGCATTTTCCGCAGAGCGGGATTCATCCCCGCGCCAGCGCCGCCGCCCAGGCGGCCGAAGCCGCCGCCTCCCAGGGGAAATTCTGGGAAATGCACGACCTGCTCTTCCGCAACCAGCAAAAGCTGGCGGACCTGGACCTGACTCACCTGGCCTTGCAACTGGGTCTGGAGATTTATCGCTTCCAGGCCGACTACGAGCGCGACTTGCACGTGCGGCGGATTCAGGAGGACGTGGATTCGGGCAACCGAAGCGGAGTCCGTGGGACCCCAACTTTTTTCCTCAACGGGTGCCGCTATTCGGGAAAGAAAGACGTTGCGTCGATGCTCGCCGCCATCCAGGCGGCATACGCCTGAGCCCTTATTCCCCATCCACCCGCTGATATCGATATACCGCCCGATAAAGCCCGGTGACCTGGTCGCTGGGGACGGTCTGCGGGCGGTAGCGTTCGTTACGCGGCTGGAGCCGCAGCATCGACGTGCCGTCTTCGGCTGATTCGAAAAAGATCCGTTTGAAGGTCGTCTGTCCGTCGCTGAAACGAACGAAGCAGTCGTCGCCGTCACGCGGAGGAGCGGCGGGGGAAAAAACCACGATGTCGCCCTGATGATACTTGGGCGTCATGCTGTCCCCGTGCACGCGGGCCGCGAATGCCTCCCCGTCTTGAATGTCCGGACAGCTCACGTATTCGTCAGCCACCCTTGGCGGATACGACAGGTCGGTGAAATCCTTCGGATATCCCGCCGACACCCGGTTGATCACCGGCACCGCGTTGGCCGTCACCGTTTCGACATTGCCGACCGACCGCTCGACCAGTTCCTGAAGCACGCCGCTCAGGTAAGCGTCATCGAGGTCGACCGGAGAAGGGACAGAGGGACCAAGGGACAAAGGGGCAAAGGGCGCGGGAGGAGCGCCTCCGGCTGTTCTTTCACTTTGTCCCTCTGTCCCTCCGTTCCTTTGTCCCTTTCCCTCGTCCCTTTGTCCCCTTCCATCCCGCATCAGTTTCTGCAACATCGCCCGAACATCCTTGGGTGTGCGTTGCAGATGGGCTTGCGTCAGCAGCTCGCCGGGCGTGAAACCGAGCGTTTGCTCCAGCCGTTTGAGCTTCTCATCGCTGGGCGGGTTGGGGACGCGTCCAGTTTCGATCAGAGACAGGTACGGCTTGGAGATGCTCGTCCGGCCAGCCAGATCGTCCAAGGTCAGTCCCATCCGGCGTCGCTGTCGACGAATTTTACTTCCAATTGCTTCCACCATAACCTCGCTCCCATGCACCGCCGGGTTTGCTGCGATGCATACAACTTCACCAATACGCGTCATCCGACAAAAAATCAAGAAAAATGTCTTACAAAATCCTAACTTTGATTTTCTCCGAGCGGGGGTGTTTTATTCTCAATGAACTCGCCGCCCGGCATATAACCCAATCCTCAAGCCAAAAACGCCCCCTTGCCGATCCGCTGAGGGTCATTCCTGCATGAGTGGCCTACAGGAGCGCTCCCCCATGTCATCCATGATTCTGGAAAGTGAAGAACAGCGTCGTCGCCGGGTGTCCGCAGTGATCCGCAATTGGGTGCAGGCGCAGGTGATCGATGACCTGATCAAAATGGCGCGGTCGGGGGAACTGGCGGACCAATGGACGACCGTCGCCGAATTGAACGCCTGGCTCGATCAAAGAGGCTACTGGGTCAGTCATACCGACCTGATGGCGCGCTTTCTCTCCCTGGAGACCTGCGAGCAGATTCTGGCCGAGGCGCTGGAGACGCTGGTCAGCGCGAACCCCGACGCATGGATCGGCACCGGCGGGCGCTACAAACCCGCCTTCCGAGACTGGAACGCCTACGCGGCAGACAAAGCCAACCTCCTGGGCCGCCAGATTCCCACCGCCGACCGCACCGTCCTTCACGCCGGCCCCAGCGGCGAATCGCTCCTCTTCGCCCACGACAATTACTCCACCGACCCGCGCGCCCGCGAGCAGGTAAACCTGCTCCGCGCGTGCCTCTTCGAGTCCGGCATTGCCGAACTCGGATTCGGCGTCAGCGACGACGGGCGAACCTGGGTGATGATCGTCAGTTCGCAAGATCAGGCGGTTCTGAACGACGCGCTTCTAGCCGCCTGGCAAAGCGGCTGCGCCGCCGCTGCCTGACGGGCGGGGAATGATTAGACGACGACGTAGACATAGCCCAATGCACCCGTGCAGCAGCATGAGCCGCGGCGGCGCCGAACTCTTGAGCTTCTCGTGGTCGAACGGATAGCCCCACAAATGGTACATCAGGAACGTGGCCGCGGAGCCGGTGAGCAGGAACCCAAGCCCCAGGATGGTGTTGGTCAATGCGGTCATGAAGAGCGGCGGCGCTGCACGTATTGAACTTTTTCTGAAAGGCGTACCGTCGTTTGCAGGTTCAATGCTCGTTTCGCACCTCGTAACGAAGCTCCACCGTGCCGCTCCTGTAGGCCTTGACCTCCGCTAGATGGAGGGCCATGTCTCCGTCGAGCTTCCCGAAAAACGGGAGCCCATCACCGATCAAGACCGGTAGAATCGAATAACGAATTTCGTCAGCTAATCCCAGACGAAGGCATTCGGCACAGACGGCGCTGCCTCCAACAAACCAGATGGAGCGGAACATGGGCCGCAGGCGCCCGTTCACGAAATCCACGAGATCTCCAGAGCAAAACTCGACGGTATCCCGAGTCCGCGGCAGCTCGCGTCGAGTCAGAACAAATGTGGGTTTGTCGCCGTACGCCCAACCCAACCCTTTGGCCTCAAAAGCTATCGCGGTCTCATATGTTCGCGATCCCATGATGTAGCAGTCGATCGTCTTGAGGAATGCGTCGACGTTTCCCGGGTCCAAGGTGTCTCCGCCCACGAATTCATCTGCGGTTTCGAGCCAATCGACTCGCCCGTCCTTGCGAGCGATGAAGCCGTCGAGACTCGCCGCCATGTGGATCGTTACGCGAGAATCGGCGTTTGCCATTGTTTTCCTCCGAGGTCGAGAGAGATGGGAGCATTCTAGCCCTCCGGTATCATTTCTGCGGCCCGACATCGACTTCGCGGATTTGGCCGAAAAAAGCCTTATCCCCGATTGACAACAAAAGTTGTCAATGATACCATCTCCTCGTGATCGACATCCATGTCATCGATGATCCCGCGGCGGCGAGCGTGGCCTTGGAGCCCGTGCGGAGTCGACTCCTCTCCGAGATGGCCGTGCCCGCTTCTGCGGCGACGTTGGCCACGCGGGTCGGCCTGGCTCGGCAGAAGGTCAACTACCATCTGCACGCGCTGGAGGCGCACGGGCTGGTGCGGCTGGCCGAGGAACGCAAGTGGGGCGGGCTGACCGAACGGCTGCTCGTGGCGACGGCCGCTTCCTATGTCGTTTCGCCAAGCGCCCTGGGCCCTGTTGCCGTTGATCCGAATCGCCAAGTCGATCGGCTGTCCGCGAGCTATCTCATCGCCCTGGGCGCACGCGTCGTCCGCGAGGTGGGAGACCTCGTTCGTCGGGCGACGGAGGCGGGCAAACGCCTGGCGACCCTGGCGGTGGACACCGAGGTTCGCTTCCGCTCACCGACGGACCGGGCGGCTTTCAGCAACGAACTCACCCAGGCCATCACGAAACTCGTTTCGAAGTATCACGATGAATCCGCCCCAGGCGGCCGCGCGCATCGCCTGGTGGTCGTGGCGCATCCACTGCCGCAACAATCCGATCCCAAGGAGCCATCATGAGCGTGAAGAAGGATGCGTCCGGACGCCGTTCGGTCCAACTCGAAGTCGAGGTCCCCGGCAGTACCCAGTCTGCGGTGGCGAGACGAGCGGCAGAAGCCGAGTTGCGTATGCTTATCGCCAGGTTCGCGCCCGCGCATCTGCGGCTCCTCGGCGCAATGCAGCGGTGGCTGCGAAAGCGCCTGCCCACCGCCTGTGAGGTTGTGTATGAATATCGCGACTGGTTGGTCATCAGCATTTCACCCAACGAGCATGGGTACGAGGGCGCTCTTGCAATCCGCGCGGACGTGAACGGCGTTAAGCTGTACTTCAGTCGTGGTAAGGAATTGCCGGATCCTGAGAAATTGTTGCAGGGGTCCAGCCAGACGCGCTGGATTGACGTGGAGGGCGCGTCCACACTCGCTCGTCCGGAGGTCGCGTGCCTGATCGACGGGGCCATCGCTCGCAATCGCGTGCCGTTCGCGCGCGCCGGCCGCGGGTCGGTGGTCATTCGTTCGACGTCGGCCAAGCAGCGGCGGCGACGTCGCCCCGCCTGATAAGTTGTTGCAATTGACCGCGGCCGGTGTGACGTGATCGTCTTCCGCGCTCTAGTCTGGCGGCCGCGGCAACTGAACAACGGTCGTTCGGTCGCCGAGAGACACACCTGCAATATGCCGCACATTGTGCGGATGACCGTGTGGTGATGGGGGTGCATAAATGCAAGCATCGGCGCGCCGACTCGGAGCGTGAGCAGCGCAGATTTTATTCGTAAAGCCAGGGCTTGTAGCAGATCTCCACATTGTAGCCGTCGGGATCGAGCACATTGGCCGCGTAATAGCGGGGATCGAACTGCGGCCGCAGCCCTGGCGCGCCATTATCCTTGCCGCCGTTGGCAAGCGCTGCCTCGTAGGCCTTGTTCACCGCCGCCTCGTTCTTCGCGGCGAACGCGACGTAAAGCTCGGCGCAGGGGGTCTTTGAGGCCTTCAGCCAGAAGCCCGGAATGCCCGGCTCGCCAAAGCCTGTAAGATCGGGATAGCCGGCCTGCGCCTTGAAGTGCCACCGCTCGGACATACCCAGTGGGCCGAGCATGCCGCCGTAGAACGTATCCGAGCGCTTCAGGTCGGTCACGGGAAGATAGATATGGTCAATCATTGTACCTCCAGAGTGTTTGTAGCTCTTAGCGAATCCTGTTGCGCAACCTCTCTTCGGGCGGCGCCAAGCCTGCTTCAACAAGCACGCCCGTGTATTTGGCATTGTCTTGACGAAGGTGGCGGATGGCCTTGTAGCCGGGGCTGTCGTACCAGGCCTTCGCCTCCTCCATGGATGGCCACTCCGCTACGACCACCGCCTCTACATTCTCCTCTTCAAGGACTTCAAACGGCGTGTACCCCGCCGAGGAGCTTGATGGGCTGACCCTTGAGCGTCGGCCCGATGGAGGCCCAGTACTCCTCTAGTTTCGCTCGGTCCGATACGCTGTGACAGATGTAGATCATGTAGACGGGCATGGTTTCCTCCGGATGTACTGGATTCGCAGTTATCGCAGTCCGCCGGATGCAAGAATGATTTCGCCGGTGAGCCAGCCGGAATCGTCCGAGGCAAGAAACGCCACGACTTTGGCGATGTCCTCGGGCGTGCCGATGCGACCCAGGGGCGTCAGGGCGAGGAAGTGCTTCTCGAGTTCGCTTCCCGTGCCCAGCAGCCCGGCGGCACGTGTGCCTTCGCTGTAAGTGGTTCCGGGGTTGACGGAGTTCACCCGGATTTTTCGCGGGGCCAGTTCTTTCGCCAGCACGCCGGTGACAGCGTCGAGGCCCGCTTTGCTGGCGGCGTACACCGAAAAGCCGGGCGGGTGCATCCTTGAAGCCGCTGAGCCAATGTTGACGATGCTCCCGCCTTCGGGCCCGAAGTGCTTGAGCGATTCACGGATGGTGAGCAATGGGCCGAACAGGTTCGTGTTGATCTCCCGATGAAACTCCTCGTTCGTGAGTTCCACCAGCGGCATCGTCTGATACACACCGGCGTTGTTCACCAGAACGTCGAGCGTGCCGAACGCGGCCTTCATCTGCTCGAATAACCGAACGACATCGCCGGCCTTCGACACATCTCCTTGAATCGCCACCGCGCGACCACCGGCGGCCGTGATCGTCGCCACCACCGCTTCCGCGCCTTTCCGATCCGTCGCGTAGTTAACCGCGATTGCCGCTCCCGCCGCGGCCAGCTCTTTGGCGATGCCGGCGCCGATTCCCTTGGATGCTCCCGTAACGAGAGCAGTCTTGTCGTTCAATTTCAACATGATTTGTTCTCCTGCCCCTCAGACACGGCAGGAGGACGACTGTGACAATGGCGAAGCGGATTTCTTCAAGTGAGATGCAGGGCCGAGCGGATCTCCGGTTGTTCCAGAATCCGCCGGAGCCAGTGCACCTGGTCAGACGGCTGAAGAAATGGGTGTTCCCGATAGATGGTTGCGTATTGCCGTTCCACGACATCATCGATTTCTCGAACCGTGCCGGCGGCCGCTTCCCGGATTTGCTGAACATGCAGGGAAACGAATTGCAGGTGATGCGGATCGACGTGACCGGCGTTGATGAAGCCCTGGGTTTTCCTGGGGCAACGACAGGGATTGTTCGCGTTCACCAATCCGCATTGGCCGTTCATGAACCGGTAGAGATCGCGGCGGGCGCGCGCCAGGCTCTGCCGGAAGTTGTCGGGCGACATCTCCAGGATTTCACCACCAATGGCGTCGCTGGCGCCAAAGATCTCCCCCAGCGTGAAGACCAGTCGTTGCTTGCGGTCCAGGCAGAGCAACATCCCGGTTGTGCATGCGATTTTGGCCTCTTCGACGATCAGCGGCACATCCACCGGAACGCTCTTTGGATCAGGCAGGTCCAGATCGGGCGTTTGGTTGATCGCGTCGGCGTAACTGGAGAACGTCAGCGGCTGTGTTTCCCCGCCTCGGCGCTTCATGTTCAGCACGTGGTTGGCCGTGATGCGATAGAGCCAGGTGCGGAACTGACTGTCGCCTTGAAAAGTGCTGAGCCGGGTGAGGGCTTTGATGAGGACTTCCTGGGTCACTTCCTCGGCATCCTGCGGCTGAAAAACCATCCGCAGAGCGATGTTGTAAATCCATGCCTGATGCCGGAGGACCAGTTTTTCCAGCGCCTCCCGATTGCCGTTCTTAGCCTGAAAAATGAGGTCCAAATCGTCCGATTCGTCAATCACTTCGGTGAACGGATTGAACACGGCTGCACCTCGATTCGTTCAGAGTACCCCCAACTCGGACACGCCGGAAGCAGCCGTGTGACAACTGTCCTGGGGAGGCGTTCAAAATCGGTCCCGGCCGAAAACGGCCTTCCGAGATCCAAAGAAAAAATCTGCGTAAATCTGTCCTGAAAATAGCCTCGGTCGTTCGAGAAAAGTTAGCCGGCATCCATCCGGTCATTTTCATTCTCTCGGGTGTCGCGCAGGGACATGAGGGACTGTGGATCAATCTGTGGATCAATCTCCAAGTGCAGCCGGGCGCCGCGCGATCGTTGAATCAGCTAATCAAGGTGCGGAAACAGTTCCAGTCTGCCTTTGCCATGCCTCGTTGGATTGCGGCCGATCTCCGTTACGCCGACATAACGAGCGTCGCCTTCGGCAACGGGCACGAGGAAGATAAAACATCCAGGAAAATCGTTCTCCAGGATGGTAAGACCTTCCAGTGAGTCCAGCAGTTCCACCGGCAGCTTCGGAACGTCGCATGTTGCGAACCCGCCCGGGTCCCTGATGGGACCGCCGCCGAGCTTCAATCGCAGCTCATCGAAGGTCATCGGGCGTACATTTTACCAATTCGAGTCGCGGCGAAACGGGTCCCTCGACAAACCCTCACGACGTGCGTCCGCGGCGCCAGCCGCGGGAATCCCGCCATCGAAAGCCCCGGAACCTCCTCCATCGCGGTCTGCGGGCACGGTCATCGGCTATAATCGCGGGACGAGTTTTCGGAGGTCACGCATGATCGACGCCATTACGCGGGAACGTATCGTCATCCACACCGAAGGCACCGGCGGACCGTACCTGATGGTCGCCCAGGAGCAGCTTGAGGCGGTGACTGATGCCCTGAGCGCCCACAGTGTATCGCACTGGGTTGACGAAGACGCGATCTCACTCGACGGTGAGCCGGCGGTGGCCGTGGTGAACCTGGGTCGCGGCGCCGATGTCCCTGCCGTTCAGCGTCTGCTCGATCGGATTTAATCCCTCATGGGGGGCACATGTCTCTAAAGACCGACGTGGAATCGTTGCGCGACGCGACGGTGGCGGGCCTCACCGCTGCACATGATCACTTCGTTTACACAAAGAAGGTGTGGCGCATCGTTGACGTGGAGGTCCGCCGGCGGGGGAGAAAGATCGTCCTGAGCAACACCGTGACCGGCACCCGGCTGACCGAAACGGACCTGCTGCCGGTCGCCCATGCATCGGTGAACGACTACCTCCCGTCAGCGACAATTCAGCAGTTCGCGTCACTGACAGAAACGTTCCTGACCGACCTCGTACGGCTCTGGCTGACCGCCTACCCGATGCACCTTAAGGGTCAGGTCGATGTGCAAACAATCGTTGCAGCCCCGGACAAAGCGGCGATCCTGCGCCCGCTGATTGACCAGCACGTGTTGTCGATGAGCTACAAGCGGCCGAGCGAGTGGTTCAGGCTTCTCAACGGCATCGTCGCGTTGAACCATCCGAGCGATTCCGAGATCGAGCAATTCGCCGAGTTCAAGGCGAGCCGCGACGTCTTCGTCCACAATCGCGGCATCGTCACCGAAGTCTACCTCGACAAGGCCGGAGGTCGGGCGCGCGCGGCACTTGGGCGGCCACTGGACCTGCCCGACCCGTACCTGCATGACGGCTGGCGACTCTGCCGGAAGATCGTAACGGATGTGGGAACCGCCGCGGCGCTGAAGGCATGACAATAAAATCAGCGGACACGGACCTGTTGTGAAGTCGCTCTCTGCGGCGCGCCGCGCTGTTTCAGGAAGCGCCCTTCGGGTCGCGGCGAAACGGGTCGCTCGACAAACCATGACAACATACGTCCCCGGCGCCGCCGTGGACTCGACACTGTGCTGTGCGGCCCGATTCGATATAATAACCCCGGCTGATCGCCCATCTCGGAACAGCGCTACACGCTCGGAGTGACCATGTCGACAACCCCACAAGCTACTGCCGCAAAGAGCCCTTTGGACGCCGCGCAAAAAATTGTTGCGGAACTCCAAGGAATGACAGCGGACCATCAGTCGTTAGCACTGAAATTCGCGATGGAAACCCTTGGTTTGCAATCGCCCCCGGCTTACCCACAGCCCCTCCACGCTCCCCCCCCGGCCTCTCGGAATCTCGCAACCCCACAAACGCACAGCCTCGGCGGCCATTCAACGGACATCAGATCCTTCACGTTGCTAAAGGAACCGAAAACCGACACGCAGTTCGCGGCAGTTGTCGCTTATTTTTATCAGTTCGAGGCCCCGCCAGACCAGCGGAAAGATGTTATCGACAGGGAAACCATGAAGCACTCCGCGAGGCTTGCTAACCGAAAGCAGCCCCCGGACTGGAGATTTACTCTTCAGAACGCGAGAAATGCCGGTTACCTAGAATCTGCGGGAGACGGGAACTACAGGCTGAGCCCTGTTGGTGAGAATCTCGTTGCAATAACGTTACCCGGCAACGCTACCGCATCCGTTGGAAAAAAAAAGAAGTCAAAAAGGAAGACCGCAAGGAAGCTGGTGGCCAAGAAGGCGAAGCGGAGCGAATGATCGATTGCTCCCCGTTTGGAAGGAAGCGCGATCATGCCGACTGCATATGATGCGATTGACGCTGCCATCGGGGAGGTTGTGAGGGCACGAACTCGGATTTCTAAGGTTAAGACCAACCAGGTACGCGGCGTTGATGATATCGCGATGCTCAAAGCAACTGCTCAGACCTGGTTTCATACGCATCGCCCAGTTGTCGTCGGTGCTGCCCCCAACGTGGACCTGTCGTCAATCGACGACAACTATACCGTCATTCTTGACGCCACGGCAAAATTTGCGGCGAAATCGACGTATCTCAACGCACTAAGGTCGGCAAAGGAAACCCTAATGGCAGCGCGCGCATTGGCGCTCGTCGTGCGGCCTGCGGCGCAGGCCGCGAGCACGGATGACCTCGCCCCGGATTTCTCCCCTCTGGCTGGCAACCAACAGATGCGCGATATTCTGACCCGTCGATGGCACGAGTGTGCGAAGTGCGTAAAGGCGGAAGCCCACCTTGCCGCAATCGTGATGATGGGCGGTCTCCTGGAAGCGCTCTTTGTCGCCAGAGCAAATAAAATGCCCGACAAAACACCGCTGACCTCAGCGGCGAATGCACCCAAGGATAAGGGAACCGGGAAGACAACGAATTACCAAGAATGGATGCTCGACTCATACATCAAGGTCGGCTTTGAGCTAAAATGGATTACGGAATCCGCTAAGGATGTGGCTGATAACCTCAAAGAATACCGGAACTTCATTCATCCTGCGAAGGAGCTACGGTATGGAGTTACTCTCGATCTCAATGACTCCTCCATCTTTTGGCAGGTAACGAAGGCTTTGACCCGTCAGTTGTTACTAAGCTCGTAACTCTCTAATCGGCCAGCGACCGGTGAACTCTCTTATGCCGCGAAGAACAAATGATTTTCAGAAACTGGTGTTTCAGATCGAAAGACAGCTTGCGCCTCTCGGCGCTGTTGTGGAAGAGTCAGCGATGTTACCCGAGCGCGGGACGGGCGATCTGCGCGAAGTGGATGTTTAATTTCTCTCGACGAAGGCCAGCATCGCGTTCGAATTGGCATTGAGTGCCAAAACAAGTCAAGGCCTGCAACTAAACAATGGGTCGAGGCGATCGCTAAGAAGCATGAGGAGCTAGGCATTAACAAGACGGTCTTGATCTCGTCCTCGGGGTTTTACTCGGCCGCAAGGCGCAAGGCCGAGTCATTGTTTATTAGTGCTCTAGAGTTTACGAGCGTTGCCCATACCGACTGGCCAACGGAGGTCCTGCGGGACCTAAAAGTCTACGTGCGCGACCGGAGTTCCACAATCACGAAAATTGGTTGGGGGTTTACCGAATTGGCAAAAGGCGTAACTCGCGAAAAGGCATCGAACATGCGTAAAACGATTGCGCGATTTTCAAGCGGATTGGAAATTGACCTTCTCGAAGTGGTCAAACACTACGGGAATGGGATACTTGAGCAAGCGGCAGCCGGCGATGAGGGGCCTAAATTCGCTGTTGGACGACTCCACGAAGATCTCCAGATTATCCGCCGAAACCAGTTAGTCGGTGTTGCCAGGTTCATCTTCCTTTGGTGGAGGCACTCAACACACACATTTGCAATCCGCCTGAAGCCCTACCGGTATCGCGGTAGAATGCTGGCTTGTGGTATGGCAAAACGTCGTGGAGTCCATTGGACGGCTACGGCAATCGCCGAAGATTCTGGCATCATTCGAATTAGATGCGAGGCACCGGGGACGTTGAGGACCGTATTCCGCTTCGGCGATGCAACCTGCCGTCGGTCGAGCAAGATGAGAAAGCGGCGGTTGGTGAGGAGCACGTGCAGGGTTCCGCCGATGATGCCGCCTCCATCGGGCAGCCGCATGCGGAATTGATTCGCGCGAATATGATACAGCCGCGATGAATCGCGGGGTGGGGTCCCTGATTTGGGCCTAGGACGAGGGGCGACGACGAAGCGACTCAAGCTGTCCGAGTTGAGGAGGGGCTCGCGAGCGTTTTCATTTCGCTTGGGTCCCCACGAGAGTTGCTGAGGCCAAATCCATCGCCGCGCGGAACAGGTGATCCTGTAGGTCGTAAGTTGCCTTCCCGATGTTTGGATAGTGCTTCTCCCACCATTCCATATATCGTTCTTTGAGGCGGGAAACGCGCCTATTCGCTTCGCCGGTCGCCGCATTATCAACGTGGCGAAACGGATCTCCACCCGCGAGAAATGCCCCTATGGCCCCAACTCCCGTGTCGATAATCTTTTCGCGCGCTGCCTGCTTGCCCATCGCCAATTCGCGAGGGAAAGGCAAATCAACGATGGCGCCGCATGTCGCGGTTGCTAACCGATCGACCTCCGAGGCAACGTCGATAAGCTTTGCATCTTCTGAAAACGAGCGAGCAATTTCACGAACCTTTTCAGTTGCTGCTTTTTTCACATTGGTGAACGCCGCCTCGTCCGAAGCCGCGGCGAAGGCATCACGTTGGACGACCATGACAGCGTCGCGCAGCTGTGCGACTAGGTTGTGCAGGCGTTCGACTGCCTTGCCCTTTTCGGTTGCTCGTATCCGAGCCGTGAACCTCTCCCTTTCTCTAGTGATGTCGCCCCATTGTTCAGCGATCACCGAACGGATGCGCTGACAAGGAACTTGAACCGCCGAAGCGATCTCGTCGGGCTTGCCCGTTGCCCGAGTCCCGTTGTAAGTTGCAACAATCATTCCTAACAGGTCCGAGGGCAATTCGACCTTAGGACGATCAGGACAAAGGAAGAATGCTCGCTTCCTCCCCAGTGCACCGGTGAACAGTCCGAATTCGAGGAGTAAGTTATCGCGCATAGCCGGAGACTGAATGCCGCGCTTGATTACCTGATCGTCGGGCGAGGCGACGAGAATCGCGAAAGCGTTCTCGCGGAGTTGTTGTTCCAGCGTATCCATCGGATACCCGCCGGGGAGGAACAACTCATGTGTCCACAGCTTGGGCTTCGTTTCGTGTGACAAGTGGGAGAACACCGCTTCAGCAATTGGAAGCCCCTCGGATGATGAGCCTATGAAAACTGATGGCTTTTCCATGATATTTTCCTTACCCTGCGGCGGAAAAATAACAAAGATCGGTTATCCTGTCCATTCGCCCTCGCGGTGCAATTCTTGTTCGGGCACTGCCCCCTTAGCTTCGGCGTCGATCGTAACCTCGACGGAAAGCGTGACATGCGTTGCCTCACGTGTCCGCCGAAACATCACCCCACTCCCCCGGTAGCCGATGAATGAATTGAGGGCGTGGTGGGGCTCGACGACCATGTCGGCGTTGAGTCCCGCCGGGGCGGGACTGCGCTGTGGCAAGATCGGCGATCCGTTACCAGCAGTGCCGTTAAGCTTTCCGACTTCCAGCCGGCCGCCCAGCCCTCCTCCCGTTTGCCGCGGAAAAAGTCGCGGCGCTTGATCTTTGCCCGGGGGCCGTCGGGGTGGTGGAAGACGATTCCCTCGGCGAGGTGGCCAGGGCCCAAAAGGCTGTCGGCGTGTTCGAGAAAGTCCACAAGGCCGGAACGCCACAGATGGAAACCGAACCGATGAACACAGATATAATCCAAAGTTGGATTGCCGAGAGCGAACGCATGTTACGGAGCGCCGGCGCTCGGCACGGGTTGAAAACCCGTGTCACGTTTCAACTTTGCTCCCTATCCGTGTCTATCCGTGTTTATCTGTGGCGTTTTGGACACGCAGCGGCGAGGGCTTGATGAATTTGCGGACCGCGTATGGCAGTTTCCTGTTGCCGCTCGTGGTGCTGGCGGGCAGGGCCAGTGGCGTTGGGCTGGGAGTGGACGGGGACGGGTTCACGATCGATGGGAAGCCGGCGTTTCTCCTGGGGTGCAGTCAGCGCTCGGCTTTGCGAGCGAGAGCAGGGGAACAGTGGAGCAGTTGACAGGAGAGACGGACATGCCGCCTGGCCGAACGATCACCTGCGGCCTCCGCGGCCTCGTGCGGCGCGGGCGGGCAGTTGGGCCGGGCGGCCCGTCTGCCAGTTTTGCCACGCATTCTGCGCCTTTTCCCGCACTTGCGCGCGATAGGCCAGATTATCGTAGTAGCCGACACCGTAGCCATACCAGGCTTCGCCACCCCAGTAGTCGCCGCCGCCATCGACAGCGGCGTTGGACTGATTCTCAACGGCGTACTCGGCCTCCCGGGCGGCAAGTTCGGCCTCCTGTTGACGCATTTCCTCCAGTGCGATCAGCGCCTTCTCGCGCCGATCCTTCTCGGCCTCGGCGGCGGCGGTCCGCTTGGCGGCCAGCTCCCCCTGGTATTCCGCCTGGCGCCGCTTCTTCTCCTCCTCGGACCACTTCTTGAATTCCTCAAACTTCCCCTCGCGCACCAGGAAGTTGGCCAGCAGCCGAACCTGAAAGCGCGAGACCGCCGCGTCGTCATACGCCCGACGGCTGCTCTTCTCATACATGGTTTGGTATCGCGGCAGCATCTCCTCCGGTGTCTTGGCGAACTCCTTTTCCAATTTCGATTTACCCGGCTCCACGGCGATGAACGCGGCCGCCACCTTCAACATGGTCTCATAGGTGGCCACGGGTGGTTCGGCCGCCGTCTGCTTGTCAGCCAGAAATTTGGCCTCCAGGTCGTTGTCGACGACGTAGTCCATCAACAAATCCAGCCGGGCATCCGCTTTGGCGCCGATGGATGTCAGGCCCCTGTTCAGCGCGAAATATGCCATGGTGCGCGACCGCTGATTCCAGTTTCTGGAAATCCGCGTGCTTCCAGTCCAAGGCGAGAATTCGCTGGATATCCGGATCCTCCTTGTCGAACGGACTCACTGGCGCAGGGCCCGGCACAGTTGCCGGCGTGGCGGACGGATTCGCGGCCGGTGCTGGGCTTGCGGCCCGGCAGATACAAACCGGCGAGAAAATCAGCATTGTCATTCCGATCGCGATTCCAAACCGATTGTTCAATAGAACGTTCGTTATCATTTCCGCCGCTCCCGGATGAGAGGGACCCAAGGGAACCCGCCCGGAAAGACCCACCGCCGTGCATCATCCCCCGACCTGCCGGTCTTTTCCAGAAAGAGTTGCCAATCGTGCAGACCCGAAGGGAAAACCCGTGTCACGTTTGAGCTTTGCTCCTTGTCTCTGTCCATCCGTGTTCATCTGTGGCGTTCCCGGCGGCCTGGGCCCCGCTCGCGTGGCGAGCGAGACCAGTAGAGCGGGAGAACAGTGGAGCAGTGGAGGAGCTTGGGCGGCCGGCGGTCTGGGCAAGGTTGAAAATCACCGCGCTGCGCGAGATGGGACCTCGACAGCCTCCCTTCGGGTCTGAGCCTCAGGGTCGAAGACAGTCGAGCGCAATGTTCCACGCAATAATATGATAAACACTCCATTTGGCTCGAAAAGTGGAGTGTTTTGGAGTGTTTGGAGCGTCCACAAAGCAGTAGGTAGTAGGCGGTAGGCGGTAGGCAGTAGGCGGGCGGTGGAAGTGGCGTGCCCCAAATGTCGCGAATGTCGCGGAATGTCGCACTTTTTGGGGGTGGGACAAGTGCGACATTTGGCGACATCGCTCGGCCTACCGCCCGCAGCCTACCGCCTATTGGACGAACGCCTTTTTCTTGCGGCCGCTGAGGTAGCTTTCCATGATGCAGGAGGCCAGTTCGCCGCTGCTGGTGTAGAACGCGACGCCTTTGGTCAGGCGGGCGAGCTGGTCGACGAAGCCCACCCAGTCCATGCCCCAGTAATCCTCGATGAGGGCGAAGGTGCTGACGCGGCAGCCCTCGCGGACCGCCGTCACGGCTTCCTTGAGCGTCGCCAGCGTGCTGCGCTGATCGGGGGGATAGAGCAGGTAGACGAAGTCGCCCTCGACGTGGGCGGTGGGCTGGCCGTCGGTGATGATGAAGATCTGCTTGTTCTCGCTCTGGCGTTTGCGCAGGATCCGGCGAGCCAGTTGCAAGCCCATATGAAGGTTCGTGAAGTGCTGCGGGGCGCGGTCGATCTGGCTGAGCGGCACTTTCATCCGGACCTGATAATCGTAAACCGTGACCGGCTTGGGCATCGCCAGCGGCACGGCAATCTCGGGGATTCGGGCGGCGCCGCTATAAAAGCCGACGAAATCGAGCGTGTCCTGCGGAAACCGGCCGCGAACCAGCGCCTGCATCGCCAGCGCCACTTTCTTGGCGGCCAGAAACCTGCCGTACCGCATCATTGAGCCGCTCATGTCCAGCAGCACCACGGTTGAACAGCTCGTGACGCCTTCGTGCAGATGCAGCTCGAAATCGTGTTCGTCGAACTTGATTCCCTTTCCCGCGTCGCCGTGTCCGCGACTTTCGGCATCTTTCCGCTGCGGCAGGCCGTGGCGGGTCAGGGCATTGTGAAGCGTCGTGTGGAGATCGAGTTCGCTGACAGGATCGCCATATTGATAGGGTTTGGTTCCTTCGATCCGCTCGCCGCCGAGGCCCGGCGTGATTTTTTCGTGCCCCTCGCGCTGGCCGGTTCTCAGGTTCGCGAAGACTTCCATCAATGCCTTGCGCTGCATCTTGCTGATGGCGCGAGGCGTGAGCCGCAGGCGGCCCTTGCCGTCCTTGTCGAGCATGCCTTCCTCGAGCAGTTGTTCCAGCAGATCGGACTGGGCGTCGTCCTTGGGGTTGTCCATCATCTGCTCGATGGCTTTGAGCGCCTGCTCGCCGTACTGCATGATGAACTGCATGAGCTGGTCGAAGCCGAAGAGCTTGTCGGGCGTGGGGAATTCCTGACCGTCGTACTCGCCGTAAAAATACTTCATGGCGGGGGGATTGTAGCCGCGGGCGGGGTAGGATTCTTGCGAAAGCGGCAATCTGGTTGGCGGGGCGCGGCACGCTATACTTCGTCCATGGGCGCAACGCAAGTAACCGTGGCGGTGAGCAATCCGGGCGATCCGAATAAGCGATGGGAAGGGCTGTTTCTCGTCGATACCGGCGCGATCGATTGCATGGCCCCCGCAAAACATTTGCGCGAGATTGGCATCATGCCCAGGGGCAAACGAACCTACGAGCTGGCCGACGGCTCGGAGATCATCCTGGAGATCGGGGTCGCGACGGTCGAATTCATGGGCGAAGTGGTTGGCGCCACAATCATCTTTGGGGATGACGACGTGGAGCCCATTTTGGGCGTCACGGCCCTGGAATCGGTCGGTATCGAGGTTGATCCCCAGAACCAGCGGCTCAAGCGCCTGCCGGCGGTGCGGTTGAAGGGGATGAGGAGCGCGAATGAGATACGCAGTGATCATTGAAAAAGCAGCCAAGAATTACAGCGCCTACGTTCCCGACCTTCCGGGCTGTATTGCCACGGGCAGGACCGCGCAGGAGACGTTGAACAACCTCCGTGGTGCCATGTGGATGCATGTTGAAGGGCTTTCTGAGGACGGCGAACCGATTCCCGACCCGACGTCGTTGGTCGATTACTTGGAGCTGGAAGTCTCTGACATCATCGCGCCCCGCGGACAGCGGCGTTTCGGGAAGGTTGGTTGATCGCGCCTCAATGCCCCGAGGCGGTTGCACCATCGGAGGAATCACATGCCCCATCTGCTTGGCATCGACATCGGGACCAGCGGGACCAAGACGCTCATTTGCGACGAGAGGGGAAAAGTGCTGGCGACGGCGACGGCCGAGCATCCGATCTCCTCGCCCAAACCCGGCTGGTCCGAGCAGAACCCGCTGGACTGGTGGGACGCGACGTGCAAGGCCACCAAAGCCGTGCTGAAAAAGGCAAAGGTGAAGCCCGCTGACATCGGCGGCATCGGGCTCTCGGGACAGATGCACGGCAGCGTTTTTCTTGCAGACGGAATCAAGCCGCTGCGGCCGGCGCTGCTGTGGAACGATCAGCGGACCGCCGAGCAGTGCGTGCAGATCGAAGAAAAAGCCGGAGGCCGCGAAGCGCTCATCGAGCTGGTCGCCAATCCCGCCCTGACCGGGTTCACGGCGCCCAAAATCCTGTGGGTGCGACAGCATGAGCCGCGGGTTTACGAGAAGACGAAACACATCCTGCTGCCCAAGGATTACATCCGCTACCGCATGACCGGCGAATACGCCACGGAGGTTAGCGATGCCAGCGGAACGCTGCTGCTGAATGTCGTCAAACGTGTTTGGTCGGACGAGCTGCTCGGATTGCTCGAGATCGACAAGACGCTAATGCCGCGGCTTTACGAATCACCCGAAGTCACCGGAACCCTTCACGAAGAGGCGGCCAGGGCGATGGGATTGCGCGCCGGAATCCCCGTCGTGGGCGGCGGAGGAGACCAGGCGGCGGGCGCTGTCGGAAACGGGATCGTGACCGCGGGAATCGTCAGCGCGACACTCGGAACGAGCGGCGTGGTCTTCGCCCACAGCGAA
>DATHPP010000254.1:0-4706 GCA_035483795.1 Tepidisphaeraceae bacterium | reverse complement strand
CGACTCTCCTGCCGCCTCGTAAGCAGGAATCACTGTTCGCTCCGCTTCTCAAGCCCCTTTTTCGACAGCATCGACCCCATACCGGAAGAACGAACGGTAATTAGCGATCAGGTTCTCATCCCACGATCATCCTTTCGGTGGCCCGGAGCCGAAGGATACCAGTTCCAACTCCGCCTATGCCAGCGTCTGTTGTCGATGACTAAATTAGGGTCCCTCCGCCCACCCGAATTCCAGAAAGTGCCAGCTTTGTCGTTTCAAAAATGGGTCTACAGGCGCCGGTCGTTGTTCGATGGCACGGCGCCGACAATTGGCTGCCCGCTCGGGCTAGGCGCGCCCTTCCACAACCCCTGATTCCCAGCCAGGCGTCACCGACGCGTGCGGTTCAATGACGGCGCACGCCGTCAGCCAGAACGTCACAATCCTTTGCCGCAGATGATCAACCAGCAGTTCCGCGCCAATGGTCAGGCAGTGACGATGTCCCCCAGGCAACTCGATCACTTCGAGTTGGGAACTGAGACGCCACGCCCGACCGTCGTAGTCGGCCGCGTAAAAGGTCACAGGCACCTCGAGCGGTGCCGGAAGATATTGCGCCATTGCGATTGAATAAGCGTCCCATAACGTCGGCGGAATCTCATTATTGGGATTGGACAAACCGTCATACAGCTTGGCGATCCGCTCGGGGAACTGCTTCAGCCGCTTAGCCTTCCCGCTCGTTGACGCCTTGAAGAACGCCTCCAGCCGGACCATCAGTTCGTAGGTCCAGCGCAGACGGTAAGGCGAAACCATGGGCTTCATCGGCCCGAGGATCGCCCGCGACGCCGGACGGGCACTGACGGTCGGCGGGTCGACCATCGCAACCATATCAACCTTGTGGCCGGCTGCCATCAGCAGGCGGGCTGCTTCGAACGCCACCATGGCGCCGTTGCATTTGCCGCCAAGGAGGAAAGGGCCGCTCGCCTGCCTTTCCAGGACAAGCGGGAGGCGGTCGGCGGCCATCTCCTCGATCGATGGCGGAATCGCCTCCCCACGAAGACCATGGGGATCGATGGAGATGATCGGGTAGTCGGGTCCGAAAAGCTCCACCATTCGCCACACACAAGAGTGGCCGCTGACGAGGTCCCCATTGAAGAAGTACAGGGGAGGCCGATCGTCACGGGCATGGAACTGGAAGAACGGCGTCGCCGGCGTGCCCGTTTGCAGGGCGATTTTTGGGGCAAATTGCCGGATGGTTTCTGCCCCGAACAGGATCGTTTCCGGCACGGGGTGACCGATGAGCCGCTCGACCTCAATGAGCATTTCCATCGCTAGAAGGGAGTCACCACCGCTGGCAAAAAAATCATCGTCGACCGTCACGGCCTCGGACTTGAGCAGCCTCCGCCATAGGGTCAGCAAGTCAGCTTCCAGATCCAACGGCCCTTTGTTCACATCAGGCACGGGCGTCGCCCCCTGATGACCCAACAGGCTGTCGAGCGACTCGCGCAGCCGTCGCCGCTGAACCTTTCCCGTCGCCCCCTTTGGCAGTTGGTCGAGGATCAGAATGCGGTGTGGAATCTTGAACCAGGCCAACTCGCGTTGCAGGAACTGGCGAAGCTCCGCAGGTGTCGTCTGCACGCCAGGATGGGGAATGATGGCGGCTGCGACGTCCTCGCCAAGGCGTGGATGGGGGATTGCGAAAGCAGCGGCCTCGGCTATGGCCGGATGGCGTAGGAGCGCGGATTCGATCTCGGCGGGCGCGATCTTCTCACCGCCGCGGTTGATCAGTGCGTTCAGGCGGCCGTGCAGGGACAGGAAGCCGTCTCCGTCGAGGCTGCCGATATCGCCCGTGCGAAACCAACCCTCCATGAAAGCAGCTTGATTGAGCTCCGGCGCATCGAGATAGCCAGACATCACGGTGGGGCCACGAACCAAGATCTCGCCCCGCTCGCCAACTGGTAGCGGATGTCCATCCTCACCAACAATGGCCACGGTATCAGGCCAAGGTTGCCCGCAAGTCCCTGGCTTGTTCGGGCCGGGCGGCGGCTGGTTGGCGGCGATCTGCGCGGCTTCGCTGGAGCCGTAATGCTCCAGCACCGGCACGCCAAAAATGCGCTGCAGGCCGTCCTGCACCTCCTTCGGGAGCGGCGCGCCGCCCGATACAACGAACCGCAGAGTATGCGCCGCCTGCGCATTCTCAAGGCTTTTTGCCTTGTCCAGCACGGCAGTGTGAAGCGTGGGACCCGCCGAATACCAAGTCGGCCGCAGGACATCGAGCCACTCATCCAGCGCCAGGATGGCACTGTTCGCCGGGACAGCAATGCTGCCGCCCGTCAGGAGCGGCGTGAAGACCGTCACTTTGAGCCCATGGGAATAGTAAGGGGGCGACACGCTCAGGCAACGGTCCCAGCGCGTGAGGCCGAACCAGGCCTGAAACTGTGCGGCGGCCGCCAGCATATTGCTATGACTGAACGGAATGAGCTTTGGCTGCGCGGTCGTGCCCGACGTCTGCAGGATGAAGGCGGGCGAGCCCGGATCAGGCTCAGCGTCGATCGCGGGGGAGTCGGAGACCTGCACGGCGATATTGAGTCCAAGGTGACCGTTTCCGACCGGAGCCGCTTCGATGATGGTAAGCCTTCTCCGCTCAGCGGCATGGCGAGCTTCAGAGGCACTGCCTTGCGGTACGAGAAGAGCGTTCAGGCGCAGCATGTCGAGACGCTGATCGATCTCCGCCGGGGACAGCCGCGGATCAAGAGGAACCGCGATGCTGCAGCAAGCTACTGCCACGATGGTGAGAACCGCCTCCGGGCCGTTCGGCATGAGCACCCCGATCCGGGCGTTGCAATCGAACCCAGCCAAACGCAGCTGCCGGCGGATGTCGTCCAACTGGCGCTGAAGATCGTGGTACGTCAGAGGCGCAAACGCGGCGGAGACGATCGCAGGCTGGTGTGGGCACCGGCTGGCAGTCCGACCGATGACTTGGCCCAGCGTGAATTGGGCTTCAGGCTCTGTGCCGTCGCGGGCGGACGAGGCTCCCTCGGAGCAGATCACGCGAGCCGGTCCCTCGTTCTCCAGGAGCAAATTCCCCCCCTGAACTTGGTACCCCCCGTTGGTGTTACACATCACACCGTCATCACGACTGCTGTGTGCTGAGACTGCACGAAGCCACGGCAATCGCACAGGGAGCAAGAATTAAGGCGGTTAAGTGAGATATAGACCCGCTCTCCATTGACTGGGCAACTGAGAGTTATGAGTACCTCGGAATGGTCAGCGACGCCCCGTTTGCTGCGGTGCATGAGTCTCTTGTTGGCACGAAACGGACCTTCAGTAATGTCCGCAGTTCGGTCGCTATCGGGGGTAAACCGGACATCGCGCCGACAGCCCAATTTGGTCGAGATCGACCCATCGCGGTCGGGTTCAGCCATCCATATTGATCAGAAAATTTGCGGCAAGCCCCCACCATAGATAGAGGCCGGGAAGGCCGCGACCCCCGTAGTTTCCCTTACGGGAATGACCCGGATTTTCCGCCGGGATTGCCGCTGCTATCCTTGCAGCATCGATTCGCTTTCCGAAGAGGTGGCGTGACATGGCCCAGGTCTATTTCCACTGCACTAACGCTGAAGGCGTGTGGTTCGATCGACGCGGCGCCGCCATAGGCAATCTGGCCGAGGCAAAGGACCATGCCGCCCTCGTGGTGCGGTCGCTCCTGATGACGCCCAGCACCGAAGACTGGCGCGACTGGGTCCTGCACGCCAGCGACGATATCGGCGAAGAAATCTTCTGCGTGCCCTTCGCCTCCCTGCTCGGCAAACCGCATTAAGAAAACGCCATGTTCGGAACGTCATTGCTGCCGCTTTTTCAGCGCTTGAATGTGACCGTGACGCGGTGGCACAGGTTGTTGCAAACGGCCTGCAATCGCTATCGGCCCGAGCTGCATTACATGCGCGGGCCCGGCCCGAAATGGTACGCCAAGCATCAGGGCCGCACTGAAAATGGCGCGCTTTGAGGTGCGACGCTTCGCTCAGCGACCGCTTTCGCCGATCTGAAGAGCGTCTGGCGGCTCTCAAACCCAGCGCCGGACGCGAGCCCTGTAGGCGTCGTACGCGGAACCGAACCTGGCCTGCATCGCGTGCTCTTCCGGAATAATCTGAAAGCGCGTGATATAGAGCACAAAAAACAAGGGCCCGAGCAGCAGCCAGGCGTTCGACAGCAGCACCGCGAGGGTGACAAGCAACGTCGTCAGCCCGACATACATGGGATTGCGTGTGAACGCGTAAATGCCCGTCGTCACCAGCGACGAGGCGTTGTCGATTTCCACCGGATCTATTGTGGTGCCCGCCCGACGGAACGAGGAAAGCGCCAGGCCGGCGATGCTGATGCCGAAGACAAGCAGCACGCCGACAAGGCCGTAGCGGACACCGGCGGGAATATCGACTGTCGGCGTGACCCATGAGAGGGCCCACATCGCAAGCCCAGTAACAACCATCACGATCGGTGGCGGAATACGGTTTTCGATGACTGCAACCATGGTTGCCTCCTTTGCTGGATCGTCCCGCAGCCAGAAGCCCAGGGAACCGCACGCAGGCAATGCCGGCAAGGTGTTCCGTCGCCGCGGCGCCCGCCCCGCATTTTCCAATTGTTAAGCAAACGCTGATCCGGAAAATATTGCGACCAAAAATCGTCACAATCTTTTTTATTCAAAATGAATTCGTTTTCGACAAGGAGAACCTCCT
>DATHPP010000253.1:0-3774 GCA_035483795.1 Tepidisphaeraceae bacterium | reverse complement strand
CATCGTGCGGGGGGCAAGTACCGGCGAAGGGCTGGGAAACAAGTTCCTCTCGCACATCCGGGAAGTCGATGCGATCCTGCACGTGGTCCGCTGCTTTGCCGGCGGCGATGTCATCCACGTCGAAGGCTCGGTCGATTCCATCCGCGACATCGACACCATCGATACCGAGCTGGCGCTGGCGGACCTGGAGACGGTGAGCAGCTCGCTGGACAAGGCCGAGCGAACGGCGCGGGCCGGCGACAAAGACGCCGCGGCCCGCGCCGATATCCTTCGGCTGGCCAAGGCGCATCTCAACGAGGGCAAGCCGGTTCGCCAGCTCGAATTCTCGCCGGAAGAAAAAAAGATCGTCAAAGGTCTGGGGCTGATAACGGCAAAGAAGGTGCTCTACGTCGCCAATGTGGACGAGAGCGATCTGCACGGCGAGGGGCCGCTCGTGCAGAAGGTCCGCGAGCGCGCCGAACAGGAGGGTGGCTCGGTGGTTCCGGTTTGCGGAAAGCTCGAAGCCGAGCTGGCGGAGCTGGATGAATCCGACCGCAACGAGATGCTCCAGAGCATGGGACTGACAGAGCCGGCCCTGGCGACGCTGGCGCGAGAGGCCTACCGGCTTCTGGGTTTGCAGAGCTTTTTCACCGCGGGACCCAAGGAAATCCGGGCGTGGGAAATATCGGTTGGCGCGACGGCGCCGCAGGCCGCGGGAGTCATTCACACCGATTTTGAGCGCGGCTTCATCCGCGCTGAAATCTACGCGCTCGAGGACCTGAAGCAGTACAAGACCGAAGCCGCGATCAAGGCGGCGGGGCGGTTACGCGCTGAGGGAAAAGGTTACGTCATGAAGGACGGGGACATCACGCACTTCTTGTTTAACGTCTGACAATCCGTAGGGCGGGCAATGCCGGCATGCCCGCCAGGTTTGGACGTTCGCGGGCAATGCCCGCCCTACTTATTCTTGCCGCCCAGCAATCCCTCAAGGGACTTGATCGCGTCCTGGTTTGCCGGTTGCGACGTGGCGTTTCCGCCGGATTTGTTCAGCAAGCCTTCGACGTTGTTCAGCGCCTTGGACGGATCTTTGAGTAGCGCCTGCGGGTCTTTGGCGGCAGCGCTCAGGGCCTGCCCCAGTTCTCCAGGAACGGCTTGGGCGAGCCGCTTCTGCGCCTCGGCGCCGAGCTGCGACATCGTCTGGCCGATGTTGGCGTTCATCAGCTCCTTGAGCTGGGCGGGGAGCGCGCCGGAGCCGGAGGCGTTGCCGGCCAGGGCGGTGATGACCTGCATGACCACGTCCTTCATCGCCGCACCGTTCTGCGCGCCGTCGCCGCTGCCGACGTTCTTCATCACGATCGAAGAAACCGGAACGGTGATCTCGTTGCTCATGCCCGGCAGGTTGGGGCGAATGACGACCTGGGCGTCTTTCACCGTCAGCTCGTCGATGATCAGCTTCATTGACTCTTGCCCCGAAGAGGACGTTGTGTCGCTCTTGGGCATCTGGTCCATCGCCTTCTTGAAATTCAGCACGCCGTTCTGTTGCTCGATCACCAGCGTCGGCTTGTCGATGGTGATGGACGCGACATGAACCGGCTGGTTGCGAAGCTGGCCGTAGCTGACGGCGACGTTGGTGTCGCCGACCTCGAGCATGTGCGGAGCGCTGTATCCATGGGGCGAGGCGACGTCGAGCTGGTGCAATCCGAGCTTGCCGCCAAAGAGGGACAATGAAACGCTGTCCAGCGTCGTCTGGAGATTCAGCGAGCTGGAGGCTTGCGTCTGCACCGCCGTCCGCACGATCCGGCCGATGTTGAGGTAGATCACGACGACGACGATAACGACGAGCAAAACGACCGCGAGAATGATCCGTCGAATCCATTTCATGGCTGGCTCCTCGCGCCACGGCGCGCTCAGAAAACGCGCCCCGCAAGCGGGGCGGCTAAACTTGGACCTGAGCAATCATAGACATTCTCTGGCGGTTCGGAGATAGTTTTGTCATGCTTCTGACCAAGCACGAAAACGTGACGTTCCGGAACCAGACCGTGTACATCAGCGGGCAGGCGTTCCTGAAATGCCAGTTTATCGACTGCACGCTGGTGCTGCGCGAGACGATTTATTACTTGCAGGACTGCACGTTCGACCGGTGCAACTGGCACGTGGACTGGGTGCTGATGTGGGGCAGCCCGGAGTCGATCGTGCAGCTCAAGGCGCTGGTGGAGCGGATCGAGCAGGCTCAGGTGCAGCTTCAGGAGCAGCTCAAGGAGCAGGAGAAGCAGGAGAAGCAGCAGCAGGCCGCGGCGGCGCCGGACAAGTCTCCGTTCGCCCAGTAATTGCTTCGTTGCCCCCATCCGATGCCACGCCGCCCAACCCGCCGCCGCGGTCATCACGTTATTCTGCTGGTGGTCACGTGCGTCTGCGCCGCTCTGGCGTGCGCGCCGGCTTCGCTGGCTCTGGAGCCGGACGAGATCGCCCTGGTCGTGAATTCACGGGTGCCGGCCGGGCGGGAACTGGCCGAGTTCTATGCCCGCCAGCGACATATTCCCGACGGCCGGATCATCGAAGTCGATCCGGATCCGATGAGCGGAAGCGGATTGGCGGACGAGATCCCTTTCACAGCATACGAGCCGCGCGTCGCCGGCCCAGTGCGGCAGTGGATTGTTTCTCATGGGCTGCGGGGCAGGATCAAATGCCTGGTCACGTTCTGGGGCATGCCGCTGCGGATCGGCCCGCGGAAGCTCACACTGCCGGAGGCCGGCGAGCTGGACTCGCTCAAAGGGGAAATGACGGCGCTGCGCGGTTCGATTGAGCCGCAAATCGCGGCGCTGGAAAGATCGGCGGTCGAACTGGATCCCAAGTTTGCCGCCGCCTCGGGCAAGGAGCTTGCCCAGCTGATCGCGCGGTTTGCCGCCGCGATCGAAGCGCTTTCGCGGTCGTTGCCGCAAGTTGTCGATCCGGCGGCGCGCAATACGCGGTTCCTCGAACTCATTTCCGTCGCGGAGTCCCTGCTGGGCAGCGACCGTGCGACCGAGCTGATGTCGCGGCCGGCGCTGTCCCGGCTGGCCCCACGTCCGCCGACCACCCAGGATGCGGCCCGGGCGAATCAGAACATCCAGCGCGCCGAGCAGGCGCTGGCCGAGGCCAACGGCTACGATCCGGATACCGCCCGGCGCAAGGCCGTGCGCGAGCTGGCTCGCAAGTCGCTCGGAGCGATCGGCGAGGCGCAGGTCCTGGCGGCGCAGATCGACACCTTCCGCACGGAAGAAAGCCAGTCGGCGCTGGACAGCGAGATGGCGCTGCTCTGGTGGCGCGGATACCCGCGCGCACGGTGGCTTCTCAATCCATTGCAGTGGCGGGGAAAGATCAATCCGCTGCCATCGCCCGCGCCCACCTTGATGGTCACGCGGCTGGACGGGCCGAGCGTGCAGACCGTTCGCAGCCTGATCGAGACGTCGCTTCAGGTCGAAGCGCAGGGGCTTGTGGGGCAGGTCGTGCTCGATGCCCGGGGGCTGCCGGCCAGCGAGTCTTACGGCAAGTACGATCAGGTGATCCGAAACCTGAACGACCTGCTGCAGGCCAGGACATCGCTGAAGGTGACGTTCGACGATAAGCCGGAGTTGATCGCGGCCCATTCGGTGAAGGACCCGATCGCACTGTATTGCGGGTGGTACAGTCTGCGGAACTATCAGCCGCCCGGACCCTTTGCTCCGGGGGCGGTTGGCTTTCACGTGGCGAGTTTCGAGCTGATCAGTCTTCGCGGCCGCGACGAACACGGGTGGGTCCGTGGGCTGCTGAGCGACG
>DATHPP010000252.1:0-3717 GCA_035483795.1 Tepidisphaeraceae bacterium | reverse complement strand
GCCATCCTCGAGCTCGGCGAGCTTGGCTTTGGTGTCCTTGATGACCTGGTAGGCGTTGGCGCCGTACCGGGCGATGACGATGCCGCTCACGGCTTCGCCCTGCCCATTCCACTCTCCGATCCCGCGGCGTTCGGCGCCGGCAATCTGGAGCGACGCCACATCCCCCAGAAAGACCGGGGTGCCGCCCGCGCCCATCCCGACCGGCACCTGGGCAAGGTCGTTCAGCCCGCGCAGATATCCGCGGCTGCGGACCATGTACTCGTTTTCGCTCATCTCGACGATCGACCCGCCGACGTCGTTATTCGAGCGCTGCACGGCCATCATCAGATCTTTGATAGCGAGGTTGTAGGCGCGGACTTTTTCCGGCTTGAGGACGACCTGGTATTCCTTGACGAATCCGCCGATCGACGCCACTTCCGCGACGCCGGGTACGCTGCTTAGCGGATAGCGGAGATACCAGTCCTGGAGGCTGCGGAGCGAAGCGAGGTCCTGGTTACTGGAGGCCAGTGGCTTGCTGGTGAGCGGAGAATTCCCCGGTGCGGTGAACCCGCGGACTTTCACCAACGATTCCCGACGGTTCGCGGGGGCATTGGCCGGGTCTGCATACCACTGGTTGCCCTGCTCATCGTGCCAAAGGCCCTTGGGATGATCGGCATCGAAATAGCCGGGATAGACAACGTATTGATAGACCCATCCGACACCGGTCGCGTCCGGGCCGAGCTTGGGCTCGACGCCGGCCGGCAGGCGGTCCTTGGCGTAGCTCAGGTATTCGAGCACGCGCTGGCGGGCGTCGCGCAGGCTCGTGCCATCGGGGAAGATGACATAGACCATCGACGTCTCGAACATGCTGAACCCGCGGACGGCCTTGGCACCGACGCCGGCCAGCGCGGTCGTGAGCGGGTAGGTGATCTGATCCTCGACGACCTGCGGCGCCTGGCCCGGAGAATCGGTGAGGACGATGACCTGCACGTCGGAGAGGTCGGGGATGGCGTCGATGTTGATGTCCAGCGCCGCCCAGACGCCGCCCACCGCCAGCGCCGCCGTCAGGACCAGCACCAGCAGCTTGTTGCGAACCGAAAATTCGATCAGCCGGGTAATCATGGCGTTCCTACTTTCCCGGATGATCGAGCGCTGCGATCAGCTCGCTGCTGAGTGACTGGAAGGTATCCCGCGCGGCTTTGAGGTCGCTGGCGCCGGCAAGCTTCGCGGTCGCGGCGCGGAGTGGGCCATAGCTGGAATTGGGGAGGTCCGCGGCCGCGGCTTTCAGCTTTGCAACGCTCGCCTCGTCCAGCGCGTCGTCGCTCATGTGCTTCTGAACGTCGATATAGGCGTGCACGAAGTGGACCAGCGGGGAATCCGGAGGTGGAGAAGGCAGTTGCCTGCGCACGTCGCCGCAGTCCGGCATCTTGTGCCCGAGATAGGGATTGGCGACCCGCGAGCCGAGTTGCACCCAATCGGCCTTGACCATGGGGCAATAGATCTGTGTCAGGCCGGCAAGCTGATTTGCCGGCCGACTGGCGGGCTGGGCCGGCGGGGAAGTTGTCACCGGCTCTGGGGCGGGCTTCGATTCGACGGGCAATTCAACGGCGGCCGGTTGTGTGTCCGGTTCCGCTTCCGTTACTAACGCGGCCGCATCCGCGCCCAGCTTTTGCGTCGCTTCAATCGTCCGACTCTCGACGTCGAGCAGGAACTGCCCGCTGGTGACGACGGTCTCTCCCGGCGCCAGCCCGCGGACGATTTGCACCAGGTCGTTGTCCCCGGCCAGGCCCGTGCGGACCTTGCGCGGCGCGAAATGACCGCCGCTTTCTGCGATGAAGGCAATTTGCCGCGTCCCGGTATCGATTACCGCCTCGCGCGGACAGAGGATCGCGTCGGCGACGGGCTTCGTCAGAATCTCCACCGTTGCATACATTCCCGGCTTGAGCTGGAAGTCCGGATTATCGAGCGTGGCCCGCACCTCGAGGGTGCGGCTCATGTGGTCCAGGTGCGGATAGATGAACGTGACCGTGCCGTCGAATGTCTTGCCGGGAATCGCGTCCAGGCTCGCGACCACCTTCTGGCCCATCTCCACGAAAGGGTACTGGTCCTCGTAGATCTGCATGTCGAGCCAGGCCTTGGAGTGGTCGGCGATGCGGAGCAGCTTCATTCCCGGCTGTACGCTCGAGCCCTGCACGATCGCTTTCTCCTCGACATGACCGGTGGCGGGGCTCCTGAAAACGACGTCTTTGGGAGGTTCGTCGGCGGCGGCGATGGCATCGATCTCGCGATCGTCGATGTCCCAGAGCGTCAATTTCCGCCGGGCCGATTCCAGGAGTTTCTGCGCTTCCTCTCGCAAAGGTCCGGGCACGGCGGCGCCGGGCGATTGGAGCGCCTTGCGGGCGGAGATCAATTCCTGCCCGGCTACCTGGAGGTCGGGGCTGTAGAGCTCCAGGAGCGCTTGCCCCTTCTGCACGTGCATGCCTTCCTGGTCCACGTAGAGCTTGTCGATCCACCCGCCGATCTTCAGGCTCACGTCGTGCATGCCGGTTTCCGGGAGGGAGAGCAGCCCGATGGTTCGGACGGTTTTCTTGAGCGGCGCGCGCAGGACCTGCGCCGTGCGCACGCCCATGTTCTGCACGACCGCCGGGTCGATCTGCACTTCGGGGCCGCCGCTGTCGGCGTAGACAGGAACCAGGTCCATTCCCATCGCGCTCTTGCCGGGATGATCGGACATCGACGACGGCCCGAGCATCGGGTCCCACCAGTAGAGAATTTTCCGTGGCGCGGCCGCATCCGCGGACGCGGAACTGTTGAGCGGCGTCAGGGCCATGCCGCAGATGGGGCAGTTGCCCGGATGATCCTCGATCACCTGCGGGTGCATGCCGCAGTGCCAGAGCTGCTTGTGCGACTCGCCAGGGGCGGCAGGGGGGCTGCTGGCCGCCCTGCGGGCCAAAACCAACGAGACGGCCGCCGCCAGTGCGACAATTACGAGCGCACGCATGAGCCAATGCGATTGCATGAGAAACCTTCTTTATTGCAACAGGGTTTCGGGGACCGGTGGTCCGAATGCGCGGTCTACACTGGAAGGCGGGCCATCACGAAAGCAGCGCGCAGTGCAGGCTCAGAAGCGTGTGCGGGATCGCGGAAAGCGAGGGGTGGGTGAGTCCGTCAACGCAAGTTGGGCAGGGAGACGGCAAGGTCGCGACGGTCGCCAGGGGCAGGCATAGCAGACGAAGCCCCAGATCTGGCGAGCCGGCGACGGACTGGTTCGTGAATATCGAACTGTGACACAGGCGGCATTTCCCACCGTCCAATGGCAGTTTGCCCGGGTCGCCTTGTGATGGCCGGCCGGCGCAACAAGCGTGGGCCGCCTCCGACGCGCCGCGCGGGCCCATTGCCAGCAGACATCCTGCCGGCGTGCAGGTCATGCTCACCGTCAGGACGGCCAGGGCCGCCAATGTCGCGCAGATTTGCCGCCCGAGCGCCATCATTGCAGATAAGCGTATGATTCGTCGGAGGCAACGTCCATAGGATTATTACCTAACCACATCGGTTCGGCCGACTGCATCGCCCGCGTCGGGGCGATTGACCTTTCTCTGAGTTGAGACCCGCTCACACGGGGCTGGAAGTCCGTGTCTCGGCAAGCGTTCACGATGGTGCGCGTTCCGGCCATTCAGAAGCGGCGGAATCGATCGACCAGCCCGCGCCCAAGTCGGCGCAGCCTGCCGGCAAGTGTCG
>DATHPP010000251.1:0-12146 GCA_035483795.1 Tepidisphaeraceae bacterium | reverse complement strand
GAATGTCTTCCGTGTACAATTCGAGCTGTCTTCCTCCGTAAAGCGCCGTCGCGGCGCCCTGGAGCGGTTTCAGGTCCGCACTGGGCCAGTTGGCAAACTGGTCGATCACCTGCGCCGACCACCCGTTTCCCAGCGCATTGACCGCGCCAGCCATCGACGCAATCGTCGGGTACGTCGCGAAGGGCAAGTCAAGGGTCGTGGGACTCGCCCCGGCGATCCGGAACAGGCGCACCGACGTTGACGTGGTTTCGACCGTCGCACGCTGGTTGGTCCCGGAATCCAGGTTCTGCACCAGCAGCGCCGGACGCGGATTGGCCGCAACCCGCGTGATCTCGATGACTGGAAACTGCCGCAACCGCAGCGGCTCGCGGATGTAAATCCCGCCCGAATAATATTCGGTATACGAATTCTGCGAGAAATCGCGGTGCGTCGCCCCGCGTACCGCGTCGCTGGCGGCGGTGATCAGCGACGACAGGTACGCCGGGTTGGTAGTGTTGAGCGCTGCCAGCGTGGCGTTTTGCGTGGCACGGGAAGATGTGATGAGGTCGGGGAGGGGCACGGTTGCCTCGTGATTGGTGGCGAAGCGGTAGTGATGCGCGTGAAACGTGAAACGTAAAACGTGATGCCGCCGGAAAGCGCTTTCACAGCCGCGTCACGTTTCACGTTTTACGTTTCACTCGCCATTCAGGGGAACGGGCGTGCCTTAAAGAACGGCGACTCCCGTCAGTCCCTGTGTCGCGGCGTTGTACGGCGCCTGCTCGGCCCGCGACAGCTCCGCCGTCGCGCTCACGAACGCGCCGTTGGTGCCGTTGCCGACCGTCATTGCGGGGCGAAGATAGCGTTTGCGCGAACCGCGCAAATCCACCTGCCATTCCCACAGCGTGTCGCCGTTGGTACTGGCCGGCAGGGACAGCGGCGCCACGGAAAAATCGGCGCCGGGAATGTCGGTAAACGTGGTGTTGTCATCCGATTCCTGGAGCTTGAAGGTAGTGAATCCCACGTCCGTCGCGCCGAGCGCGACGCGGATGGCCGCGTAATCGAAGCCCTTGCGGTCGACGCTGCCGCACGTGACGGCGGCATTGTTAAGCCGCGCCTGCGGCCAGACGATTTGCACTTTCCTGGTTTGTTGGAGATCGATCATTGTTTTGTCCTTGAATTTCTAAGGTGAGGGTACAGGACGCGGTGACGCGGGGACGCGGAGAAAGATGCCCGAGCGCGTCACCGCGTCTCCGCGTCCCCGTGTCTATCCGTCGGTTACGACGCGCCGGTAATGAGTCCGACAATCGGCCCGGCGATGTTCCCGCCCTGGCCGCTCTTGGCCGGTCCGGCGGCGGGCGTCGGATCGCCCACGTCGTGCACCACAATGTCAAACCGCTCGGTCCCGCGAATGACAATCTCATCCTGCTCGAACGCATTGAGCGCGTGGTCCGACATCTGGAGCGTGGTATGCCGGCGGTCGCCAAGCCGTGCCGCCATTGACAGGTTCCCGAACAGGCAGCAGACCTGGTTGGTCGCCGAAATCTTCGGCATCACCTGGCTGATCGCCACGTCGTACCCGAGGAAACTCTTGCGTAAGGGAGTATCTTCGATTTCCGCCACGCGGTTTCCGCCCGCGGCGGTCGCCAGGTGCTGCATCACCGAGCCCCAGAAGGCCTTGGAACAGTACCATTTGGCCTGTCCCGGCACGTCCGCGAACTCCGGCAGCGCCGACACAACCCGGTTGAAATCGGAAAGCACGATGCCGCTGTAACTGCTCGCAAAGCCCGTCCCACTGGCAATCACCAGGCCCATCACGTTGGCGGGATTGGACGAGTTGGTAGGATCGACGGCCAGGAGCCTGTTGCAGACGCCGAAGATGCCTCCGTAATTGGCAGATCCATCGCCCAGGAAGCCGCACTGGTCTTCCTTGAGGGCGAATGCATAGGCGATTTCCCCGGCAAGATCGTCGCCGATATTCAGCACCGCGTCCTCGTTCAGCTCGTTGGAGTACTTGGTGAGTACCATGAGCTTCTTGGCAGTGAGCCTCACGCGGTCCCACTGTTTGTCGGAAAGTGGGGCCGCGGTGGACTCGCCGACGAAGTAGGCGGTGACGCCGTTCACGCGCCGCGGATCGGAGCGCGTGTCGGAGGCCATCGGCACGACCTTGGCGTTCTGGCGGAAAACGCCGAACTTCTCGCGCAGGTCGATCAGGTCGTTCTGGAACTCATCGGGAACGAGAAAGCCCGAGCTGACGTTGACGTTCTCGTGCTGTGTCTTGGTCTGCACGTCCCCCGTGCCGGCGACCATCGGAATTCCGTTCCGCAGGCAGAAATCGATCCCCTGTTTCTTCCCGTAAACGCCCAGGCAGAACATGCCGAAGCGATACGCCCGCTCATCGGCGGCGGCGCCGGTGAAATGCTTCAGCGAGCTGTACCGCTTCACGGTCGCGGGAATGCGGAACACGTCGGAATCGACGGGGTTGATGAAGCGACGAGTCGGGGCAAGGTCCTTGCGCAGTTGGGCAAAACCCTCTGCGACAGCCGATTGGATGAGACTCTCAATCGAGTCGGAGGGATTGGTAGTTGGCGCCGATCCAGGGGTGTCAGGTTGTGGCGGCGCAGAATCGGCGTTCGTGGATGGATTCCACTTCATAAAAGTTCTCCAGAAAGGGTTAAAAACAGTGGTTGTTCCGTCCTGAGTGCTCCATCCCGATCGTCGGGACTGCGACTCTACGGACGGGGAACGATGGTCTGGGTCAGAGACGGTGCGCTTCGGGAATCCGGGGCGGCGCTGCGCTCTGCCCCGGCGTGGGGTGTTGCTTTCACAAGCTCAGACGCTGACCATACCTCAATGCCCGCGCGCCCGCGAAGGAATGGCGTCACGTGATCGTCAATACGCGCTGGTGGTTCGAGCGCACCCACGCCGGGGCAAAGCGCAGCGCCGCCCCGGATTCTCGGTCAGCATCGGCTGCTTCAATCAATCCTGCCCGCGAGGATCCGGTACTGTCTTCGGATCTCGTTGGTGATGAGATCGCGCAGCAACGGGCGAAGCTTGGGGAGCGGGTTTTCCGGTGGGCTCTCGGCGCCTTTGGTCTCCACGATCAGCCGCAAGATCTTCTCATCCATGACGCCCTTCGCCACCGCCTGCATTTCTGCCTCGGGATTGCAGGGGACCGGGACGACGGCGTATTCAACGCCGATCCATCGATCGATGATCGGCACGCCCCGTAGCTCGGGTCGATTGGCGATTTCATCGCTGGTCGCGCCGCGGATATTCAGCGGCAGAAACCCGATGCTCTTTCCGGTACAGGTTGGCACCGGCTGCTGCATCAGGTGCAGGATCGCCGACGGCAGCCAGGGCGAATCCCCCCAGTCGGCGGGTTTGTCGGGATAATGCGTCTTGGCGATCAACCCTTTGCCGCGCGGGCGGATCCACCAGTTGCTCCCGACCGGGAGCTGGTCGTAGCGATGGGCGAACGTGACGACGCGATTGTACGTCGACCAGTCTCCTCCCTGTGGGAGTATCACCTCGCTCTCCCGATCCACGGCGTCGGTAGTAATAAAGCTGACATCGGTACGTGAGCCGGCATCGAGGGTGAATTCGTCGGTTTTGCGGGCGATGCGCCGGTAGGTGAAGTCCTTTGGTACTGTGCGGGCCAGCTCGTCGATCCTGCGGGCCAGGGCCTCGGGAATGCGAAAGCCGGTGGAAGCGTGGTCGACGAGATCGGTGAAGGGTTTGGGCATGGGGGCTCTGACGATCCGGGCGACACGCCCCGCGAGCGGGGCGGCTAACCGGGAAGGAATCCCGACTGCGTCGGGATACGGTCGGATGATGTGGGCAGGTACAGTTCTTCCGCGTGCGCAGCACCCCTGTCCGGTTAGCCGCTCCCGCTTGCGGGGCGCGTCAGGAGGGGTTTGTTGGCATGGGTCGGGCATGAATCTTCCAGAGGGAGAGCGGAAGGCTGTGCAAGGCCTTTGACGTGCTGGGCAATCTGTTCGACGGCGGATGCGAGTTTCGTCTGCCCCTCCACGAGGGAGCGAACCGTATTGGCATCAATATGCTCTGGCTTGCCGGTCTGGGGGTCGACCTCGACCATGTTGTTGGGGACGAGCGGCTGCTCGCCCCAGGCGGTGGGGCCCAGGCCGACGGAAGAGCGGATTTCGTTGCGGGTGATCGCGCCGCTCATGCTCGCCGTGCGGACCTGCTCGAGGGCGAAAATCTCGTCCTCGGGAAGGGGCGAATCGTACGCCACGAACATTCGGCCCGAGTTGTCGAACATGGGAACCAGGCGGGCGTTGAGAGTTTCTTCGATTCTCCTGATCCTTGGTAGCCCGGCGTCGAGCTTGTGGGCATAATCCGCCGTCTTGGCGCCGGCCAGATTGGCGGCGTTGCGCTCCAGCTTGGCGTCGGGAACGCCAAAGACGTTGCAGATGTCGGTTTTGAGGGCTTTGGCGCGCTGGATTTCGACGATGTCCTGCGGGGACCATTGGAGGGGCTGGAGGGTTCCGGGGACCTCGCTGATGAGGAGCCCGCCGCGGCCGGCCATGGCGAAGGCCTGGCGGAAGGCCGAGCGGAGGCGCTGCGCCTCGGCGACGCCGATGCCCCCGCCCTCGCTGTCTCCCTTGGGGCAGAAGACCGCGTCCGGCCGGCCCATGTTTTCCAGCATTGCGTTGAGGTGCGCTTCCTCCTTTCGCGCGATGCGGATCTTTTCGATCGCGGCCCGCATGGGAGAATAGCCGTTGAAATAGGGATTCTCCGGATTGGGGAAGTGGAAGCGGATAATTTCGTTGGGTTGGTAGCTTCGGCCCAGGGCGGGGCCGTACTCGTAATGGGAGATCAGACGCTTGCCGGTGGTGTCGGCGATCTCGCGCACCAGGTGCGAGCGGAGCAGCCAGATTCTCCCCGGGATGCCGAGCGAATCGCGCTCGATGAGCCAATAGGCTCGGCCCACCGATTCGAGGTAGAGCTGGGTGGTCCAGCGGAGATCGTAGCCGCTCAGGCCCGGGTTGTCGGGATCGGATTGCGGGCTTTTGAGCAGGTCGAGCAGAGGATGGCGGGTAATCTCGTGGATCTGCGCGGCGCCGGGGAGAATGTTGGCGACGGCGGGGCTCTTCTCCAGTTGCGAGAGGGTTTTGCGGGAAACGGGGCGGGCATGCAGATGGCCGGGCGGAAGTGGCTCGTTCGGGCGGGTGGCGACGTACAGACGGAGGGTGGCTGACGCTACCAAATCGGAGTTGAGAGTTGCGCAGGCGTAGGCGGTGCCGACGAGCTGGTGTACCAGTTCGCGCGGGGTGGGGGCGCGGTCTTTGTGGAACATGTCCGTCCACCCGTCCCCGGCGGAGGCGGGCAGGACATAGGAGGACGCCTCGAAGGAACTACTGTTGCGGCCTTTGAGGACCATGTCGCCGGGGACGAGGCTCAGGTTGTAGATGGAGTCTGGCATTCGGGTTCGGGATTGATTCCCCGTGACACGGGTTTGCAACCTGTGCTTACGGCGTCAAGATGTGAAAGGATCGGCTCGGAGCGCGGCGATTGAGAATGAGAGGGGCCTGGCACGGGTTGAAAACCCGTGTCACGGGGGAGCGTTCTTGTGACACGGGTTTGTGACCCGTGCTGGCGGCGTCAAAATGTGAAAGGTCGGCTTGGAGCGGGGCGATTGAGAATAAGCGGGGCCTGGCACGGGTTGAAAACCCGTGTCACGGGGAGCGCGGCGATTGAGAATGAGCGGGGCCTGGCACGGGTTGAAAACCCGTGTCACGGGGGAGTGTTCTTGTGACACGGGTTTGTAACCCGTGCTGGCGGCAGCAAAATGTGAAAGGATCGGTTTGGAGCGGGGCGATTGAGAATGAGCGGGGCCTGGCACGGGTTGAAAACCCGTGTCACGGGGAATCGTCTTCCGTCAATACAGCTTCATGATCGTTCTGCGACGAGTCGGTGGGCTCCGGGGTCGCGTCCTGTTGGTTGTCTTGCGGCTTTGCCAGCTTCGGGACGCCGCGTGCCTTCTGCACGTAAATGGCGGCGTGGGCCATGGCGTCAACCTGGTCGCAATACTTTCCCAGGGGGAAATGCAGGCATTCGTACTCGAGGTCGAAGACCCAACTCGGTTTCCGGGGAAAATAAATCATCCCGGCGGCCATGCGGATCTCGGCGATCTCGCTGCGGGCGTCTTTGGAGCCCCTGGCCGGGATCGGTATGACCGTTTTCCCCTCATGTTTCAGCGTCTGGAGAACTCCGAGGCCGAGTCCTTCTTTTTCCACACCGATGAAATTGGCATCGTAATCCTCCAGAATGTCTTTGGCGGCCTGCACGACCTTCGGCGTCTGGACCTGCTTGCGATACTGATGGACGAGCATCATGCGACCATTCTGTGTCACATCCCAGACCTGAATGACCGTGTAGCAGGGGCGGTTGTGCTGATTGGGCTCTGTTCCCGCAGGATCGATCACCGAAAATCGATTGCAACTGTACGCATCGACTGTCTCAAATGAGCCGTCCGGCTCGTACAGGCGGTAGACGGATCTGAATTGTTTGTGATCCTCGTCGACCGTTTCGTCAAAGGTTTCCGCAAGTTCATAGTAGCGGAACCATTCGCGCTGAAATCGCGCCCCGCTGGCCGGGACGGGACTTTGTTGGAATTGGCCGGCGTAACCCGAAGGGCCAAGGCGCAGCTTGAAGTCATCGAGCTCCGGCTGTCCGAAACGCTTGGGCCAGAGGAGCTGGTTTGGTTGTGTTCGCTTATCCTCGCCGAAGCCAGTCTTGCACGGGTGGGCCGGATCAAACTCGGCGGGGAGGCGGACGTGAATATACTGATTGGGGTTCGACGCGGCATACTGGTTGTTCTGGGCCAGGACGTGAGCGGAGAGGTCGTCCTCATGGACGCGCTGCATGACGATGATGCGAGCGCCGGTTTTGGGGTCGTTGAGGCGGGTGCTCATGGTCTGGTCCCACCAGTCGATGACGGCCTGGCGGGCCAGTTCGCTTTCGCGTTCGGTGACGTTGTGAGGGTCGTCGACGACGACGCGGTCGCCGCCCTCGCCCGTGGCGGAGCCTCCGACGCTGACCGACAGTCGCGAGCCGCCCTTATCGTTATCGAAGCGGAGCTTGGTATTCTGGTCGGTTGTGAGTGTGAACTTGCCGCCCCAATTCCCCTGGAACCAGTCGGATTCGATGAGACGACGGCAGCGCACCGAATCGCGGACTGCCAATGGGAGTGCGTAGCTGGAAAAGAGCCAACGACGCTCGGGGGTCTTGATCCATTCCCAGACCGGCCAGAAAACGCAGACCATCAGCGACTTCATGTGTCGCGGAGGGACGTTGATGAGGAGGTTGCGAATGTCTCCCTTTGTGACGGCCTGGAGGTGCGTCGCGATGAGCTCGAGGTGTTCTCCTTTCTGGAATTCTGTGCGAGGCTCGAGGATGGGCCAGGCCTTGTTGATGAAGTCCATCAGATTGTTCTCGGGGTCGCCCTTGTCGGACATGCGTTTTCGTGACACGGGTTTTTAACCCGTGCTGATTACGACGGAATGTGAAAGGATCTGGTTGGAACGGGGCACCGAGGCAGAACGGGGCCTGGCACGGGTTGGAAACCCGTGTCACGGGTAGGCTGGCACGAAAGAGCCTGTCAGACGATCGCGAAGCGCGCAGCCTCATCCGCGCGGGCGGGGCCAATGTACTCGAATCCTGCGGTGTTGCGGCCGCGGCTGATGGTGTCGGCCATCTCGGTTTTGTCGCGACTGCTCCTTCCGCTGCGGCTCACCATGCCAATGGGGCGGAGGAGCTTCCACGAGGGGGAGCTGAGGCGATGGGCGATCATGGCGGGGTGGCTGGTTCGGCTGAAATACGGTTTCCCAGTCGCGACGAATAGACTGGCAACGAAATTGCTCATGGTAGTACCAATGCCGACGCCCTGGAAATCGGGAAGGCAGACGGTGCGGTGCTCGCGCCAGCCGGGACGGCGGGGGTGAGGGAAGGGCAACACGGCGGTGAAGGCGGCAGGTTTATTGTCGACGCGGGCGAGGAAGCAGAAAGCGGAGCGGTGAAGGTCATGGGTTAGATAGTGATGCGGACTGAAAAAGTTCCAGAAGGAGCGGTCGGTGCGTTGGATTTGCAGGTGGATTGGCGGGCGCCGAAGCCGCCTCCGGGACAGGCTGCCATCCGTCATGTCCAGCACCCAATCGGGACAGAGCCAGGGGGCGATGTCGTCGTGGCAGGTGACGGCAACGAAACGCCGGGGAATAATTCCGCTTCGGATGGCTTTGGAAAGGGCGCATGAGGAGAACCTCGCGATGGTACGATCGACGACGCTGGTGAATTCGTCGAAGACGGTTGTTGGGGGAGACGCGGAGACGCGGGGACGCGAAGACGCGGAGACAAATTCAGGCCCTTTCTTCGCGTCTCCGTGTCCCCGCGTCTCCGCGCCTTCCCGCCCGAGCAGGGCGGCGGCCAGGTCGCAGCGGAATTGTTCTCCGGTGCTGAGGTGATGGTACGGCCTGAGCCAGGCGGGCGGCGTGCTGAAGCCGACGGCGGTGAGAGTGCGGGCGAGTTGCTTGATGGGCAGATCGCCGAAGCAGTCGATGACGGCACGATCGGTGGGCCAGGGGCGCGGTTGGTAGAGAGCGCCGCCGAAGGCATGGCCGGCGACGGTGGTTTTGCCGCTGCCGGAAGGGCCGACGATCAGGCCGACCTGCCAGGGTTCAGTGGGATCGGGGACCTCTGCGCGGACGTGACGTCGCGTCGCCAGGGCCAGGCCGAGGTCGAACATTCCGGCGATCTGCTGAACGCGGAAGGTGTCGGGGACGGCGGATTCGAGATGGATGTCGAGCTGCGGCATTACAGTACAAGGACACGGCACTTGAAGCCTTGAGCGGTCAGTTTCTCGTAGAGGCGCCTTTGAGTCCGCTCATCGCGGCAATCTATAAGAAGATGGAAGCGATCTTTTGGATCGGTGGGCCGCCGATCAGAGGCAGGATGTGCAGAGGGACTTACCCGTGGAGCGCAATTCATAATTGTGAGGTTCTCGGCACGGGTTGGAAACCCGTGTCACGGGGGGTGGTGTCAGCCGTCACGGCAGGAGAGGAGTGATCCACAGATTTCACAGATTTCGCAGATTAGAGGAGCGCCGAATCTGCGTAATCTGCGTGAATCTGTTCACCCTCTATCCTTGCGTGTTCTCTGTGCCTCCGTGGTTAACCGGCTAACAGCCGACTTCGAGGGCGAGGGTGGCGCCGTTGGCGCTTTTGGCGTAGAGTTTGATTTCGGCGACGCCGGCCAGGTCGAGCTCGAATTGGAAGGTGCTGCCGGTGGGGGTTTGGTGTGGGCTTTGGGTGCAGAAGGGGAGCAGGCGGGTGGCGGTGTTGAAATCGGAATCGATCAGGCGATCTTTGTGAGTGCCGCCATGGATAGCGGCGACGGAGATTTTGAGGCCGGTAAGCGGACCGGCGCCGCCGACGATTCCGGTAGTGGTGGCAAAACCACCGCCGCAGTGGTTGGTGATGGTAGCGACGAGGTCGTAGGTGCCGGCGTTGCTGACCGGTTGAGGGGGGATGGCGCCGGTGCGGATGGAGTCGCGCGAGTTGAGGTCGAGGGTGGCGGGCATGGGGAGATCCTGGGGAGTGGAGGGGGTCGAATGTTCTCAGAATGACGAAACTCGAATGACGAATGACGAATCAAATCCGAATGACCGAAGAACGAATGACGAAACGAAGAATTCGGCAAGGGAGGGGTCTCGCGCTCTGGTATTTCAAACGTCGTGATGATCACGCGGCGAAGGCGCCGGTGGAGAGTTGGATGGAACCACCGGCGAAGTCGCCGCTCGAGGCGGTAAAGTTGCTGGCGGAGGCGGGCGGGGCGATGAGCTGGCGGAGCTGGTTGGCCAGGAGGGCGGCGAAGGTGGCGTGGCCGCGGACGTTGGGGTGCATGCCATCGTTGGTATTGATGCCACCGGCGGAAAGCGTAGGCTCGATGGTAGTACCAAGATCGACCAGATGAGCATTGGAATCGGAAACGGCGTTGAAGCCGCCGGTAATGGCGCTGCGTTTGCCGCCGCCAAATGGAATGGTCACGAAGATTTGGCCGGAGGCGGCATCGGCGCGGACGGCGCTGAGCCAGGCGGATACCGTGCTCGTGACGGCCGCGTCGGTGGCACCCTGGTTGGCGTCGTTGGTACCGTGGAGGACGAGGATGTAATCGGGGGCGGGAGAGAGTAGGCCGCTTCTCAAGCGGCTGAAGCCGCTGGAATACTTGTCGAAGGTGGAGTTTGCTGGGGTGGTAGTGTCGTAGAATTTGGGAACGTTGCCGTAACCTGAGACGGTCCAGCCCTGGCCGGAGAAGCCGACAATCCCGACCTCGGCGTCGAGGGCGGAAGCGAGAAGCTGGGCATAGGTTTGCGTGGAATCCTGGTCGGCGTTGTTGTTGGAGGCGCCGACGGCGTCGGCGCCTTCGGTGATGCTGTCGCCATAGACGAGGAGATTCTTGCCGTGCAGGGTTTGAGAGGCGGTGGCGGAGCCTTTGCCGTCCAGCTCGATTCCGGTGATCTTGACGACGCTGGCGGGAGTATTCCAGCGGTCTCCCATGGCACTGCTGGAATTGAGCGTGACGCTGCGGAAGTGGACGAGGAATGTATGGTTCCCTGAGGAGAGGCTGCCTGACAGTACCAGGCGGGTGACACCGGTGGCAAAGGCGAGGAGCTGGACGAAAAGGGCCTGGCCGTCGACGCTACAAGCGATTTGCGGGCAGTTGCCCGCACTGATGCCGCTGAGCGGGGAGGTGTCCAGGAGCAGGGAGACGTACCCACTGGCGGCCGCGTTGACGGTGAATTTGCAGTATGCGCCCGGCGTGTTGCTCTGGGCGAAGGTGCTGGAAGCGTTGACGTTGTTGGCCTGAAGAGCGCCGGCGCCGTCGCTTTGCCAGTTGTAGGGGCTGAAGAAGAGGTTGGAATCGGTGACGGCGATGGAGCTGGGAACGGCAGCAGTGAAATTGTCGATCTGGGTACCCGTGGAATCCGTGTCGAGATTACCAAAGAGGACACCTGCGCGTCCAGCAGCGGTTATGTTTGAATCGGCAAGGGAAATGATTTGCGTGCCGTTCACGAAGCAGGCGATCGCACTCCCGCGCATAGAGAGGCGGACGTGGTAGGTTTGGCCGACGATGAGAGTCTGTGCAAAGACCGCCGTGTTGAGGGTGGCGCCGTTGACGACGGTATAGAGCCTCCACTGACCGGTGGCAAACTCGTAATCAAAAAGGTAGTAGGTGGCGGCGGAGGTACTCTGGCGGCCAAGGAGGCCGGTCGTATCGGAGGCGGAGGCGATGAAGAGATCGGCCTCGACGTCGTAATCGGCCGAGGCGGGGACGCCGGAGGAGTAGTAGAGTGCGAAGCCCGAGGAGTTGCCGCGGAGGCGTCCGGCGGCGGTGATGGCGGCGGAACCGCTCGAGAATGCGGGGTTCCTGGTCCACGCGGCGCCGGTTTCGCCGGTGTGGGTTTCCAGGAGAGTTCCGGCGGTGTCGGTGAAGGAGTCGGAGGTGAACATGGGTTAGTAGGCAGTAGGGCAGAAGAATGGTATTTTCGTGGCACGGGTTTTCAACCCGTGGACGTGGGGGCCAAAACCCCGGCAAGGCATTGGTGTGGGAACACCAAGTTTCATTGCGTGGGCAACGCTTTTGTTTCACGTCGGGAAAGGCTTCTGCGAGGAGAGTTGGCTTTCCCACACCAAGGCCGTCGCCGGCTGAACGACTCGGTCGTCCGCGGGTTGGAAACCCGTGCCACGTTGGAGCGAGTCAACGATATCCAGCAAGTTTCACGGGCGTTGGCGGTTGCGGTCCGAAGCGGCGGGTTGTTCGTCCGTTCCAGTTGGCGCCCATGGGGGTATTTTCGCTGGCGAGGTGGACGGCGATGATTTCGGGGAGGAGGCGGCGGTCGCGGGCGGGCCATTGGATGGCGTGCAATACATCGGTGTGCTCGGCGGAGCCCTGCTGGAGAGGATACCTTCTATCGGGGAAGCGGGCGCCATTCCAGAGCTGGAAGAAGCCGATGGGGACATAGCCGCCATACTGGGCGAGGGAGATGCGGGCGGCCAGGGGGAAGGGAGGCGGGATGGTAAGGCAGCCGCGGGTGTGCTGGTGGTGGCTGGCGATGGGGCGGTCGATGAATTTCCGCCAGGCGTCGTAGCCGG
>DATHPP010000250.1:0-15433 GCA_035483795.1 Tepidisphaeraceae bacterium | reverse complement strand
GCCCGCCGAGAATCCCGCCGCCCGGGCAAATGAATGATGTGCTCAGCTGGCGTGACCACATTGCCGACAGGCCCGCCGGATGCTCCAACGCGACGGAGTTCAACAAGGCCTCGCCTTTACCGCCGGTTGATGACAACGCTGTTGCTGTGCGAGCCAGCGGTCCGGCTGATGGTGGCGGCGTTGGCGCGGTAACACCGCGCTCGGCAGCGTGAGAGATCAGCCGCCGGATCGGATTGCGAGGGGGCGGGAGGCTGCGACATTCGTCGCCGGTTTCACTCCGACGTGGTCGTGCTCGAACCGGCCGGGGGCACCTCGAGGTCATGTTCGGCCGTTGTGCCGATGCCGCTCAGGGGTTTCATCGCCGGTCCGAACGCCGGTGTTCCTCGCTGATTATCATCGCCGTCGTAATCGAATCTGCTTCGCCTTCTACCCCGCTCCGACTACCTCCTGCGGCGCCGGCACGATCGTCGGTGCATCGGGCGGGGTCGCCGATGCGGTGCGAACAACCGCTCGTTTCTTTGTACGATCATCAGGGCAATGAGAAGCCCAGCGAGCCCGGCTGCAACGCGGGGAAGCGGCGAGGGGCACTGCGACTTCGGTCGTCGATCGGTGAGCATGTGCGACGCAGGACAACCTGCTGAGGCATTTGTTGGGCGGTCACTCAAACAACGACATCACGTTTGCGGTTCTAAGATTAGCACATCCATGATAGTCGCCAGACCGTCTCTACTCACCGCGCGCCTTGGCTCGTACTCACTGCCCCGGCCCAGCGAACGCCGGACATCATCCGCTCATGTGGGCGGCGTTCCCAGGATCGATCCTGGTCGTGAGCGATCGGCTGCTCTGATCCGGAAGTGCCGCGCCGCCAGAGTCGGTGGGAGCTGCTCCCGCAGGCTCGATCAGCTCGACATTGAAGCGACGGGCCTCTCTTAGCCTATCAAAACTCCGGTCGCGGACGCGGCGACGGCGATCAGCATAGACGGCGATTCTCTCAAGCACCGGCAGCCCCTCGACGAATCGATAGGTGTTGAATTCCCCGGGCTGGTGAATCTGAAGACGCTCGGCCGGCGTCAGCCTCCGTTCGTATTCGTTCAGCGTGTCCTGCAGGCGGATCTGCCAGGCCGTCCGCATTGCCATGGGAAGCTCCGCCTTGCCGGCCAGTACTGCGCGAAACAGCTCCCATTCAACCGAATCCGGCGACGAGATCTGAATTGAGGTGGCCGCCGGCTGCGTTTGAGCGGATTGCGGTTGGTAGAAATTCGCCACGGTTGCGCATAACCACTCCGACTCCTCCGCGGTCACGATACAGCGTCCCTCTGCGAGCTCGCCGATCACGCGGCTCAGAAGTCGCGCGGAATTCTTGATCTGCTCGAAGACGGGGGTAGAAGGATTCAGCTGGATGCTTTCCATCACCGCCTGTTGATACCGGCTGATGCGGTCGAGAAGGATCTGCTGCTCGGCAGCTTCGCGTATCAGGATACGCTCTGAGGGGGTACGCGGCTGGAACTCCTCGGTGAATTCCTTGATATACTTGTTCAAATACTCCTGACCGTTCTCGTCCAGGCTTACCGATGAGGCCGAAGACGTGGTCAGTCCATGCGTGAGGGAATTGTGCGACGAGATCTTCTTACCCACGTCGCTGGTCGGTCCATGACTTTTGGCGCCGTTGACCCGGCTGGCAGCGCGCTGAAGCACCGAACGCACGATAGGCGGGCCTTCACTGCCTGACCGCGTCGGTTGTTTATTGGCTGGCTTTTGTCGCTTCGCTCGTCTGTGCTGTTTGGGCGCGAAAGGGTGCTTTTTCGGCTTTTCCCCGTGATGCGAAACCGAGCCCGGCGGCCGTTGCGGCACTTCAACAACCTGGTTTGCAACAACTTGGTTTGTTTCTGACGCCATGGCGACCTCCTGTCGCATTCGCCTTCCGTGGCCAAGACAGGGCTCTACCCCCACCACTGTCGATTCTAGTTGAAATTCGGAGTCTGGGCAACTTTCGCGCTGACCGACCCCCGTAGCTCCCCGCTCATGGGGAAGAAAGAGAGTTCGAACGACCAACGCCAGGACCTGTACATCGATCCATCGATGCGAGCAAGGTCGCGGTTCCTCGAAAAGTTAGTTTTCCGTCTGATAGATCCCGGGAGCACCGTCGGCTAAGAAACCTGTCGGTGGCCAACAACGTGTTGGCCGACAGGCCGACGACTTCGGAAGGTCGATTGGGGCGCCGCCTAGTTTTGACTTTAGAGAAACACGACTCGTCCGCGCACGGTTTCCGGCGTCAGACGGCTGGCGAGTGCGAGGATCTTGAGCACAAGCGGGCCCACCTTGTATTTCTGGCCGTGGCAGTAGGCGACGCCAGCATGCGGCGTGCCGGCGCTGGCGAGACGGAGCATGTCAGCGTCGTGTTCTTTAGTGGACGGTGGTGAACAGTCCTTAGACCTCTTACCCCAGGACGAGCCGCAATCCCTCGGCCACCAATTCGGCGCGCTTGAGACCATGCCGCTTGGCGTAGGCATCGGCGCGCCTGGCAGGTCTTTTTCCACCGCGAGCGAGATCGGTTGAAGGGATGGCGATGAATCTGCCCGGCACGGTATGAGATCTCGCCCTCAACGGTTTGGAGTACCGCGTCCACGTCGCCGGCGCTGACAATTAATCGCCTGTTCCTCACCAATTTTGCGTCCAGTTCTCTGGAGGTCATTGACGCACAGAATCCGCCGGTTGAGGTCGAGTAAGTTAATCGCCGTTTACGCTAAATCGTTCAGCTCACGGCGCCTTCTGGTCGTTATTCTTCATCCTCATCATCCGGATCGCCTGCCGGGCGGCTTTGCAGAGTTTCGCCCTTGGGCTCCCTGATCTGGATCGCATCCAGCTTCTTGTCTTTCAGCAGGGCGTTGAGCGCCACCACATCCCCGTTCAGCACGCCATGGTATGCCTCCAGATGGTCGGCCAGTTCACGCGATAGTTCCTCGAAGACCTTGTAGGAGGCATCCGTCGGCCGATTATCTCCGGTCTCGACGCTCCGGCCCAAGGCGGCCAGTCGGTTGTTCAGTTTGATCGGGAAATTCAGCGGGTCCTGCGCGCTGCGGTTGCGGACCTGGTACAGGTCTTCTTCAATTGCCTGCATCTTGCCCAGCACGGCCTTTGCGGCTTCCGCCAGGTTCGGGTCGCGCGAGGTTTTGCGCCGGGACTCGATCTGTTGGCGGATGTCGCGGATCTGGATGACCGCGTTGTTGGCGGCGCTGACTTTGTCGCGGATCTTCATGGCCAGCTCGAACTGCGATTTCAGATCGTCCTCGGTAATGCCCTTCAGGTTGGAATTCATCCTGATGTGAAACTCCTCCGTGTGCTCGTAGTCGCCGGTTCTGAGGCGTACCCGGTAGCGGCCCGGCGGGGCGGCCGGCCCGCGTTCTCCGCCGGCGCCCCAGAGGATCATCCCCTCAAAGCGCACCGGGCCGGGATAGCTGAGGTCCCAGGTGAATTGATTCAATCCCGCGGCGGTCGTCGGGCTGAGCGACCCGCCCCTACCGAACCGACGTCGCGGCGGCGCCGAAGTCGACTTCTGCTGCTGTGGCTCTTTCCCGGTGAAGGTCTGGATGACTTTGCCGGAGTCGTCGAGGATTTCGACCTTCACGGAATCGACCTGTCTGGACAGGTCATACTGGATCACCGCGTCATAGACGCCGCGGACGGCATCCGCGGGCTTGAAGAGGATGACCTCCTGCCTGGCCAGTTCGTCGGTGAGCTGGCGGAGCGGGTTGATGTTCTCTAGCAGCCAGAAGCCGCGTCCGTGGGTGGCGATGACCAGGTCGTTGTCCTTCACGACCAGGTCGGCGATCTGCGTGTCGGGCAGGTTCAGCTGCAGGGGTTGCCAGGTGTCCCCGTCGTTGAAGGAGACGTACATTCCGTGTTCGGTGCCCAGGTAAAGCAGGCCGGCGCGTGCAGGGTCTTCGCGGACCGCACGGGCGAAATGACCGGGCCCGATTCCATGGGTGATCTTCGCCCAGCTCTTCCCGAAATCGTGTGTCCGCCAGACGTACGGGGCAAAGTCGTCCATCTGATATCGGTTGGCGGCGACGTAGGCGGTGCCGGGACGGTGGTGCGAACAGTCGATGATGCTGACGCGGGTGAATCTGGCCATGTCCGGCGGCGTGACGTTCTGCCAGGATTGGCCGCCGTCGCGGGTGAGGCTGATCATCCCGTCGTCGGAACCGGCCCAGATCGTGTTGACCTCCTGATAGGAGGGGGCCAGAGCGAAGACGGTGGCGTAAACTTCCGGCCCGTTCATGTCCATGGTGATCGGGCCGCCCGAGGGGCCCAGCGTCTTGGGATCGTGATAAGTGAGGTCGGGGCTGATCCGCTCCCAACTCTGGCCGTCGTTGGTCGTTTTCCAGACGTGCTGAGAGCAGGCGTAAAGCACTTTCGGATCGACCGGCGAGAAAACGATCGGGAACGTCCACTGCCATCTTTCCGGCAGAGAGCTGGCGGGCTCGCCGGAGAAGAATCGTGGGTAGACCTGGATGTCGCGGACCTGGCCGTTGCTCCGGTCGTAGCGGGTGATCAGCGCCCCCTGACTGCCGGCGTAGAAGACGTTGGGATCGGTCGGGCTCTGTGCGATGTAGCCGCTCTCCCCGCCGCCGACCGCGTAGTACCAGCCGTGGTTGGGACCGTTAGCTTGCATGTTGTCCCAGCCTTTGCTGGGCAGAGCGACCGTGCTGCTGTCCTGCTGGGCGCCGGCGACGTGATAGGGCACGTCGCTGGTTGCAATGACGTGATAAAGCTGCGCCGTTGAGAAGGCCTGCTCGGTCCACGTCTTTCCGCCGTTGAGCGTGACGTTGGCGCCGCCATCGTTGGCCTCGATCATGCGCTGGGGATTGTTGGGGTCGATCCACAGGTCATGGTTGTCGCCGTGCGGCGTGACGATCGGATCAAAGGTCTTTCCGCCGTCGGTCGACTTGAAGAAGCCGACATTCACGCCGTAAACCGTGTCGCGGTCGGCGGTGTCGGCGTAGATCCGCGAATAGTAGAAGGCCCGTTGGCGGAGTTTTCGTTCGTCGTTGACCAGCTTCCAGGTCCACCCGCCGTCCTCGGAGCGATAGACGCCGCCGTCGTTGGCTTCCACGAGGGCCCAGAGGCGGTTGGGATCGACCGGTGAGACGGCGATCCCGATCGCGCCGATCGGCCCCTTGGGCATTCCGGGATTGCCCGTGAGCTCGATCCAGCTGTCGCCGCCGTCCAGGGATTTGAAGAGCTTGGATCCTTCGCCGCCGTCCCACATTTTCCATGGGGTGCGATAGACCTCCCAGGTTGAAGCGTAGAGCGTTTTCGGGTGGGTGCGGTCGATGACCAGGTCGGCCGCTCCGGCCCTGGGGCTTACGTAAAGGATTTTCCTCCACGTGTTTCCTCCGTCGGTCGAGCGGAAGACGCCCCGTTCTTCATTCTGGCCGTAGGGATGCCCGAGGGCGGCGACGTAGACGACGTCGGGGTTCGTCGGATGCACGCGGATGCGGGCGATGGCCTGGGTGTCTCGGAGCCCGAGGTGCCGCCAGGTCTTGCCGCCGTCGATCGATTTGTAGACGCCGTCGCCTTGCATGATGCTGCCGCGGAGCTGCGTCTCGCCCATGCCCAGGTAAACGACATCGGGGTTGGTCTCCGCCACCGCCACCGCGCCGACCGAGGAGCTGGAGATCTGCCCGTCGGTGACCGGTGCCCAGGACAGGCCGCCATCGGTGGTTTTCCACAACCCGCCGCCGGTTGCACCAAAGTAGTATTCGAGCGGCCGGCCCGGGCTTCCGGTCACCGCCAGCGACCGGCCGCCGCGTTCGGGGCCGATGTTTCGCCATTGGAGCTTGTCGAAGAGAAGGGGATCGAAGACCGGCGTCGTCGAGCTGTTTTCCTTCTGCGCGCCGCGAATCGGCCCTGCCGTCACGATCAGTGCCAGCGACGCCGCGAGAATCGTTGTTCGCATGCGGGGAATCTTCCTTGTGGCTCAGACCTCGGTCAACAAAATCCCCGGGCGAAACGGCACGTCAAACGACACCCGAACCCGCTCACGTTCCGATACGTGATGGGGACACTTGCCAGAGGGTGCGGACCCTGGCTGAGCACCGTCGAAGGCGGCGCTTCGAATCGCGCCACTTCCCTCATTCGAAGTGCGGTGACGAGTTGGCAGTGGCACGAGCCGCCAAACGCTGGACTTTCGGACTTATATTAGCCGGTTCGCAAGCCCATCTCTGGTGGACGGGCAAGCGACTCGCCAAAGAGCCGGCCCTCCACCCAACCCCTTGGTCCTACTCCTTGTGCGTCATCACCCGCAACACATAGCTGTCGCCGAAAACGTTGTACCAGTTCCGCGGGGATCTGGTGTGCGCCAGCCTCGGGGATGTGCGTCATCACGCGCAGCACGTAGACCTTGCCTTTGGCGTAGCTGATGAACGCGACAAGCCGGAACTTGTTGCCGCCGATGTCGAACACGCAGACGGTCTGCCCGCTCCTGAGCTTCACCTGATCAGTCTGCCCGAACGTCGCTCTGACGTCGGCGAAGCTGCGCCACGCCGCAGCCGACGTCAGCTTGTACGAGTCCCGCAGCGCTCCGGCCAAGGGTATCCCGGGATTATGGGTGAGAAAGACCATAGGCATTGGGCGCAAGCTGGTGGCCGCATCTTACCATGAGAATATCATTCGACGGTTCGGATACCACAAGGTTCTGGGTTTGCGGTTAGGGTGCCGCTATCAGGCGCCCTTTGACACGTTATAATTGAAGCAGAGATGGCAGCGGCTAAGATAAACGTCGATCGGGAAAAGATCGTCGAATTCGCTCGCAAATGGCATTTGCGGGAGTTTTCGCTTTTTGGGTCGGTTCTCCGCGACGATTTTCAGCCGGATAGCGATGTGGATGTCTTGATCAGCTTTATGCCGGGTCACGCGATGACCTTGGAGAGCTTTATCGAGATGCGGGACGAACTCCGCGGCATTTTCGGCCGCGAGGTCGATCTGGTCGAAAAGCAACTCGTGCGAAATCCCTTCCGACGACACGAAATCCTCACGACACGACAGGTTCTTTATGCCGCCTAAGAAAGCGGACCCTGCGTGCCTTCTTGACATGTTGACGGCTGCCGAGGCCGTGGCACGCTATTCGACCGACAAAGTGCGTGAGGACCTCGATCGCGATGAGATGTTCCGGGATGCCATCGAGCGCCGGCTGGAGATCATCGGCGAAGCCGCACGCGGCGTCTCGGACTCTTTTCAGACCGCGCACCCGGAAATTGCCTGGAAGAAGATCATGGCGACGAGGCACATCATAGCCCATGATTATGATGCCGTTAATTACGACATTCTCTGGCGCATCATAACGGTGCACGTACCGGAACTGATCGATTTATTGAGGCCGCTGATCCCACCCCTACCGCCCGATCCAGAGCCATGAAGATCCTAATGTTCTGCGGCTGGCCCGCGTTTGGCCCTGCGACTCCCGCGATCGCAGCGCGGGGCCGATGAAGCTCCGGATCATCCGAGCCATTCGGTGCTGGCCGGACTCGGAGAGGTGAATTCCGTCGACCGTCGCGCCCGGGGCGGAAACGACGTCAATGAAGAAGCGCCTGGGGATCAGGATGACATCATGCTGGCGGGCGATACGGCGTTGGGCCAGGCCGTCCCGTGGTTGAAGGGGAACAGCGGCAGTTCGAGCATGAGCAGCTTGCGTGATGGGCCTTGGGTTCGTCGAACCAGCGTTTCCAGAGCCTGGGCGAATTGAAATGCGCTGGCCCCGCCGAGCAGGTCGTTGCGGCCGATCTCGATCAGGACCAGACCTTCGGCGAGCCCCGCGGCCTAACGCGCTGGGCCGCCTGGGAAGTGGAAGCACCGGGTTGCGAGAGATCAACGACTTGGAACCCATGTTTCCTGGCGAAGGATTGCGAGCCAGGTTTGGCCGTGTTCCGTGCCGAGTCCGGCGGTGATCGTGTCGCCGACAACATAGAGACGCCGGAAAGTGCCGGCTGGCCTCGATGGTCGGACTGCGCCTTCGGCTGCACGATTGTCGCAGGCGCAACGGGATGCCCGCGGGGCTTGTGCCAGCAAAACCACGAGCTTACCCCACAGCCTCGGTTCTGCGCTTGAAGATTTCGTCTTTGAACCAGTTTAATGCTTCCTGCTCTCGTGCTTCCAGCGGCGCCACCGGTTCCAAGCGCGCCACGAATTCAACGGCCGCGCTTCCAAGCCGGCTGTCCAAGGCGGGGCTCAGTCCGGCGAGTTCCAGGAGCGGTTCGGCATCGACCTTCAGCACCGCGGCGAGGCGAGCGATGCTATCGCGCCCTGCCGGCGCGCCCATACCTGTTTCGAGCGAAAGCAACTCGGAGAGATCCATCTTCGCCTGTGCCGCGAGCTCGGCCGGCGTCAGACCGAGTTGTCGTCGGGATAGTTCAACGAACTGGGCAAGGGTACGGCGCGCGGCATGCAGGTGGTCCGCTTGCAATCGTCCGTAGAGGCCGCCCACCCCGACGGACGCTCCCTCCTCGGCATCGGCCATCTTCAGAACCCATGCTCGATCGCGTTGAATCTTCTCAAAAGCGCTCATGTCGCACCTCTCAGTTGCAAAAACTCCTCCGCGCCTTGCTTGGTCATCTCGAAATACCACAACCCTAAAGCGTGACGGTCCTGCCGTTCGACCTCGACTGCCGTAAGACCCAGACGGCGATAAAATCCCTCCGACGCGGGAAGCGAATGAAGTCCGATGCGCCCCGCATACTCCAAGTCGAGGCTCAACTTTACCGCGCATCCAAGAGGTGGGAACCGACCGCGCCGAATCGCGGCTTGTCCACCAGATCCCCGTCATTCCACGGGGCCGTCTGCAAATAGTCCACGTATGCCAGCGGCCTTCCCAACTCAGGTGCCAAGCGCGCGTAATGACCATCTGTAACAACCAGCATGAGCCGGCTGGCTCATCACGCGCAGCACGTAGACCTTGCCTTTGGCGTAGCTGATGAACGCGACAAGTCGGAACGTGTTGCCGCCGACGTCGAACACGCAGACGGTCTGTCCGCTCCCGAGCTTCAACTGATCAGTCTGCCCGAACGTCGCGCTGATGTCGGCGAAGCTGCGCCACGCCGCCGGCGACCCTGGGTCATGCACCCGTGGCGACGACCGGGCGATATTTACATGCAAGACCATCCGATTCATCGTCGAAGTATCTGCCGTTGTGAGTCACCCTTCATCGATCAAGTATGCCCTGTTTTGACCCGATATAAAAGAGGGCATATCATGACTTCCAGGAAGCGTGGTCCCGCCGTGATGACAGGATCGTGCCCTACGACATGCAGCTTCCGAGAAGGCTGAGGAAGCTCTGGAAGGTGAAGATTCAGGATCGGGAAGCCCTCTACGAGGAGCCGCATGTCACGATTTGGCGTAAGGATCGGAAGTGGCGGTACACCCTTCGCAACCACTGCTTTCTTGACCCGCAGCCTGATCCTTCGGAGGTGGCGGATGAGATTGTGGACTTGATTGAAGCACAGCGCGACGAACTCTGTCGGCAGTGGGACGAGCGGTTCCCGCAGAATCCCGTTGCCGGAGAGGAGGACGAAAATGGCGAGTGACGTTCTTGGTGTCGAGCAGGAAGCGTTGTCCGCAGGCGGATTGGCTCCGCTGACCCCTCGGTGGATCACGAAGCCGGCACAGGCTGAAAGGGCAGCGACCAGTGAAGATTCTCGATCGGTGTGGATCATCCGCAGCGCGGACCTTGCGAACCGAGTCGTTCGGCGAATTTCCTGGCCTAGCCATCGAGCCGGATACTTGGTCCTGATTGGCGCTCCTCGTCCTGGGGTTCTACCCGCACTCGAAGGCCGCTTTCTTCGGGTCGCCTTTGTAAACCTTGGTGGAGTTCTTCCGAAGGACGAACTTGAAACCGTCCTGAAGTCTTCCGAACGGCGTGATCGTTTCATCGGAGGCATCGTGGACCATGAGGCAGGGATCGTCACGCTCTGGCGAGGAAGCCTTGAAGCGATGGTTGTTCCGTTTTCGGCGTTCCTTGCCACGGCCAACGGCATCCGACCTGACTGGAATGCGTTCACGGTTGCCGATTACGGCCACACGTTGCGATTTGGCGATTACGAAGCGGCGACCGACTCCATTCTTTACGATTTCGACCGGGGATTTCGTCGTCGTCAGAACAAGCTTCGCACGGCATCCGAACAGACCCTAGGGGCATCGATTCGTCGATTGCGCAAACAGCGGCAACTGACAAGGAATGATTTTCCCAGCCTCGATCCAAGGACGCTGGCTCGAATCGAGCGAAGTGAGGTTCGCAAGCCACAGCAAGAGACCCTTCAGCGAATTGCGGATCGCCTCGGCGTGCAACCAAGCGAGCTTGGGAGCTACTGAGTCTAACCTTCGTGCTCTTCTGAATCGTCATTGATCGATGATGCCGTCGGTTCGGCAATCGGCTCGATCTCAGTTCCGACACGAAGCTCCGAGCGAGGTAATCTGGTGACAGTACTTCCTGCGCCTTGGGCCGACTCGAACTACAATGCACCCGAGTCAGGTCGTCAGGAATGTGGCCCGGGATCCCCAGCGACTGCGACCTTGCCATCAGCATCGCCAGCCTCGGCTATGTCTACTGGAAATACCAGCCTCGGGGATGGCGGCCGAGCGCTTGGGTATGCTGGCCGCTGTTCTCGCTGGCCAACAACGTGTTGGCCGACAGGCCGACGACTTGGAAGGTCGGTTGGGCGCCGCGTCCTGGCATACCCCGACCCGTCAGTGATGCCGTTGCAAAACACTGATTTTGGACCCCCCGACGGATCGCGAAACCCAGAAGCAACGGCCCGCGGCTGAATGCTTGAAGCCCGTTCAGCCCGGTACTCAGGGGCCAACCAGGGTCAGCGTGTCGGTACCGGTGCCGAAGAGGCGGCCGCTGCCGGTGCCGCTGTTGTAGTCATAGGCCCAGCCGCAGGCGCTGGCCGCCGAGCCGGGGCTCTGCGCCGTGCCGTACTGCACGCCCGGGGTATCAACTACGGTCGTGAGCTGGTTCAGCGCGTTGAGCGGAATCGACTGCATGTAGGGGCCGTAAGGACCGGCCGATGCCGCGGTCGTATAGGCAGCGCCGTTGGCGTCGGTCGCAGTCGTCATCAGCGTCCAGAACGTGGCCGGAGCCGGCAACACGTCGTTGTGCTGGAGCTTGAACAGCGCGATCTGGCTCCGCAGCGACTGAGCAGTCGTGGTCACGCTGCTGGTCTTGGCCGCGGTGCTGGCGTTGCTGAACTGCGGAATAACGATCGCAGCCAGAATGCCCAGGATAATTACGACGATCAGGATTTCGATTAACGTGAAACCCCGATTTCTACGACTTACCTGACTCATGCGTCACACTCCTTATTTGCCGTTCGACCCACTCGCCACCGGCGAGCAGCCGCCGAATCGGTGCATGCAGGTCATATCGAATGTTTTGCGGCGCCGATCAAGAGCGAACGCAAGGATTTCCATGCGACCCGGGGAAGCTTGCAAAAGCGTCAGATAAGTGCCGATTTATCGGCCGGACGGGAATGATTATCTGTCAGTCCAGGAGCCCGAGCCGGTCGAAAAATGCCGCCCCGGCAAGGCTCATCAGGCCATGGATCAGAGGGTCGTTGAGCGCTTGTTCGTTGGTGAAAAAGGCCGCGGCCAGCGGTATCGAGTCCTCGCGGGCCGAATCCCAGTCGGCCTGGTCGATCATCGCCAGGTGTGAATTGCCGCGAAGCTGGCTGATCACGCGCTCATCCTCGTCCTCGTCCAGACGGCTGAGGAAAGCCACGACGGCCTCGAGGCGTTCCGCCCGTTCGCCGGCGCCCCGTGCAAATGCCGCATATCCCCCCGTCTGACCGACCCGCACAAACCGCAGGAGGACGGGCTCACCCTCCCCGCCGGCATCCACTTTCGCATCAAACTCGTCGGCTTCCATCTCCTTCTTGAACTGGCCATAGAGCTTGTAGGCGGTATGGCCCTGAATGGGAGAGAGGTTTCCCAGATCGAGAGTCAGCGTCGCGTCCGGCGGGTAGAAGAGTTTGCCCGTGTATCGCATGAGCCGCTCATTCTAGGCGCTGGCGGTCCCGCTCTGGCACCAGCGCTCCCACATTTGATCAAAAGCCCCTTCCACATCGCGGGCAAACCGGGGCGCATCCATGAGCGGCGACCTCTTCATTCTGTCGCGAAGGCCCGACCGCAATTCCGCCAGCCGCGGCAGGGCGCTGGCAAGCCCCGCCGCGATCGCCACGTATTGCTCGATACTCGTCGCGACAAGCTCCGGCAATCCGACATTGCTCAGAATGCTCAAGCCCGCCCGCGAGACGGCGGTCTCCCCCGCGAGACTCACCACCGGCACGCCCATCCACAGCGCGTCGAACGTCGTCGTCCCGCCCGGATACGGGAACGGATCGAGCGCAATGTCGATGTGCCGGTACTGCTCGACATATTCGCGGGCGGGTAGAAAGCCGGTGAACCAGAGCCGTTCCGGGTCCAGTTCCGCCTCGCGGAAGAGCTGCCACGCCCGCGTCCGATGCTCACCCGGCTCGGCGAATAAGACCAGACGCGAGTTGGGAACTTTTTTCAGCAGATCGATCCACGCCGCGAACGTGACGGAGTTTACCTTGCAATAGTTGTTGAAGCATCCGAAGGTGACCCGTCGGGTAGCGAGCGCCGGCAAGTTGCTCACCTCCGGCCCTTGGGCCTCCGCCTGAAAACACCAGAAGCAGTTCGGAAGGCGAATCGACGTCTCCGAGTACACCGAATCGTCCCCGCTGGGAGCCTGCCCTGAGCCTGCCTGCGGTGAGCCCGTCAAACCCGTCGAAGGCGGATCGAGGTATGGGTCCGTGAGTCGATAGTCCATCGCCTCCAGACCCGTCGTCCCGCAATAAGCAAGGTATGCCACCTGAACCGGCGCCGGCTTCCGGGCGAAAACCAACAGCCGGCCGTCGCGGGTGTGCATCGCCAGGTCGACGAGAATGTCGATCTGATCTGAAAGGATTGTCTGCTCGAGTTGTGCGTCCGAAGCAGCGCTGGTATCGCGCCAAGTGTCGGCGAAGGCCCGCAAGCGCTCGGTAAACTGATCGGGCCGTCGGACGTCGGAGTAGCAAAAGACTTCGTAGCGCCGGTGGTCATGGTTGGCCAGGAGCGGCAGCATGAACCGGCCGACCGGGTGTTGCGAGAAATCGGGCGAAACATAGCCGACCCGCAACCGGCGCCCCAGTCCCGCCGGGCCGGGACTGCGATGCGCGGTTTGCGGTAGCCGGGCCGGGCGGACGAGTCGCTCGTTGACCCACTGGTGCTCGCGCCAAATCCGCAGCCGATCGTATGCGGGTACGAAATTCAGCGTAAACAGAAGATTCCCGGCGATCGGAAATTGCGATTTGAGCGGCGCGCGTTGCGCTTCGCCGAGCTCCAGTGCCCGGCGATACGCCGCGATTGCTTCCTCGGCTCGCCCGGAGTCCCGCAGCGCGTTGCCCAGGCCAACCTCCACTTCGGATGACTGCGGGAGCAGCGCCTGCGCCCGTCGGTGTGCTGCAATCGCTTCGTCCACTCGACCGACGTCGCGCAACGCATTGCCCAGGTTTTGATGCGCCTCGGCCATGTCCGGCGCAATGCTCAGCGCGTGGCGGTAAGCATCGATGGCCTCCTTCATCTGGCCGATTCGATAAAGGATGGCGGCCAGATTGAAATAGGCCTGGGCATAATCGGGGCGGTTGGCGATCGCGCTGCGGTAAGCTTCAATCGATTCATCGCTGCGGCCTTTGTCCGCCAGCGCATTGCCAAGAACGAGCCACGCATCGGCAAAAGCCGGCCGCAGCGCCAGCGCCGCGCGACACGCCGCGATCGCCTCATCCACGCGGCCCAGCCGCTTGAGCGCCAGTCCCAGGTTGTAATGCGCCTCGACATGATCCGGCGCGATGGCCGTGATCTGCTGGTACAGCGCCACCGCTTCCGAGATGCGTTCTTCCTGCTGGCACCGCAGCGCCAGGGCAAACGCGTCGGCAATCGTCAACTGCGGCATCGAAAGAATTATCTTTCCGGTTTGGGCTCGCGGGTCATCAGTTCACTGAGGGCGTGCAGCACGTCTTTCTGCTCGAACAGCACCGCGTGAACCGCCTCGGTGATCGGCATCTCGACATCATACCGGCGGGCCAGCTCGCGAACGGACTGCGTCGTGGGCACCCCCTCGGCGATGCTGTCCATGCCTTCGAGAATGTCGTCGAGCTTCTGTCCCTTGCCGATTCGCTCGCCGACCGTCCGATTGCGCCCCTCAGGACTGACACAGGTGGTGATCAAATCGCCAAGCCCGGCCAGGCCGTTGAAGGTCTCCGGCAGCGCGCCCATGGCCACGCCAAGCCGCGTGATCTCGACCAGCCCGCGCGTCACCAGCGCCGCCTTCGCGTTGTTGCCAGCGCCCAGGCCGTCAATGATACCCGCGGCAATAGCAATGACATTCTTCATCGCCCCCGCCAGCTCAACCCCGACCACGTCCTGATTGGTGTAGACGCGAAACCATTCGGTCGAGAAGACGCGTTGCGTCCGCTCGGCTACGTCGGGAACGACGGCCGCCGCAACTGCCGTCGCGGGGAGATATCGCGCCAGTTCCGCCGCGATGTTCGGACCGGACATCGCGCACAACATCCAGTCACAGACGGGAACCGTTCCGCCCGGCGGAATCCCGCCTAAAACGTCCGCGATGATTTGCGTTGGCCGCAGAAGTGTCTTGTTCTCAATCCCCTTCGCCACGGAAACGATCGGCACGCCGCGGGGAACATAACCGGCCAGCCGCTTCCACACCGGGCGCATGTATTGCGTCGGGACCGCCGAGAGGACCATGGTCGCATCGTCGAAGCATTGCGAATCGTTGGCGGTCAGGCGGACGCCCTGCGGGATTCTTGCCCCGGGCAGCAGCGTCCGCTGCTCCCGATCCTGCATGAGGCGTTCGATGGATTCCTCGAAGGCCCCCCACATCGTCACGCCGTGCCCGCCCTGCGTCAGCAGGATCGAGCAGACCGTGGCCATCGCCCCGTCGCCCACAATCGTCACGCGTTCAGCCATCGCGCGCATTTTAGCAACAATGCCCGACCGCGGCGAAGCTCGGCCTGGAGAGCACCCTCCGCGACCCCCGGGCGGCCGCGTAAAACGGAACGCCATGAACCCACGCCCGCGAATCGCGCCGACGGAAGCCCGCTCGGCGAGGAGCCAAACGAGTGGATTGCCATGCATATGTCAGGAAACAGCAGCAGTGTCGCAGCGGTCTCCCTTTTACCGCTTTCGTGAGCAGCTCGTTGCGCTAAATCGAGGGCAGCCGGAGGAGATTTGCGAAGAATAGGGTTGCCCGTGCCGACGCTTGCTTACTACCATTACGGCGTCGAATCAGCTTAATGATTCGACCTGCTGCCGCAAATTGTGAAGCGGTGGTGAAGGTTTCCTGTCTTCGATCCGAGTTCCC
>DATHPP010000249.1:0-38236 GCA_035483795.1 Tepidisphaeraceae bacterium | reverse complement strand
CTTGCCGGCGGCCAGCGCGACCATCGCCACCTTCCTTGGCGACTTGCTGGTAGTCATGTTACTACCAGTAGTACGTTTGCGGGTTCGGCGGACTCAGCGGGGGTTTTCTACAGAGCCAGACATTCCTATTTATGAGGGATTTCACCTTGTCCGCTTTGCCCGCTTTTCTTCTTCGGCCGGCCTCGGTCGCGCAGCGTGAATTCCAGGCCCATCTGCCCGGCAATGCGGTTCACCCAGCTCTCAGCCCCCAGTGGTCTCCCGCGTTTGAGGCTGGTTCGCACCTGCTCGATGTCCGTCTTGTCCATCGCGGAATTGACGATCTGGCTCCAGTTCCGCGGCCGCGGCACCGGCCAGGGCGCCGGCGCCGGGTCGGCCCCGCGCCGCCAGGCCCAGAGGCTGCTCCAGCGCCATTGTTCGGCGGTCGTGACCAGCCCGGCCCGCAGCGGATTGGCCTCGACGTAGCGGCACAGCACCAGAAAATGGTGATCGTCCTGGACCGGAAAGCTCTTGAAGCGGCCCTGGTACAGGTGCCCGCCGCTCGTCGTGTGATGGTGAGCGTGGTGCCGGCGGACGTGGGCGGTGGTCAGCCGCAGCATGAATTTCGAGAGCTGGCCATCCTGCGTGGGCCACAGCACCAGGTGCCAGTGGTTGGGCATCAGGCACCAGCCCAGCACGCGCAGGGGCACCGCCTCGCGGACCTCGAACAGAAGCTTCTGGAACGCGGCGTAGTCGCCGTCCTTGTGAAACAGCCGGCAGCGGCCGTTGCCGCGGTTGAGCACGTGGTAGATCTTGCCGCCGGGCGCGGCGCGGGCGATGCGGGGCATGGGCAAACGGTACCGGCCGCGGCGTTGAGAGTCAATAAATAGGAATGTCCCCTTTTAGCCGCTCGCGATCAGCGCGATCACCCTTCACTCCTCTTTCAGCGCCTTCTCCAGTGCCGGCGCCACCGCTTCCCCGCTGAGGTCTCGCGCCAGCACTTTCCCGTCCGGCGAAATGATCCAGACCGACGGAATGCCGTGGATCCCGAATTCGGTGTACGCCGACTGCGGCCCCGACGCGCCGCCGTACCACTGGAGCCACGGCAGCGACCGGTTCTTCGCAAACCGCGCCGGCTCGTCAATCCGGTCGTCGAGGCTGATTCCCAGGACAACCACCTTCGGGTCGTTCTTGTACTTCTCATGCAGTTTCTGAGTATTCGGCATGTCCGCGATGCATGGGCCGCACCACGTCGCCCAGAAATCCGCCACCACGAACTTTCCACGCAGGTCCGCCAGCTTCGCCGGTTTCCCATCCAGCGTGAGTGCGCTGAAGTCTGGGGCGTTATCGCCCACCTTGACGTTCCTGTACGCCTTGAGCTCAAGCGGTTTCGGGCCGTTTGGATTGCGCGGTTCGAGTTCCAGTTTGTTCACGTCCAGGGGCTCGTCGCTCCGCCCGCCGGGCATTTCGGGCACGGTAACCGGCATGGTCACCGATGCCAGCATTCCGATGAAATTGTTCGCATCCGGTCGGTCCGCCAGCACGCTGAATGACAATAGATATTGTCCCGCCGGCACGTCATTGGCGCGGAACATCCCGTCCGGCTGGACCACCACGCCATATCCGGTGGGCTTGTCGAGATAGTCCTGGTACGCCGGCGTCCGGTGAAATCCGTCCTGTAGCTCTCGCTTCTCCTCCTTGGTCATATCTTGGTAGTTCGCCGGCGCAACAAACGTCGGCTGGACGCGCGACATCCGGCCCAGATGCGGCATCTCAACTTTCCCCTTCAGATCATCAGGAATGCTGAGTTTCCCCACCACCGGCCTGCCCGATCCGCCGAAGTTCATCACACGATGTTCCCCCGGCTTTAGTTCCAACATCGCGGTATAGCCGTTCTCCACGCGCTGAAGCGGCCCCTCCCGCCCCACTTCCACCTGAAGTTCACCCGGTCCGTCGATCACCCTGTCGAATTCGAATCGACCGTTCGCGTCCGTCGTCGTCTCGTAGCGGAAAAAACCGCGGGCGGAATACTCGGCCCGGTTTGACGAGTCCTCCGCGGTGCCATACACCTGAATCCGAACCGTCTTGCCGGCCATCGGCTTTCCGCCCTCCACCACCGTCCCTTCCACCTTGCTCCAGTTCCACATTTTCAGCGGCTCGTGCGCCTCGCCCTGCCCCTCCACGATCCATTCTCCCCACCCCGACGGATGCACCGCGAATACCCTGACCCTGCCCTCCCGCGCCGGGAGCTGAAAACGCCCGTCTTTGTCCGCCTTCGCGGCGTGCGTTTGCTGGGTGTTGCGCCTCATCCCGATCTCGCCGTTCTCGACTTCCAGCATAAACCATTCGCGCAGCGCCACGTCCGCGCCGGCTGCCGGCTTCCCATCAGGTTGAAGGACGACGCCGTTCAGCGAAATGCCGGGCGTCAGCTTGACGCTGTACTGCTCTACCTGTGTCCGCGTCAGCGACGGCGACTCAAACGGCAGATACCCCTCGGCGTCGATTCGGACAACAAAGCCGTCGCCCGGCTCGTTCACCGGCACCGCGTACCTGCCGTTGTTGCCCTCCCCGTGGCTCGTCCAAGTCATCGTCGGTCGCTCTGCTTTATGCACCGACACCAAGGCCAGAAACTTCTCCACCGGCCGCCCGGTCCTGGCATCGACGACCGTTCCGCGCGCCGTCAGCACGGCCGGCCGCTCGAACGGGTCGCCGCTCGCGCTTTCGGCCATCGCAATCTTCACGTCCGTCCCCGCGGTCCACGTCTGGTTACCAAGCCGCATGTAACCCTGCTTATAAAGCGATGCCGTCACCGGCGTATCCGGGGCGCCGTTCCACACAAACTGCCCGTCCGCGTCCGTGATCGCGTAGCTGTTCATCCTCGGATACTGCTTGAACGGCACAAACGAAATTGACACCCCGGATATCGGCTTACCGTTGCCATCCACCACCCTCCCCCGGATCTCCTTTCCCTTGAGAAGCTTGAATTCCAGCGGCTTGACGTCGCCGGCCGATACCGCGCAGTCGATTTCCTGCGCCACATACCCCTCCGCGCTGGCCATCATCTGGCGCTTCCCCGATTCCACACCCCTGAGAACGAACTTCCCCTGCTCATCGCTGACCGTTCCATTGACCAGGCCCAGTGAATCCTGCCCGATCCGCGCCTTGGCAATCGGCCTTCCGTCTTTGTCGGTCACCGTTCCCGGCACCGAGATGCCGCGCCGGATCACCGTCACCAACTCCTTTTTCTTGAGCTGCGCGAATTGCGACATTCCCAGGTTCTGATGCGACGAACTGAGCAGGAAATCCGGATGTTGGGCGGCGACCATGATCATCTGCTGTGGCTCTGCCGGCGCTCCGGCAAAAGTCCAGCGCCCCTGGGCATCGGTCTTGGCGACACCTGACCCGTTGCACGTCTTATCCGGGTGGTCAGGCAGACTGTACATCGCCTCGAAGATCACTTTCACCCCCTCGACCGGCTTGCCGTTCTCATCCTGCACAACGCCCCCGATGGCCGTGCCCGGCAGCATATGTGCCGTGTATGTCTCCGTGAACGGCAACCCCCGCGGATTGTCCCCCAGATTCACCGAATACTGGACGAAGCCATCTTTGTTCAAATCGAGACGGAGTTGCCGGAACTTCAGCGGGATTTGCACGCGAGCCTCACCTTTCGCGTCCAATTCGAATCGGACGAACTCGCGCCCGTCCAGTGTGTAGAAGCCGCGCGCACCGTCCAAAGGCTTTCCGTTATCACTGCGGACGGCACTCACGAAGAAAGTCCTTCCCCCCGGCCGCGTCGTCGGTGTCGCTACATCAGCTTTTGCCGTCGATTGACGAGGAGTCAGCCGAAGCCCGGAAAGGGGTAAAAGAACCGCCGCCGCGACAATGGCGATTGTGATGACGGTCCTCCGATTCGCACGGCCACGCCTGGTTTGCTTCACCGAAGCATCCAGCAGCCCGCCAGCGAGCCGCGAGACAATCCGATCAATCGCGTTCATGATTTGTTCCCTCGTTGCCTTGCCTTGTCGATCAGTTTTTCCAGAATCGTTCGGAGAACCAGATCAGCAGATCAGCGCGGCAAAAAAGGGGACGTTCAGATGTCCCCTTCTGGCCGCGCGAACTTCCTGTTGCCATTCATCGGAACAGTGCCGGCCAACAACCATCTCATGCCGCTCGATTCTAGCGAAGTGCGTATCGGCGTCAGCCGATTCGGCCTACCGCTGAAATGCTGACGTGAACATGTACTGCCCGGAGCCGACGGAGAACGCGGTCCTGCCGTTATACGCCGGCAATGCCGTAACCTCGCGGTTTGCGGTCAACGGTTTGCCACCTTCGTTGACCGATGCCGTGTCGGATGTCGGCAGGACGACGGTCGCGCGCGTGTTGCAGGGGATGGTGACGTCAAGGGCGAAGTGGGTGCCGTCGAGTTTCCATTTCGTTTCGACCGGGCCGTGCGCGGTGAGATAGCGGGTGTTGGCCCAGGTGAGATTGCCGCCGGGCTGGGGGGAGATGATCAGGTCGTCGTACGCAGGCGTCGCGGCGCGGATGCCGGCGACGTTTTCGACGATCCACTGATACACGGCGCCGAAGGAATAGTGGGCGAAGGAGTTCATGCCGGGGTCCTGGAAGCCTCTTTCCGGGGTCCAGCCGTCCCAGCGCTCCCAGATGGTGGTGGCGCCGTGCTCGATGGAGAAGCCCCACGACGGGAAGGTCGTCTGCTCGAGCAAGCGGTAGGCGACGTCGTTGCGGCCGATTTTGGCGAGCACGAGCATCAGGTCCTTGGTGCCGACGAAGCCGGTCGTGAGGTGCCAGCCGTGATGTTCGATGTCGGACACCAGATGCTCAGCGGCTTGCTTCTGGTGTGCCTCGTCGAGCAGACCAGAGGCAATGGCCAGAACGTAGCAAGCCTGCGTGTTGCCTTTGATGGCGCCGTCTTCGGAAACGTAAGCCTTGTTGAACGCGCCCTTGATGCGATCAAAAAGCAGGTTCAGTTCCGCCGCATCGTCGGTTTTGCCGAGCACCTCGGCGGCCTGCGCGGTGAGCTTGGTGCAGCGGGCGAAGTAGGCTTCGTAAATGACATCGTGCGGCGTGTCGGCGCCGATGCTGAGCCAGTCGCCGAAGCAGTGATACTGTTTCGGCGGGAGCAGGTCTTTGGTCGAGCGATTCCCGCAAAACTCGATGAACTTTTTCATCGAGGGGTACTGACGTTCGAGCAGGCGTTTGTCACCGTAGACTTCGTAGATCGTCCACGGGCAGATGACGCCGGCGTCGGCCCAGGCGGGGCCGCCATCGTCGCCGGCGACTTTGACCGGGGCGACCATGGGGAACTGGCCGTCGTTGCGCTGGCCGTCGGCCAGGTCGAGCAGCCACTTGGCGAAGAACGCCTGCACGTCGCAGTTGAGGGTGGCGGTGCGGATGTAGACCTGGGCGTCGCCGGTCCAGCCCAGCCGCTCGTCGCGCTGGGGGCAGTCGGTGGGGATGTCGATGAAGTTGGAGCGCTGCGTCCAGTAGATGTTGCTGTGGAGTTGATTGATCATCGAGTCGGAGCACTCGAAGGCGCCTGCTACAGGCGTCTGGCTGCTCAAGGCGCGTGAATAGACCGTGTCGGCGGTCGGCGCGGACTTGAGGCCGGCAACCTCGATGTATTGGAAGCCATGGAATGTGAAGCGCGGCTCCCATTCTTCGACGCCGCCGCCCCGGCAGATATAGGTGTCGGTGGCGCGGGCGCTGCGCAGGTTGGTAGTGTAGATCGTGCCGTCGGGATTCAGACGCTCGGCAAATCGCAGCGTGATCCTCTGCCCGGGTTCGCCCTGAATCTTCAGATGAGCGATCCCGGCGGCGTTCTGCCCCATGTCCAGAACGTACACGCCGGGCGTGGGCTCGGTAATCTGCTTCGCATGAAAATCACCCGCATATGAAGCCGGCGGCCCGGGGTGCCAGGAAATGAGCGGCGTCACCTCGGCGCCGCCGACGTCCACCTTCTCCCATTTGGCATCATCAAATCCGGGCGCGTCCCAGCCGCTTTGCTCGCGACCGGCATCGTACGTCTCGCCGGCCAGGAAATCTGCTTCCAGGATCGGCCCGCTGGAGGCTTTCCAATCCGGGCCCGTGCCGACGATCGCGGTCGACCCGTCTTCGTACTGGATTCGAAGCTCGGCGCGAAAACGGGTTTTGCTCCCGTACAGGTCGCGCTGGCGGGCGTAGCCGATGTATCCGCTGTACCAGCCGTCGGCGAGGATCGCGCCAAGGGCGTTGCGGCCCGGGTGAAGGCTGCTGGCAACGTCGTAGGCGCGGTAGTAGACGCGTTTGGCGTAGTCGGTCCAGCCGGGGTTGAAGCGGTCATCGTAGAGATGGCCGTTCACGTGAACGTCGAAAATCCCCAGCGCCGTAGCATGTAGCGTGGCCGAGCGGACGGGCTTGGAAACGTCGAACTCCGATCGCAGATAACTCGGCGGCGGCAGAACCGGTACGTCCGTTTTCAGCTTTCCCCACGGCGCCTCGCCATAGGTCCCCAGCACTTTCGCCGCCGACCATTTGGCGGGCTCCGCGCCGTCCGCGCCGGGCTGCCCGGCGCGCACCTTCTGGTCCGTCACGAGCGTCACTGATTTTCCGTCCTGGAGCTGGACAACCAGTTTCGCGATCAATCCCGCCGGCCCGGCGGCGCCGTGCCGGACATCGGCAACCAGCTCGTTCTCGCCTTCGTGCACGAAGTTCGCGACGTCGACGACGGTCGGCCGTTTCCAATCTGCCGGGGGCATGGTCCGGGCGGCTTCCTTCCCATTGATTCTCAGCGCGTAGGAATCGCGTGCGGTGGCGCACAATGTCGCTGTTTTCACCTTCGAGCCGTCTGGGATCGTGAAAGATGAGGCAAAGCGTCGAGCGCCCGCCGGCGCCCTGTTCCTACTCCCGCCCAACCAGATCCACGAAGCGCCATCGAGCGGCGCATCCTCGAGGGCCGTCTGGTGCGTCTTGTCGAAGCCGATCCACAGGGACTTGCTCCAGTCGTCGTTGCTCAATCCGACGGTCCATCTGGCGGGTTGACTCCAATCGGAAGGTTTGCCGTCGCGGTCCCACACGCGGACTTTCCAGAAGCAACGCTGGTCCACGGTCAGCGGCTTGCCCGCGTAGACAATGTCGATCGTCTGGTTGCTTTGGATTTTGCCGCTGTCCCAGAGGTTGCCGCGATCCTGCTGGAGATCTGCTTCGCTGGAGGCAACGAGGATCTGATACGCCGACTGCCTTTGATTGCGCTCACCTGACTCCACGATCCAGCTCAATCGCGGGTTCTTCAGGTCGACGCCCACAGGATCGACCAGATGTTCGCACCGCAGATTCGCTGGCTTGATCGCCCCCTGATCCCCGGCGGCACGCGTCGTCATCGGCATCGTCAACACTCCAACCAACCCCGCGACGATCAAGGAAGCTGTTCGCATGGCGATTCCTCCAGCGAGCCCCCGTTTGTCAGAAGTCGAACTGATCGATGTTGTCTTTGGTGAACGTGAACGGCTTGCCGAGCAGAATGTTGTCGCCCTTCACTTCCAGCGTTCCAAGGCGCCCGGCTTGAATGGAAGTATCGCCGGGCTTGAGTTTTCCGTTCTTCAGGTCACTGGCGGCCCAGACCGTCAGATATCCCAGGTCCATCGTGTTCCAGAGGACGATGTCGTCGGTGATCCCGCCGTGGACGTATCGCTTGTTGTCGTTGGGCAGTCCGAGCCCGAGCACCTTGACGTCGTTGCGGCCCGATTGCTTGACCGCCTCCGCCGCTCCCGGCACGGCGGGCGAGCAGATCGCCATGATCAGCTTTACCTGGGGGTGTGCGTTCATGATCGCGACCGCCTTATCGAAGGCGACCTGCTGCTTGTCGTCGCAAGGCTCGGTGACGATCAGGTGGATATCCGGGTATTTCTCGCGCAGGCGATCTTCGATGTTCTTGCGCCACTCGTTCATGTTGGCGGCGGTGAGCGACGCGGTGATGATCGCAAAATCCCCCTTGCCGCCGAGCACTTTGGCGGCGTTGTCCATCAGGGTATAGCCGATGCCCTGCGGGGTCGCCTGGTTCACAAAAAAGTCCCGCGCATCTGGCGCGGCGTCGGAATCCCACGTCAGAACTTTGATCCCCTGCGAACGGGCCTTGCGCAAGGCAGTCGAGATCGCGTCGCGGTTCTCGACGGCGACGGCGATGACGTCGACGCCGCGGGTGATCCAGGTCTCGACCATCTCATTTTGCTTGGCCGGGTCGGGATCGGTCGGGCCGTCCCAGAGCAGGTTGACGTGCAGCGTCTGGGCGGCCTCCTGCGCGCCCTTCTGGCAGGCGATGAAGTAGGCGTTGCCCTTGCTCTTGGGCATCATCGCGACTGTGATTTGCGGTTTAGTGTCATCGACTGGAGATGCGGCGCGCGGGCGGGAAGCAGCATCCTGCCGGATGGAATTGACGAGCCAGAAGTTGCTGGCGGCGACGATGAGAGCCGCCGCCAGGATGACGAAGCACAGCACCGCCAACTGAGCGTTCTTCATCTCGAATTCCTCCGCGCGGCCCCCACCGGCGACGGGGGCTTCAGCCTTGATCGGGAGCGCCCGCCAGTCGAGGCAGATCGCCGCCAGCAGCAGCGCGCCGGTCAGAACGCCGGCCAACTCCGCGGGTTGTCCGGACAGGATCAAGCCGTTCTGCAAGATGGTAATCGCAAACAGCCCGAGAATCGTGCCGCCGGCGCTGGCCCGGCCGCCGAAAATGGAGGTCCCGCCCAGCACCACGGCGGTAATCGCGGCCAGCTCGTAACCGAGCCCCGCGTCTGCCTTGGCCTGGCCGATGCGCGACACGTAGATCACCGCCGCCAGTCCGGCACAGATCCCCGAGAGCACGTAGGTCGATCCCACGTACCGCTCCACTGGAATTCCGGCATAGCGCGCGCCCTCTTCGTTGTAGCCGATGGCGGAGAGCGCCCGGCCGAGGATCGAGCGGTGCACCAGCAGCCAGAAGAAGATCGCCGCGACGATCAGGATCGGAACTTGCGTCGGCACCCGCCCGATCGATCCCTGCCCGAGGAACAGGAAGCTTGCAGGGAAGTTGGTAAAGTTGTCGACGCCGCCGGTCATTCCCTCGGCGACGCCGCGGAACAGCGAGAACGTCCCCAGCGTCACGATGAGCGGCGGGATTCGCGGCTTGGTGATGAGCAGGGCATTGATCGACCCCGCCAGCGCACCGACCGCGACCGTCGCCCCCGCCGCCGCCCAGGGCGGCATCCCGGTATCCCGCCACATTTTTCCAAAGAGCACGGCGCAGAGCCCCATCAGCGAACCGACCGAGAGATCGATCCCACCCGCGAGGATCACCGCCGTCTCCGCCAGCGCCAGCAATCCCAGCTCGACACTGAGGCGGGCGATTTGAAGGAAGTTTTGTGCAGTGGCGAAGTGGGTGCCGGTGACGGAGAAAACGATCAGCTCCAGGGCCACCAGCGCGGCCAACACGAGCTGCTGCGGCTGCAACCGCCGGATTGGCGGCGAAATAGCCGGAAGTGCGCCCTCGGATGGTCCCACTCTACTTTACCTACGGGCGAGAACCGAAGATGTAAAGTTGCGTTTCTCCCCCTCTCCCGGAGGGGGAGAGGGGGCAAGGCACGGTCACGCTCTGATCGAACATCACCCCTGCTTGGCTCGGGAGCCTCGCCGATACACCGCATCCGACGCCACCGCGATCAGGATAATGATCCCCTGCACGGCCTTCTCCCACTGCGGCTGGGTGTGGAGGAAAAGGAGGAAGGAGCCGATGGTGCCCAGCAGGGCGACACCGACGAGCGTACCGAGCAAAGTTCCGCGGCCGCCGGAGATGGCGGTCCCGCCAACGACGACCGCCGCGATCACCTGGAGCTCGAGGCCCTCACCGGCGTTGGGATAAACCATGACGAAGCGGGCGGTGTTGAGCAGCGCCGCCAGGCCGGTCAGCGCGCCCATCAGGACGAAGACCGCGAAGATCACGCGCTTCGGATGAATTCCCGAAAGGCGGGCGGCTTCCTCGTCCGCTCCGACGGCGTAGACGCTTCGCCCCATCGCGATCCAGCGCATGCCGCACGCGAAGACGGCCAGCACGAGCAGCGCGATCAGCAAAATCACCGTCTCTCCCCCTCGCTGGGAAAACCCGAACCATTGGAAGCGATCGGGCAGGCGCACCGCCGCCCCCTGGCTCTGCCAGAGCAGTGCGCCACGCAGAATCACCATGGTCGCAAGCGTCACGACGATCGACGGGAGCTTCAGCCACGCGACCAGGGCGCCGTTGGCCGCCCCCATGGCGGCGCCGATGACGATAGCACCCACCGCCGCAACCCAGACCGGCGCGCCCGCGGCGACGACCAGGCCCGCCACGACGCCGCACACGGAAAACTGCGAGCCGATCGAGATGTCGATCTGCCGGGCGAGGATCACCAGCGTCATTCCCACCGCCGCCACCAGCACCGGCGCCGAGCTGACCCACGTGGCGCGGAACTGCGCGCGGTAAAAATCGGGCCGGAGGATCGCCAGCACACCCAACAGCAACAGGTACACCAGCAGGACCGAGAGCTCGCGTCGGTAGCGCCACACAAAGCCCTCTCCCTGAGCGCGTGGCGCGATGAGCTGCGGAAAAAAAGTGGTCATGCCGCGGCCGTCGCCCTCTCCGCGTGTCCGAGAGCCAGTTCGAGCACTTTCTCCTGCGTCGCTTGCTCGCGCTCCAGGATTCCCGCCACCCTACCCGCATGCATGACGGCAATCCGGTCGCTCATGCCCAGAATCTCCGGCAGCTCCGAGGAGATCATGATGATGGCCAGCCCCCGTGCGGTTAGCTCGCCCATGAGCTTGTGTATTTCGGCCTTGGCGCCAACGTCGACGCCCTGCGTAGGCTCGTCGAGGATCAGGACCGAGGGCTCCGTCGCCAGCCAGCGGGCCAGCGCCACCTTCTGTTGATTTCCCCCCGACAGCGTACTGACGGGAGATTGCAGCGATTGGGATTTGATCGCGAGTTTTTCCACAAACGACGCCGCGATCGCATGCTCGCGGGTGAAATCGATCAGGCCGCCAGTGGAGACCTTGCGCAACACCGCCAACGTTGCGTTGGCTGTAATCGGCATGTCGAGGATCACGCCGTGCCTGCGGCGGTCCTCGGGCACATAGGCGATTCCCAACTCGATCGCGCGGCCCGGCGAATCGATTGCGACCGCCTTGCCGCGCACGTGGATATCTCCAGCGTCCGCGGGCGTCAGACCGAACAGCACTCGCGCCAGCTCGGTTCGTCCCGATCCCACCAGCCCCGCCAGCCCGAGGATCTCGCCCGCCCGCACGCTCAGGCTCACCTCGCTGATCCCCGATTCGTGGCAAATCAATTGATGCGTCTCCAGCAACGTCTCGCCCGGCGTGACTGAGATTTTGGGAAAGACCGCCGACAACTCCCGCCCCACCATCAGGCGGATCAATTCAGCCCGGCTGACCTGGGCAATCGAGCGGGTCGCCACGTAACGCCCGTCGCGCAAAATGGTGACGCGATCGGCGATCTTCTCGAGCTCCTCAAGCCGGTGCGAGATATAGATCATCCCGACACCCCGCTCGCGGAGCGACCGGATCACGCGAAACAGATTCTCGACCTCGCGGTCGCTCAGGGAAGCGGTCGGTTCGTCGAGGATCAATATCCGCGCGTTGCTGCCCAGCGCCGCCGCGATTTCCACGAGTTGTTGCTGCGGCATCGACAGAGAGCGCACCTGCGCGTCGGGAGAAATGTCGCACCCCACCCGCTCCAAGAGGATCGCTGCGTTGCGGCGGCGCTGGCGCCACCTAAGCAAACGCCAGCCGCTCCCCCGCTCCAGACGCAGCGCGATGTTCTCCGCGACCATCAAGTCGGCAAACAGCGCCGGCTGTTGATAGATTGCCGCGATCCCCAAAGCCCGCGATAGGCCCGGATCATTTCGCGCAACGATCTGTCCTGCGACTTGCATCGTCCCAGAGTCCGGCTCATGCGCTCCAGTAATCACCTTCACCAAAGTCGATTTGCCCGCCCCGTTCTCGCCGATCAGCCCATGCACTTCGCCGGCCTGAAGCTCGAAGGACACATCCTTCAGCGCGTGCACGCCGGCAAATGACTTTGAAATTGCATCGAGCCTGAGCAACGGTTCCATCCGGGATTACTCCTGCACGTCGATCGCCTGCGGGGGTCGTCCGGAGGCGTGGATTTGCCACATCGCCTGATAGGCCTTCTCCAGGTTACGCGCGAATCGGGGCGTGTCGAACAGCGGCGTCGTCGCCCTCCCTTGCCGAAGTATGTCCCGGAGCTGCTGAAGCTCCGCCGGGTTGGTTGCCAGCTCGACCGCCCGGCTTTCGTAGGTCGCCAGGTCCGGCACGATCAATTCGGGAACTCCCGCGGCCGTGAGCACGCTGGCGGCGACGCGCGACGCGAACGTCTCGCCCGGAAAAGTCAGAATCGGCAGCCCCGCCGACAGTGCATCGGCCGAGGTTGCGTGCGCGTTGTAGTAGTGCGTGTCCAGAAACAGATCGGCAAGACGCAGTCGGGCCAAGTGGTCGGCCTTGGATGGAACATGCCCGGCAAAAATCAGCCGGCCGCCATCGACTCCCCTGCCAGCCGCCTCGCGACGCAGATTGGCCTGCGCCGTGCCCTGCCGGACTCCCAGCCAGAGCACGCTTTGTGGAACTCGGCTCAAAATCCGCATCCACGCGTCGAAAATCGACGGCTCCAGCTTTCCGGCATTGTTGAAACAGCAGAAGACGATCGCCTCGGCGGGCAGCCCGTGGGCGGCGCGCGTTGCTGCCGGTGAGATCTCCTGGGTGGCGTCGGTGATCATGTAGGTGTGCGGGAGTCGCACGATTCGCTCGGAATATCCGTCGGCAAACCTGGCCGGCGTTACCAGCGCGTCCCCGACGATGTAATCGATAAAATCCGCGCCCATCGTCCCGGCATACCCCAGCCAGCTCACCTGAATCGGCGCCGGACGCAGCGCCAGCGCCGCCGTCCGGGCCAAGCCGGTATACGCCATGAGATCGACCAGGATCTGTATCCCATCCCGGCGGATTTGCCGGTCGAGCTGCGCCAGCGACATCGCCTGCACGTCATGGAAATGCTCGCAATTGCTCTCAATGCGCTTGCGATAGATGCTGCCGTCATTCGGACCGAACGAGTACGCGTGGACCTCGAACTTGCCGCGGTCATGAAGGTCAAACAGGCGGTAGATCAGGTGCCCCACCGGATGATCGTAAAAGTCCCGCGAGAGATAGGCAACTTTGATCCGTCCGGAATGCCGGGCCGGCTTTGTCGCTCGCGGCCCGACGCGCGCCGCGGCCCGCTCGAACTCCCGGGCATGGCTGCGCGCAATCGCAAGCTGTCGTTCCGGCGACCACGGCAGCGCCAGCGCCGAAAGTGGATAGACCGACGTGGCCTTGCCTCCTTCCATTTCCCGTTGAGCATCCGCCCCCAGGCGCTGGACCTCGGCGTCGCGGCCCTGCCAGTCGCAAAGTTCCTGCCGCACCTGGAATCGCCGGGCGAAGCACTCGGCTGAATCGGGACGTGAGCGCAGCGCCTGCTCGAAAAGCTTCTGGGCCTCCTCCAGTCGTCCCAGCAACCGGAGCCCCTCCCCCAATCGCATCTGTGCGGCAAAATCATCCGGCGCCAGCGCCAGCGCCTGTTTGAACCGTTCGACCGCCGCCGCGACCTGGCCCAGATCGAAGAGGGCGTGGGCCATCTGCACGTGCGCCCTGGCATAGTTCGGCCGCAGCCGAATGGCCTCCTGAAACTGTTCGGCGGCGGCGAGCGATTCGCCCCGCGCCATCAGCGCGCCGCCCAGATTGAAATGCGCTTCGGGATATGCCGGCTGTAACGAGAGCGCCTCGCGAAAATGTTTTGACGCCTCGTCGATCTGCCCGCGCGCCTGGAGGACGGCGCCGAGATTGTTGTGGGCGGTGGCGTACTTGGGATTGATTCGAACGGCCTCCATGAAACTCGCCTGCGCTTGAGGCAGATCGCCCTGAACGTGCAGTGCCCTGCCCAGGTTCATGTGAGCACGGTCGTAATCGGCGCGGACCGCCAGTGCGGCCCGGAAGCGGTTGGCGGCAGCGGACGCGTCACCCCGGTCGAGCAGCACCTGCCCCAGCGCGTTGTGGGCCGCGGCCAGCTTCGGATCCAGCTCCAGGGCGCGCTGGTATGCGCTGACCGCGTCATCCCCGCGACGCATCGCGTTGTAAGCCTCGCCCAGCGCATGATGGTATGAGGCTGTCTGCGGCGCCGCTGCGACCGCCTCCTCGAAGCGCCCCGTCGCCTCCTGGGCATTTCCCGCGTCCAGCGCCAAAACGCCCAGCAGGTAACGCGCTTCAGCACTTCCGGGACTTTCGCGGAGCAACAGGCGGCACAGCCGCTCCGATTGGGCGCGATCGCCGGCCTGATACGCCGTCATCGCGCGAGAGTAGAGATCCGATTCGCCGTTTGATTTCGGCACGCTTCCGCGCGTCGCGGCTGGCGCCTTCTCCGCCCGCGGGAGCAGAAAATTCCAGTCGTTGCGAAAGACCGGCGTCCAAAACCCCGGCGTCCGCAGAACCAGATATTTCTCCACCGGCAAGTTCAACTGCTCGACAAGGTTGGCAAAACAACTGTCCACCAGCAGCAGCTTCTCGGCATGCTCCAGCGTGTAGATCCAGTCGAACACATTGTCGGTGATCGGCGTGATGTCGACGATCTGGTACTGCTCGGCCCACTGCTGCATCAGCGTCGCATCGAGCTGCGGCCGCGTGGAAAGCAAGTGCCGGCAGATGTACTTCCCGGTGATCCCGAGCTTGCGATGAAGCGCCAGCTCGCGGTCCATGTCGCGCTGGAGGCGCAGATGCCATTTGCGCTCAAAGGGAACGTTGGCCGTGGCATACTTGTACTCGTCGAATTTGAAGTAGCGGGCCAGCGGGATGTTGTCATAGCCGCTCCCGCTGGCAGGGTTGAGATAGCTGTAGAGCACCAGCGTCCGCGTACATCCAAGCTGGCTGAGAATCCGTTGTGGGGCCGGCAGGAAATAGTCGTCATTTCTCTCCACGCCGACGAACTGCACCTCCGGTTTGACTCGCTGGAACATCTCCAAGTAGTGCTGATCGATGGGCCAACAGACGTCATGGCCTTGTTCGAGGAAAGAATCTGCTATCGGCAATGCGATGATGATGTCGCCGATGCCACGCGTCTGGATGATTCCGATCTTCTGAGTCATTGGGATTCCGGGCGCTCCGGGCATTTTTGGGGAAGTATACGTCATAGGCGTGTGATCGCGGCGCAGCCGCTTCCGGCTCATTTGCCATACGGCCGCGATCAGTCCCCCAGCTTTACCGGTAGCAGGCAATCACTACGGGTTTATCCGGATTTGCCAAAGTATTTATTGATTCAATTTGCCACTTGGAGTTAGAATTGGCGGGTCTGTCGCAGCCGGTCGTGCCGCCCGCGGGGGCGGGCGTCGACCCGAGTGCTCGTGCCTACACGAATCGATTTCCGTGCGGAGGGTTTATGCAATTTGCCAGATGGATTGAAGCGGTCGCCCGTGGTGCAAGCCAGGATTTGTTGAATCGCGCGCCTGCGCGCCGCGCTTCCGGGCGAAAAGCGGGTTGTCCGATTTCGGTGGAACGGCTCGAGCAACGCCGATTGCTGTCGGGAACCGCTCCTGCGGTCGTCTCGATCACCCGCACCGGGACGCCGATCACCAACTTGTCGACGGTCGGTTTTAACGTCACCTTCAATCAGTCGGTGACCGGCGTCGCCCCCAGTGACTTCAAGGTCATCTCCGACGGGACGGTCGCATTCACCGCGCCGGTGGCCGTCTCCGGCAGCGGCAGTGCCTACACCGTTAACGTCAGCGGCGTTCGTGGCAACGGGGACCTCCAGTTGGAACTGGTCGACAACGATACGATCGTGAATGCAACCAGCGTTCCCCTGGGCGGCACCGGAATCGGGAACGGCAGTTTCGTCGGACAGAACTACTCGATTCTTCAGACGTTTCCGACGGTCCAGTCGATCGCCCGGACCAACCCCGCGGGAACGACTGCCGGCGATGGCAGCGTGACCTACACCGTCACCTTCAACAAGCCTGTGACGGGTGTGGATGCCACCGCATTTGTCGTCAACTCGACTGGCACCGTCGCCGTAGCGGGCCCCATCCTCGTCTCCGGCAGCGGCGCGGCCTATTCCGTGATGATTAACGGAATCACCGGGGTCGGCAATCTGTGGTTGAACCTCGTCGACAATGGCACCATCCACGACCTCGTGGGCAACCCGTTGCAAAGCAGTTCTGGGACGGCTGGCTCATTTCAACCTCCGGTGTCCATTGGCCCCGGACCGCAGGCGACGGCCATTGCCGTTGCAGACGTGAACGGCGACGGGATCCCCGACCTCATTGAGGCGACCGGCAACACCATTGGCGTTATGCTGGGAAACGGGAACGGAACGTTCCAGGCGACGCAAACCGTTTCCACCGGAGTCAACACCGCCTATGCGATCGCCGTCGCGGACATGAACGGCGACGGCAAACCCGACCTCATCGTCGCCAACGAACGTCAGTATCCCTCTGGAAGCGTCGGCATCCTGCTGGGCAATGGAAATGGCTCGTTCGGCTCTGAAGCCACCTTTGCGGCAAGAATGTTCCCCTCATCCGTCGCCGTAGCAGACTTGAACGGGGATGGCAAGCTCGACGTGGTCGCAACCAATACCGAAAGCAATAACATCAGCGTGTTATTAGGGAACGGCGATGGAACCCTACAGGCACAGCAGAACCCTACGGTTGGCGCCTCGCCGCGCTCCGTCGCGATCGCGGACCTGAACGGCGATGGAATTCCGGACCTGATCGTGGCCAACGGGAACTCAACGGGAATCAGCGTACTGCTCGGAAACGGAGACGGCTCTTTCCAGCCCCAGCACACGTTTTCCGCGGGCGCCGGCCCCTACTACGTCACCACGGCCGATTTGAACGGCGACGGCAACCTCGACGTCATCGTCGCCAACACGATTTATCACGCAATCAGCGTTCTGCTGGGCAACGGGGACGGCTCATTCAAAGCCCCGATTCGTATCAACACAAACTCGTTTCCAGACTCGATCGCCGTCAGCGATCTCAATGGAGACGGCATTCCAGATCTGATCGTGGCGAATCCGTCGTCGATCGGAGCCGGCGGCGCGCTGGGTGTGCTTTTGGGTAACGGAAACGGAACCTTCCTGCCGGAGCAATACAGCGCGGCTGGCTCCTACCCCACCATGTCAGCAGTCGGCGATTTCAACGGGGATGGCAAGCCTGATGTCGTTTTCAACGGCGGACCGTCGAACCTGACCACCACCGCCACACTACTGCTCGGCAACGGCATCGGCAATTTCACCGGCCAGACCTATGTCATCTCAGCCGTCGCGGATACGATCAACGGGACGACCGGCAACGACAACATCACGCTCACCCAGGACCCAAGCGTCCCCAACATCGATTGGACCATGGGGAGTGCGAGCGGAACCTTGCCGATCAACGATCCCAACGGTCTGACCATCAACGGCAACGGCGGCAACGACACCATCAACCTCGTCTATACCAACGGCAACCCGCTGCCCAACATCATGCACCTCAACAGCGGCATCGGGATCTTCACGATCAATAACCTCCAGGGGACCGCCCCGCTGGCCGGGACGACCGTGGACATCGAGCGCAGCACCCTGTTCATTAACTACGGTGCCGGGCCCGACCCCCTGTCGCTGATCACGGGCTACCTCAAGAACGGTTACAACGGCGGGACTTGGACCGGCACCAACGCCGCCGGTGTGATTACCTCGGCCAACGCCGCCGCCGCCCCCAAGCAGAATACCGCCATCGGCTATGCCGACTCAGCTGACGGAAACGGCGTCAATAATCTGGCCAACACCATCGAGCTCACCTATACCCTCTACGGCGACGCCAATCTCGACCGCCAGGTCAACAGCACCGATCTCCAGATCGTGCTGTTCGGCCTGAACAAGCCCGGCGTCTGGGACCAGGGCGACTTCAATTACGACAGCCAGGTGAATAGTTCTGATCTCCAGATCGAGTTGTTCACGTTGAACACCCAGTTGGGCAACCAGGCGGCACCTGCGACTTCTGCCGCCATGCAAGCGCCCGCTCCCCCGACATCGGCAATCGCGACCACGGTGCAATCGCCGATCTCGCAAACGCCGACAACATCCACCACCACGGAAGAAACAACGAAGTCAACAACCACGGGTCACACCGTCAAGACGCTCGTGCACTTGTCGAAACCGCCAAAACCACACCCGAAAACTCGACACCACCGGCGATAGCGCGCAGCGAAACCTTTAGGGCGAGTTCTTCTTGATAATCCCGGTGACTTGCCCTACCTTACGCCATGGTCAGGTGTGTCACGGGCACTGCCGGTCCGGCGTTTGGGAACCGGGTCGAGGTGTAGGGCTCTGACACGCGCTTTCGCCGCGATGCCGACGATTCGAGGTGTTTCCCCCCGCGCCGGACCTGCGATCCATCGCATAATTTCGATTTCATTCGCCGCAAGGATCCGTCCTGTCCGGCTCCCACCAGCCGGATCGGAGGGGGCGACTCTCCTGGTGGACGCTGATTCATGGCCCAACAACTTCTTCACTACGACATCGTTGAGCGACTGGGCGAAGGGGCCGGTAGCATCATCTACTCGGTTCGCGACCCCGGCACCGGTCGTTTGTATGCGCTCAAGCACGTTGTGCGCCGCAAGGAGAAGGACATCCGTTTCATCGAGCAGATGGAAAACGAGTACGAGGTCAGCCGGCTGTTCACCCATCCGAACCTGCGAAAGAGCTTCGAGCTGAAGATCAACAAGACGTTCCTGCTTCGCAAGATCGAAGCGTTTCTGGTGATGGAGCTGTTTGACGGTAAGCCGCTGGATGTGCGGCCGCCCAGCGGCCTGGTCGAAACCGTGGATATGTTCATCCAGACCGCCGAGGGGCTCAAGGCGATGCACATGCTCGGCTATGTCCATTGTGACATCAAGCCGAACAACATTCTTCGCAACGCCAAGGGCGACGTGAAAGTGATCGACTTCGGGCAGAGCACGAAGATCGGGATGACCAAGGAGCGCATCCAGGGGACGCCCGACTATATCGCGCCCGAGCAGGTGGAGAGGCGCCCCATCACCGTGCAAACCGACATTTACAATCTGGGCGCGACCATCTACTGGGCGCTCACGGGAAAACCGATTCCCACCCAGTACACCGTCAGCCGGGGTGGAAAATACGGATTCCTTCTGGATACGCTCATTCAGAGCCCGCAAGACCTCAATCCGAAGATCCCCCTGCCGCTCTCGAACCTGGTGATGGAGTGCATCTCGACCAACCCGCGCAAACGCCCGCCGGACATGGAGCAGGCAATCATGCGGCTGGAGTTGTCCAAACACGTCTTGTTGAAGGAAGCCAATCCCTCCGTCGTGGCGCCTGACGTCATCGATGACGACTCGAGCTATCTGGGCGACCGGCCGGCCACATGACCCTCAAGCCGCCCGTCCGCTATACTTTCGCGGGCAATCATCCGGAGTGAACGATGGCCGAATACAAGCCCAAGAAGATCGTGCTGGCATACAGCGGCGGCCTGGACACGAGCGTGATCCTGCCGTGGCTCAAGGAACGCTATCCGGGGGTGAAGCTGGTGGCCTTCGCCGCCGAGCTCGGCCAGGGAGATGAGCTGAAGGGTATCGAGGAAAAGGCGTACAAGAGCGGCGCTGATGAAGTCGTCGTGATGGACCTCCGGCGGGAGTTTGCCGAGAAATACTGCTTCCCGATGCTGCGGGCGCATGCGGTGTACGAGCAGGACTACCTGCTGGGCACCAGTATTGCCCGACCGCTCATCGCCGCCAAACAGGTCGAGGTCGCCCGGCAAACCAACGCCGATGCCGTCGGCCACGGCGCCACCGGTAAGGGCAACGATCAGGTGCGTTTCGAGCTCACCTACATGGCCCTGGCGCCCGACCTGAAAATCATCGCCCCCTGGAAAGACCCGGGCTTCGAGCTGCGCGACCGGGAAAGCGCCGTGGAATATGCCGCCCGGCACAACGTTCCCATCCCCGTCAGCAAGGAAAAGATCTACAGCCAGGACCGGAACCTCTGGCACATCAGTCACGAGGGCGCGGAGATCGAGCACCCCGAGAAAGAGCCCAACTGGAAAAAGTGCCTGACCATGACGGTTCCACCGGAGACGGCGCCCGCCGAGAGCGAGGTCGTCGAAGTTGGCTTTGAGGCCGGCACACCGACCACGGTAAATGGCCGTGCCCTGGCGCCTCACGAGCTGATCGCTGAGTTGAACAGGATCGGCGGACGTCACGGGGTCGGAATTTCTCTGCTCGTCGAGAACCGCCTGGTCGGAATGAAAAGCCGCGGCGTCTACGAGACGCCGGGAGGAACGATTCTATACGAGGCCCACAAAGCGCTCGAGCAGCTCTGCATCGAACGCGACACCCTGCACTATAAGCAGCACGTCGCTCTCAGGTATGCCGAGCTCGTGTACAACGGCCAGTGGTTCCACCCGCTGCGGGAAGGATTGCAGGCGTTCGTCGACCACGCCAACGCCGCGGTTAGCGGTGCGGCCAAGGTCCGCCTGTTCAAGGGCCGGGCCCAGGCCGTGAGCGCTACCAGCCCGCACACGCTCTATGACCCGCAACTTGCCAGCTTCAGCATGGAGGGTTATGACGTTACCGCCGCTCGCGGGTTTATTGATCTCTTCGGTCTGCCAATGAAGGTCGCATCCCAGGCCCGACGCTGGTGAAATGGACCCGCGACAGTGGCAATAATCCCGCAAGACTTGCGACTTTCTATATGGAGCGTTAAATATGCAGGGAGCGTAACTCGTTGCCGACATCGCAAATTAGGTCAGAATTGCAGATGACAGCGCTGGCGGTCGTCTGTTACATTTGAAGCGGAAGTTTTGGGAACTTTCTCTCCTCTTTTAGGATGACGAATATGATCGCGTTTCTCGGCCTCACTACCTTCCAGCTTATCGCGCTGGTTGCCCTCATTGCGTTGATCGTCGTATGGGTCGTTATGCGCAAGCGCGGATAGCGGGATTTCGTTCGGCTCAACCATGTTATTCTTGCCCCATGTCGGCGGTCTCGTCGGCGTGGTTTTGGCTGGTCATGCCGGCTACGGCCGCGGCTCGCGGGGATGCTGATGCAGGTATCCCACATATCCAATGACGTCATCGAGCTGCGCGTCGCTGACCACGCGATCGGAGAAATGCGGCATGCTGCCGATGCCGTGCCGAACTTTGAGCCGGATGAAGAATGACGGCATCCATTTGTCGTTGAGCGAAGGACCGACTCCACCGCCGCCCGTGACGTGACACTGATTGCAATACTGCATGAAAGTACGCTGGCCTTCGGCGAGCCGGGGGTCCGAGCGGAGCTTCGTGGTCGAAATCTCGTTGGGAGGACGCGCGGACTGGCTGCCACACCCCTCGACGAGGGCCGACAACATCACCGCTACGACAGCGCCGGGCACCACTCTCATCGGCCCTCCCGAGTAATTTTCCAGAGGACGCCGGAGTTCTCGGCGGGATGGGCGCCGTTGGCGTCGGTCAGCATGACCCCAAAATCGACCACGTACAGGGCCTTTCCAGAGGGATCGAAACGGGCGGCGATCGGCCGTTCCAAACCACCGCCTCCAGTCTTGGACGCCGGGGCATCCTCGCGCCCGCGGTTGACGGCAAACGGATGATCGATGCCGCCTTGCAGCTCCACGCGATCGATTCGGAAACCCACCGGGTCCCGCACCGATCCCGAAACCGGCGCCATATCGCCGAACTCGGCCACGAACGCCTCGCCTACATAGCCGAACGATTCGCTACGCGAGAAATCCAACCCGTCGGCAGAGGCGTGAGCGCCAAATTTGGCCACCGGACGCGGCGGAGGATTGGGGTTTTTTGCCAACAGGCGCCGTGGCGCCGGTGCGTTAGGAGCCGTAAATCGACCCGCGCTGTCGACGCGTTGCCCGGCAAAATAATCGGGCCACCCGTACCAGGTCCCCGGGACAATCTCCCACAACAGATCGCCAGTGCCCCAGACCGGGCGGCTTCCGCGGACGTCGAACTGGTTCTCGGTGGCATACAGCTTTCCATCCGGCGCGAAGGCCAGCCCGAACGGATTGCGCAGACCCCAGGCGACCATTTCCGGCTTCCCGCCGTCGACCGGAACCCGCATGATTCCGCCGGTGAACGGAACCCGGCCTTTCACGACCTGGCCCGGCCGGGTCGGCGTCCCAAAGGATGAATAAGCCCCGGTCAAAACCAGCCGCGGCTTGGGCTCCATGAACGGCAGCTCCTGATACCACTTCAGCGGAGGCTCGGGCGTGAACGGATCGTGCGATTCATAATTCACCCCCGCCAGCATGACGTCCTGCGCGGGCGTATCGTGGAACTGGGGATTGCGGCGCAGCCACCCGAACTGGTAATTGTCGACACCGACAACGCCGCTGTTCGTGGCCGTCCCCTGGCCGAAATAAACGTACCCGTCCTGACCGACCAGCGGACAGTTCGTGTGATGGTCCCCCGTGCTTGGCAAACCCTCCACAAGCGCGGTGACATCACCGGCAGGTGAGACCTTGAGGATCCGCCCGCCCCGAGCCTCCCCGCCCTCGGCAACATAGAAAAACCCGTCGTGCCACGTCGCGCCGGTCCAAGGCCCATTGCTCCCGCGGGCGATGACGTTGATCAGGTCCGGCGCATCGATCCGAACCAGCCGGGGGTCCGTCCAGGTCTCCCCATAGCTGTAGCCCGATTCGGTCACGTAGACGCGGCCTTGATCGTCAAAGGTGACGCCGGTCGGGAAGTTCAACCCCTGGGCGACCATCTCGATCTTGTAGCCGGGCGGGAGCAGCACGTCGTGCGGGTCGACATGCCGTTGTCCGTCCCAGCGCGCCTGTCCACCGCCGCCCGAAGGCCCGTGTAGCGAGCATCCCTGCCCAACGGCGAGACACATCAGACTGATCCATGCAACGATTGGTTTTTGGAGCATTGCTGGCACTCAACTTCCCTGTAGCCGGGGCGGACATTAAAACGGGCAGGTGAGTGTCCCGTCAAGCCGTGCGGCGCGATGCGTCAATTCTTCTGGCCGCCACTGACAAATCCTGCACCGGCGGGTCTTACTTTCAGGGGTCCATTCCATGGTTTGTTCTGCACGATGGTGCTACCTTTTGTGGATTCTCGTGCCCGGAGTTTACATGCGCGTCCTTCTTATCCTTTGCTTGCTCGCCAGCGTGATCTCGGCGCAACAGAAGCAGGACAACACGACCTCCGCCCTCATCAACGAGGCGCTGGACAAGCAAGTCAACCTCAAGCTCGACGGCGTCCTGCCGCAGGTCCTGCACAGCATCGAGGACAAGACCGGCGTTCGCATCGCGGCAACCGACGACGTCTACGACCTTCTCCCATGGGGCGAGCAGACCAACGTCAAGATCAAGGTCGAAAACAAGACGTTGCGCGAAGCGCTTACCGCCGTCTGCCGCAAGCTCGGCTTGCTCTGGGAACTGGGCCGCTTCGAGGTCACCGTCAAGCCGATGCCGGCATTGTCGCGATTGGGCCGCCGCGCCACCATCTCCGAACTTCAATCGCTCGAGCTGCTTCGCACGACCAGTTTTGCCGGCGCAAAAAGCCCAATGACCATCCAGGCGATCCTGACGTCAATTGACAAGCAACTGGCCGGGATAAAGTCCCCGTCCATCGCCCTGGACATCCGCCCGGGAAATCCGTCGGATCCGCAGGCCGGCTTCATCCAGCTCGACAAAACCGTCAACGTCCCGCGCGATTCCAACCTCAGCATCCTCCTCGAGGACCTTGCCCGCGAGAGCGACGCGACGTGGTATCCGTGGGGAACCAAGATCGTGGTCGTGCCCAAGCAGCAGCAAATCCGGATGCTGCTGGACAAATCGATCACGGCTCATTTTAACGGAACGGACATTGCCGGGGTCATCGACCAGTTTGCCGCCGCCAGCGGCGCCACCTTTCAGATCGAGCCCGGCGCTTTTCAGCGGGTCCCGCCGCAATACCGCAGCATCCGCCTGGATCTGGAAAACGCGACCATCCGCCAGGCCCTGGAGGAAATCCGCGGCGTCACCGGGCTTGATTACACGGTCCGCCCTGACGGCGTCTATGTCTGGAACCAGAACCCCAACCCCACGCTCACGACGCCCGCATCCGTCGATCCGGTGGTCGCGATCATCCAGAGCGGGAACGGTGTGCAGGTCATGCTTCGCGAATCGGAGGTCCCCCCCGACGTCAAGGCGTTTCTCGCCCAGAAACGTCAGGACACCATCGCACAACTGCGTCAGCGGATGAAAGAGGAGGGCTTTGTCGCCCCCACGACGCAACCCACCACTTCCAGGCCGTGAGCGCCGTCGGCGTTCATCTCTGGCGTCGCGTTACCAGTGCTTGATGACACGTCGCGCAGTGTGAACGTGCGGCTGAGAGGGATTGTTCGATGGCGGCACAACGGACACGATCGGTTTGGGAATTGGACTTGATGGCGTCTGCTCGGAAGTGGTCGCGGCCCCAACAGCGGCGGCCGCCGGCTGAGTGGCAAGGCCGTGGTTCAGACCATTGAGCAGCATCTGGAGATCAGCGCTGTTCACCACGCCGTCATAGTTGAAATCGCCCTGATCCCATCCACCCGCGCGGTTCAGGTTGCTCAGCAGCACCTGAAGATCCAGGCTATCGACCTGGCCATTGAGGCTATCGTCGCCATACAGCGTGTATTTCAGCTCGATCGTATTCGGGACGGTGTTGAAGCCCTGTCCGTCGGAAGAATCCGCGTAGCCGATCGTGGTGTTGTGCGTGGGTTCGTTCTGGGCCGCCGACGAGGTGATCACACCGGTCAGGCTGGTCGGCGTTCCATTCCAGGCGCCGTTGTTATAGCCGCTCCGGAGATAGCTCAGGATCGTGGCGACCGGATCAGAACTGCCGTAGTGGATGTACACGATGCTGCTTCCAATATCCAGGGTAACACCTGCAAGCGGATTGGCCCCCTGGAGATTATCAATGGTGAGCGTGCCAGTGCCATTGCTGTTGAGATGAAGCGAATTCGGAAGCGGGTCGCCGTTCGTGTAGTTCAGCGCGATCACGTCACTGCCGCCGTCTCCGTTGACCGTCAGGCCGTTAACATCATTGATAGGAATCGCTCCGAAAGCGTTGCCGCTGCTCCAGTCGATGTGCTGCCCGTCCGGGTCTTGCCGCAGCGTCGTGGTATTGGCCTTGCTTGAGTTGATCGCGTCGATGAGTGTGACGGTGAAGCTGGACGAATTTGCAGGAATTAACGTTCCATCGCTGGCGGTGAGGGTATAACTGCCGGCGTTGTTGATCGTCAGTCCGCTGAAACCGGCGACGCCGCTCTGCGCAAGCGCTGTTGCGATGGCGCTGCTTGTCGAGAAGGTGCCGGTGCTGAGCGTCAGCGTCACCGTCGACCCATCGTTGGTGACGAGATTTCCAAAGGCATCTTCCACATCGACGGTAACCGTCGGGATGATCGCGGCGCCGGTAGTTCCGTTTCCAGGTCCAACGGCAAACACCAGCATCGAGGAGCCGGCCGGGCCGACGTTGAACGAGGCCGAAGCGACGTTTGTGAGCGAGCCGTCCGAAGCCATCAGTGTGTAGCTGCCGGCGGTGTTGATCACCAGCCCGCCAAAGGTGGCCACGCCGCCCATTGCAGGCGCCGTCGCGGTGGCCAGGCCATTTGAAAATGTGCCGGCGCTGAGCGTCACCGTCACCGTCGATCCGTCGGTCGTGACGAGATTTCCAAAGGCGTCTTCCACGTCGACGGTCACCGCCGGGCTGATTGCATTCCCGGCGGTGGCCGCGCCCGGTCCGACGCCAAAAGCCAGCGCGCCGGAGGAAGCCGGGGTAACACTGAACGAAGCCGAAGTCAGCGGCGTCAGCATGCCGTCGGTGGCCGTGAGGGTGTAACTGCCGGCGGCGTCGATCACCAGGCCGGAGAACGTGGCCACGCCATTCATCGCCGTCGCCATCACTTGGGTCGCCCCGCCGGCGAACGTCCCGCCGTTGAGTTGCAGCGTGACCGTCGAAGAATCGGTCGCGATGGTCATTCCCGACTGGTTCTGCACGGCAACCTGCACTCCCGTCGGGCTGTCGATCGCCACCCCGGCAACCGTTGCCGCCGGCGGCGCGGTAAAGGCGAGCTGTGTGAAACCGGCAGCCACGCCCGACACCGCATTGAGCAGCGTGGCCGCATTCGGCGTGCCGATCCCGGTCACCGTGTCGTATCCGGGTCCCGCAACATTCCCCGGCCCATTGGATCCACTGGTGACGTCATGAAAGTTCGTCGCCGACGCCGAGTAAAGGGCCGGCAGCGTCTGGCTTGCCCCGCTCAGCGGCGCCAGGCTCGCGCCCGCGCGTCCCTGATCCGCGATGGCGACGAGCCCCGCCCACATCGGCGTCGAAAGACTCGTCCCGCCGTACTGCGCCCACGGGGTCGAGGCGCCAAAATCGTACGAGTCGTAAATGGCCACGCCCGTGTTTGGATCGGCGTCCATCGAAACGTCCGGCGTCCCCCGCTCCGAACCGCCCAGCACCGCATTCTGATAGCTGGGCTTGGGCTCATACGGGCTCAGCTCACCCCCGGTGCCGCTCCACGCGGTTTCACTCCCGTAGCTGCCGTTCGTCGTGCCGGAAGCGAAGTGAATCGACGTCCCCCCCACTGCAACCACGTTGACAGACGCGGCTGGATAGCTGGTGCCGCCATCGCCGCTGTCACCGGTGGCAGCCAGGTAAGTGATTCCGGACGCGGTAAACCCGCTGTCGTTCGAGTTCTCGCCGGAAAACTCCCCGTTGCTTCCCCAGCTCATCGAGACGCAAACGACGTTGGTGATGCCGGCGGCAGCGGTTACGCCCGCAAAAAGATCGGTGAAGCTCGTGGAATTGCACTCCACCAGTGCGATCTTCGCCGCCGGCGCGATGACATGGGCCCACTCGATGTCCAGCGACTCTTCGACCTGCCAGCCGTTCCCGTTCCTGCCCTTGCCCGGCGCCAGACCCGTCCCGCCGGATTCCTGGAGCAGTTGCCCGCTTTCGTTATATTGCAAAAAGCTCGGCGGCGCCGGCAGGCCGTAAAAAGCGTCGAAACTCTTGAGATCGCTCGACGCGTTGGGGTCATCAAAGGTGTCGACGATCGCGATGGTTTCGCCGCGGCCGTCGCCGGTGATGCCGCCGAAGTTGACGGCGTCGACCCCATAAAAATGCCGCATCTGGGACGGCGTCGTCGCCGATGCCGGCGGAACGCTCGAACTGAACGGCCTTCCGTTGACCGTGGGATGCGCCGCAACAAACATCGGATGTGCCGCCCCGACGCCCGGCACGTCCGATAATAACAACCGCCGCTCCAACAGTTCGCACCCGACGGCGCCGTTCCGCGCCGTACCTCCCGCCGCTTTCCGCAATTGACGTTTCCTCAACATCAAACGCCTTACGCCAGCCCGGATTATCGACGTGGAAGCAACTGAACGCAAATTTTGCTTGACGGCACCGCGCACCCGCACCTGACGCGTGCCCTTCGTGCCTTCATGGTGAACAATCCGCGGCCAGCATCACCGCCGCTTCCTCGCCGAAATCTTTGCCGGGTGCGGGCGATGGATTGGCGTCGTCGTTGATCCCGTGGCGTTGATTGCAGGCATCAGTTGCGATGACGGATCACCAGCTGCGCTTGGCGCACTTGTTGTCGTTGCAGCCACCGGGACCGCGGCGACGGCCATCGGCATCGCCTGGCTGCCCAGGCTTGTGTTCAACGTGAACAGCAGGCTCTGAAGGTCGGCGCTGTTGACCTGTCCATCATAGTTGAAATCCCCCTGATCCCAGGAGCCGGTGCGGTTGAGAAACGCCAGCAGGATCTGAAGATCGGCGCTGTTGACCTGGTGGTCGAGGTTCGCGTCGCCGTAGAGGGTGTAGGTCAGCTCGATCGTGTTCGGCATCGTGTTCACGCCCTGGCCATCGGCGGAGTCGGCGTAGCCGACGGCGGTGTTGTGGTTCGGATTGGCCGCCGCGGCGGCGGAGGTGATGACGCCGGTGGTGGCGGTGGGGGAGCCGTTCCAGGCGCCGCCGTTGTAGCCGTTGTGCAGATACCCCTGAATCGCCGCGATCGGATCGGAGCTGCTGTAGCTGATGAAGACGGTGCTACGGCCAATCTCCAACGTCGTCCCGGCGAGCGGATTGGTCCCCTGGAGGCCGTTGATGGTAAACGTGCCGTTCAGGTCAAGCGTGTTGGGCAGCGGGCTGCCGTTTGTGTAGTCGAGCGTGATCGTGTCATTGCCGCCGTTGCCGTTGATCGTGAGGCCGTTGGGGTCGTCGAGCGAGAGTTGGGCGGTTGTTCCACCTAGCGTCCAATCCATGTGGACGCGGTCGGCATCCAGTTTTAACGTGATCTGATCCACTCCAGATGTTCCGCTGATCGTATCGAGGGTCGGGACTATCGCGTACGTCTGACCCACGAAGTTCCCATCCGATTGTGCCAATAGGACGGTCGTGGTGCTTCCAGAGAGAATCAGGTCGGGTCGCCCGTCGCCGTTCAAATCTGCCACAACGAAATCTCCCCCGTAACTGCGAGAGTTGGTGAGAACTGTCTCCTGGTTCTGAAAGGTTCCATTCCCATTACCCAGCAGCACAGTCACGGTGCCATCTGTGCTCTGAGTGATCACGTCGAGCCTGTCGTCGCCATTGAGATCTGCTAGCGCAATGGCAGTGGCGGCATCATGCACTTGAAACGTTCGCGGTGGTAGAAACGCACCACTATTGCCTTCGTCCTCGTTCAGCAGAATGCTTGCGGCGGAAGTATCGGTGACAAAATTTATAATTTGATTTGCGACAACCACGTCAGAATTGCCGTCCCTATTGACATCACCTATCGCCAGCGCGACGGGCGCAGGACCGACGGATCCAGCTCGATGCTCGGTGTGGCTGGAGCTTAGAAATTCTACCAGGTTGTCTGGATTGCCCGACTCATAGAAGGTAAACAGCCAATCGGGCTTGCTGTCACCGTCCACGTCGCCCGTGGCTAAGGCCAAAATGTTGTACGGGGAAAAGGGGGCGATACCGCTGGAAGTGAAGGTCCCATCTCCATTGCTTAAGAGCAACGCGATCCCTCTGTTGTAAGTCCCGACGACAAGGTCCGGCTTGCCATCCCCGTTCATGTCGGCCACATTGAGGGATTTCGCCGGACCCCCAGCGCCGAACGTATGTGGAGATTGAAACGTCCCGTCGCCGTTGCCGAGCAAAACGCTTACGCCATACGTCGTAACATCCGTCGTGACAATGTCTGGTTTTCCGTCACCATTCGCATCCAGAGTCACGACCGCTGTCGCTAATCCTCCAGCGGAAAAAGTGCGTGCTGTTTGGAAGGTGCCGTTCCCGTTGCCGAGGAACACGCTAACGACCGTGCCACCAACGGTAATTATGTCCGGTATGCCGTCTCCGTTCACATCCGCTACGGCAACTCCCGAAGAATAGCCGGCGCCGATTTGTTGCGGAGGGCCGAACGACGCCACCCCGCCTGGTTGGAGCGGATTACCAGCGGCGTCCTCGATACTTCCGTTGTCTACCAGATCCAGGCCCAGCGTTCCTGTGCCGGAAACGCCGTTAACTATGACGGTATACACTGCACCGCTGCCATTGACCACGAGAGGGGCAGTGGCCGTGACGCCGCTGAGCGCAAGAGCGAAGTCGGATGGGCCAACACCGGTCACGGGCTCGTTGAACGCGACCGTGTAGGTCACGCTGCCGTCACTGGTAATCGGCCCCGGCGGGCTGGTGCGGTTGATCGACAGCACCATCGGCGGAAGGTCTCCCAATAGCACTCCCACGTTGTTGCTGCCTTCATTAGCAACGAGGATGTCGGGCCTGCCATCCCGATTTACGTCGGTGACCGCAACGGATCGCGGATTGAGTCCAACCGCAAAGGTCTGACCGGCTTCAAAACTTCCATCGCCGTTTCCCAGTAGAACGCTCACAGAGTTGGAGCCGCTGTTTGCCACGACCAAGTCGGGCTTACCATCTACATTCATGTCCGCCACCGCGAGGGACACCGGTGCCGACCCTGTGACGAACGTCTCCTGAGCCTGAAAAGTTCCGTCGCCGTTGCCCGGCAAAACGCTTACGCAATTGCCGGCATAGTCGGCAACGAGAAGGTCCGGCTTGCCGTCACCATTTACGTCAGCGCACATAAGCGCGACGGGTCCGTTGCCCGTGGCGACGGTGAACGGTTGCTGAAACGTGCCGTTGCCGTTGCCTAAGAGCACACTGACGCAATTGCCGGCATAGTCGGCAACGAGAAGGTCCGGCTTGCCGTCGCCGTTTACATCCGCGACTGCAACGGCATCTGGGTACGAGCCGGCCGCGAACGATATAAGCGGCTGGAACGTCCCATTGCCGTTACCCAACAGCACGTCCACCATGTTGGAAGAGGCGCTGGGGACGACTAGATCGGGCTTCCCATCTCCGTTTAAATCCGCGACCAAAACATCGCGAGGGTTTGGACCGGTCGGCTGCGTTAGAAAATTACCGGTCTCGTTCAGGAATACCGTGACGCTCCCGCTGCCGAAGTTGGCCACGGCGATATCAGAATTGCCGTCGCCGTTTAGGTCCGCGACTGCCACGTTGCTTGGAGAAATACCTGTCGCGAGCGGGAATCCCAAGGTTCCCTCGGAGAAACCTCCGTTCCCGTCACCGACCCTGATGGTTACGTTGTTGTTCGCATTGGCGACAACGAAATCGGGCTTACCGTCCTTATTCACATCGGCGACAACGAGGGACACGGGGCCTTGGCCAGCGGCAAATGTCTGCTGCGCCCCGAACGCCGCGATGGCGGTGGAGAGCAGCACCCGGCGTTCAAGACCTTCGACCTGGAAATTCGCCGCCGCCCGCAGGCGCTGGCGGCGGGCCACCAAACGTGGGAACGACATCCTTCCCTCCTGCAACGCGTTTCAGATTCTCGACGTTGAGTCCCCGATCGACCGGATTCGCATGGATCGTAATGCATACCGGCGCGGCGTTGCAATAAGATTCCGCGGTGCATCGCAGCCAGTAATTAGCAATAATATTTAAAATGTCCCGTTTTGTCCCATGTTTTGAGCAAAATGGGACATTTGCTGTAAATCCTGTGGCAGACGCGTGTTGAGATGTCCCATTCTCTTGGCAAATAGGACGTTGTGGGACATTGGTGGCTGGCGCCGGGTGTAAACCCTGTGGCGAAGCCTACTTCGAGTGGGGTCGGTTCTGGGTTCAGCGGGACATTCGTGGGACATCTGGGGAGTGCCGACAAGAATGTCCCCGCTCGGCGATTCGATGACAGGCAAGAATGCCTGTCCCACCTTGCATTGTTGACTGTCCCGAGATTCTGGGCACACCGAACGTTCCTGGTTCTCCTGATATGCTTGACAGGCGACATTTGCCGTCACGACAATTGCCTTCACAATCCGCGTTCCAGTCGCAGTCGTTCCGCATCACGCGTGTTGGGGGCTCTGAAAGAAGAGCGACGACATGCAATTGTCAGTTGACCTCCCCAGCCGGCTTTGCCGCGCGCTGTTCGCGATGCTGATGGGCCTTGCCTGGTGTGGAGCACCCCGGGCCGTCACGGCGGCGCCCCCTTCGCCCTCGGTCCCAGCAGCGCGGGACCTCGGGCCCGAGCAGTACGCGCAGCTCGCCGATTCGCTGGAGGCCATCGCCAGGAGCGATGCGCTGATCGACCGCGACTTGCCCCGTGATTCGTTCGATCCGCAGGCAGTCGTCCTTCAGGTCGGCAATGCGCCGGAAAAACTGTTTGACTGGGTGCGCGGCCAAACGCAATACGTCCCTTACCGTGGAGCGCTGCGCGGGGCCGTGGGCGTCCTGATGGATCGGATGGGCAACAGTCTGGACCGCTCATTATTGCTGGCCACCCTCCTTCAGACGACCGGCCATGAAGTGCGGCTGGCGCGCGGGCAATTGCCAGACGAGCAGGCCGAGCGAATGCTCCAGGCCGCCTGGGACCGGCCCGCTGCTGCGCCGGAACCCGCTCAGCAGGAACCCGTCGACAACATCGCGGATGCGGTCGTGAAGCTGGCGGCAAAATACCAGTACAACGCCCAGGACGTCCGCCGTGCCGTCGAACAGCAATCTCTCTCGTCGCAGAAACTGCTGGAGGGGCTCGTGTCCGGAGTGATCGAGGAATCGGATCGCTTGCAGGGGCTGGTCGGGCCTCCCGCCGCCGTCGATGCCGCCGCAGCCAGGATGCGACAGAAAGCCGCCATCGCAGAACACTGGTGGGTGCAGTGGAAGAACGACCAGCAATGGGTCGATCTGGATCTCCTGGCAGACAAACCGGGGGAGAAGATCACTCAGACCCTGGAACAGATTCCCCTGCGAGCGGACGCTCCGACGTTACCGCTTGACGGCTCACGCGTACACCAGATCGAGTTGCGCGTGGTGGCCGAGCGCTGGCAGAGCGGCCGCGTCGAGCCGCGGGTCGCGCTGCGATACACGTTGCGTCCCGCCGAGTTGCAGGGCCGGCCGATTACTTTGGGCGTCCTTCCCATGGACTGGCCCGCTCAGATCGACTTCACCGCTCCCGACGCGGAAACGCAAATCAAGACCGCGCTGCTCGCGCAGAAGGAATGGGCGCCGTCGCTGCTGGTCGGCGATCAGCAGATCGTGCAAAGCAGCTTCGACGAGACCGGGGAGCTGCACGAAAAACCGATTGAAAACGCGATCTCGCGCAGCACCAACGGCAAGATCAACATCGCCACGGATGCGTTCGGTCTCACGACGCCGGCGGCCTCCGGGAAGCTGACCGCCGTGTGGCTTGAGTTTGAAATCCAGGTGCCGGGAGAAACCCCACGGACGATTCGCCGCGACCTGTTTGACTTCTTCGGTCCGGCCCGGCGCGAAAGTAGTGCGCTGGCCGAGGCGACGCTGGATGATCCGGCGCGATTGGCCAGAGCGGCAGCGCTGATGCGTCGGGTGGATCTGCTGCCGGTCGGGTGCGTGCTGCCGGAGGCGTTCGCGCTGCACGTGCAGTTGGCCAACATCGTCCAAAGCGCCCCCAAGGCCGCCGCCATCCTGCGGCAGGCTTCCCACCTCCCGCTGCGGCAAAGCGCGCAGCAGCTCACGCAAATCCCATCATTCCCGGTGGCGCTCTTTTTCCTCGCCTCAAACCGGGCGGGGCCGCGCGGATTGAATCTTCCCCCCGTGGTCGACCGACCGAATCTTTTTGCCCTGAATCGACGCGTCGCGCTGGGACGCGGGGGAAACCTGCTGGGCCGCCAGACGGTCGATATCATCGCCAACGAAGCGTCCGTCCGCACGGCGGGCGGCGCCGACGCGTTCGCCGCCCGCCTGAAGCAGGGCGTGCTGGAAACCCATCTGGAAACCATCGCCCAATTGCCCCGACGCGGCACGGCCAACACCGCGGCGCTGTTTGCCGCCGCGCCGGGCCAACCGGTCCGCTGGATCGCGCTTCGCGGGCCCCAGGACGGCGCGCTATCGCAAGTCAAACTCGACCCGGACACCCGCGCCCGCATCGCATCCGACCTGAAATCGGGCTATGTCGTCGTGGCGCCGGTCGGGCCGGTCAGCGTTGCGGGCCGGCCACAGGCCGGGTGGTGGCGCGTCGATCCCCGGGACGGCAACTGCGTCGGCTATATGTCCGATGGAATGGGTTCGGAAACCGTGGAATATGTCTTCCTCCTGCTCGCCGTGGCTCACGCCGTCGTGGAAGTCGTCGGGTGTATTCATGGGAACAAAGGCCTGGCGTGCTACGTGTGCGCCGCGGTTACGCTCGCCTGGGAGTGTTGCGCATTCGGGGCCGCCGCCGGCAAGGCGGTCGGCACAGCCGCAGCCATTTCCGGCGGCCTGGCGAATACCGGCGCGGCGAACCTGGGAGGCGCCTTATGTGAGTCAATTGGCGAAGGTGGCGGCGGTGGAGAAGGTGGCGGTGGAGGAGAGTGATGAAGCGACGCGACAGCCTTGACAGCTTCCCACGACGAGCCGTTTGTGCGGCGTGCCTCTGCGCAATGGCCCTGTGCCTGATCGCGCCACTCCGTGCCGCTGGCGCGCTACAGGTCCTGCTCACCGCTGACAATGAAGGGCACGTCGGTCCGTGTCAGGTATGCCCGATGCATGCCGGCTTCGGCGGACTCGCCCGCCGCTCGACCTTGATCGCGCGACTCCGCGGGACCGAACCCCTCCTGCTCGACGCCGGGAACGCCCTGTTCGGCTCCGACAGTCTCGATAGCCGCGGCGAGGTGATCATCGCGGCATACAACGCACTGGGCTATGACGCGGTCAACCTTGCTTACTCTGACTTTCGCCTGGGTAAGCAGCAGACGCTGGCGCTGGTCGGACAGGCAAAGTTCGCGGTCGTGTCGGCCAATCTCCTGGACGCTCAGACCAATGCCCCGCTGACCAAGCCCTACTGTGTGGTCACGCGGCCGGATGGGAAAGTCGCGATCGTCGGAGTGACCGAGCGGCCGGCGGGCCTCGATATCCTGCCGCACCTCCGCCGGCAGTTTGCCGGCATTCGCATCCAGCCGCCCGTCGACGCGCTGGGCCAATGGCTCCCCAAAGCTAGGGCGGAATCCGATCGAGTCATACTTCTATACTATGGCTCGTCGAGTGGGCTTCAGGCGATCCAGCAAAAGTTCGGCGATCAGTTGGCGGCGATCGTCGTGGGCGGTTTTCGGCCCGAGGATCCCTCGCCCGCAACGGCGCCGCCCCTCGTCGGCGCCGAGGAGCACGGAAAGTCGGTGGCGCGCCTGACGCTGAGCGGGACTGCGCCGCCGGCGGTCGAGCAGTTGCCGGTGACGCCGGACCTCGCGGCGGATCCGGCCATCGAGCAGATGCTGGCCAAATACGAGCCCGCGCCGGCTGCGATGGCGTCGACGCCTCCGGCTGCCACCCAACCCTCGCCGCCGATTGCCGGGACGGCGGCTTCGCCGCCGACGCCATCGCCTCCCCAAGGCTCGCCGCCACCGGGAAAATCACCTTTGTCAGGATTGTCCAGGGTCGCTTCCGGCGCATCGCCTCCGGTTCCTGCATCGCCGCCGGTTCCGGCAACGACGCCACCGCCCGCTGCGATGGCTGCTCCCCCGCCCGCGGCCCCCCCGCCGGTGGCCCCGCCATCGCCTCAAGCTTCTGACGCGCCCAAGCGCGTCGCCGCCCACCAGAATCTCACCCCCCGGGGCCTGGAAGGCGTCGGGCTCACCGCCGAGCAAGTCAACTCGGCGATCGACCGGGGCGCGGCGTTCCTCTGGAACTATATCAAGACCGAAGACCTCGCAAAGCACCACCACAAGCTCGGCGACGATCAGGAGCACGTGCTGGCGTGCCTCGCCCTGGTCCATGCGGGAGCGGCAAAGAAGTTCCCGGATTTCGACCGTGAGCTTCGCGCCTACCTCGCACGCTCGAATTCCCAGGCCGTCCAGGAAACCTACCAGAGCGGTCTGCTGTGCATGCTGATTGAATCGTATGGTGACCCTACATTCTTCCGCGCGCAGCGGGCCGCGGCCCGTTATCTCGTCGAATCTCAAGGCCCGCAGGGAAGCTGGACGTATATCGTCAATGTGCCGCCGGACCCCGGCGGGAACGCCGACAACGGCCCGGCCCTGCGCGTGCTCGGCGCCGCCCCGGGATCGGCCTGGGCCGGTCAAGGGTTGTCGCGAACTTCCGACTGGAAGGCCGGACAGGATGGCGACAACTCCTGCTCCCAGTTTGCCCTGCTCGGGCTGCATTCCGCGTCGCGGTGCAACAACCGGATCGCCGCCGACCTCTGGCGGCGCAGCCTCGAGACCAATCGCCGCCGCCAGGCCCCGGACGGCGGCTGGGGATACCGCGAGGACGATCCCAACTCCTACGGCTCCATGACCTGCGCCGGCTTGTGCGCTGCGGCAATGGACCTCTACGAGCTGGGCAACCCCCACCCCGAGCTCGACGAGTCGATCGAACGCGGGCTGGCGTGGATGGACCGGAATTTCTCGGTCTCCGACAATCCCCAGAAGGGGAACTACCTCTATTACTACCTGTACTCCCTGGAGCGCGTCGGCCGGATTCTCGACACGGAATTCATTGGGAGCCATGAATGGTACCCGCTGGGGGCCAGGAAGCTGGTGGACAGCCAGGAGCAGGACGGCCGATGGCTGGAAAAACTCTCGACCGGCGATGACCCGCGCGTCCCCTCCAGTTTTGCCCTGCTGTTCCTCACCCGCGCCACGCCCAAACTTCAGGTGGAGGTCAAGCACGGCGGCCCGGGCACGTTGCGGGCCGAAATCGAATCCGCGCCCCCCTCACAGTTGTACGTCATTCTCGACGCCTCCGGCTCGATGGTCGACCTGATGGACGGGCAGCAGAAGTTCGACGTCGCGCGCAGCGCCGTCAGCGCGTTGATCGACGCACTGCCGGACACGACGCTCGCGGCGCTGCGCGTCTACGGTCATCGCAAAAGCTCGATCGAACCCGATTCCGACGAGGACAGCGCGTTGGAAATCCGCATGGGACCGCTCGACCGGCCGGGCTTTGCCGCGAAGCTCAAATCGCTGCGCGCCCGCGGCAAGACCCCGCTGGCGCTGAGCCTCACCCAGGCGATGTCCGACCTGCGCGACACGACCGCCGCCGACCCCGTGACGCTCGTGCTGTTGACCGACGGCGGCGAGGACACGATGCCGCGACGCGACCCGGTCAAGGCCGCCGCCCAGCTTTCCAAGCATCCGGGGATCACGTTCCACATCGTTGGATTCGACATCAATCAGGAGGATTGGGGCCGGCAACTGCGGGCGATGGCCGACGTCTCCGGCGGGCACTACTGGCCCGCCGCCCGGCCCCGGGAACTCTCCGCGCAGCTCATCGCCGCGGTCTTCGGCCGGCCCGACGGGTTTGTGGTGGTCGCCCAGGACGGCCGTCAGGTGTGCACCGGCCGCTTCGGCCAGCCGCTCTCCCTGCCCGAAGGCGCTTACGTGCTCAAGACGGTGTACGGCGAATCCGAGTTCGCCGTGCCCTTTGCCATCGCCACCGACACGACGACTTCAGTGATGTTCGACGCCGCCCATGCTCGCGCCCAGCCCGGCGCCGCTCGGCTGGGAAACGTTTCCCCGCAGGTGAATCCGCCGTCAACCTCCGCGCCGCCCCGCTTCTGCACCCACTGCGGCCACGCCCTTCCCCCGGGCGCCAAGTTCTGCCCCGCCTGCGGTCAACCCGTGGGGCATTGATCGACTGCCGTTACAATGCCCCCGGTGCCCGACCAGAATCCCGGTCCAATACCGTATGCAGATCTTCTGGAATTGCTGGCGGCGGGCGCATCGCACGAGGAGATCCTCGCCGACTATGCCTTCCTCGAACCGGCCGACGTCCACGCCGCCCTGCTTTACGCGGCACGACTGCTGGATCACCCCATCGTGCCCGCCGCATGAGGTTTCTCATCGACGCTAGTTTTGGGTTCGTGTTGGCAATTGTCGCACGCCGGCCCTGCTGGCCCGCTTCGCCGTTGCGTGGCCGACCATTCAAAACGCCTTCGATTCCGGACGCGCGTCGTGGAATTGCGATGAGAACACTGTGGCCACGCCCTTCCTCCGGGCGCCAAGTTCTGCCGCGCCTGCGGTCAACCGGTGGGGCATTGATCGACTGCCACGCCCGCCGCCTCCTCTGCGATTCCGGTAGAATGATCCATGATGCGTTGCCGATTGTTTGCCGTGGCATCCGCAATTTCGCCGCTGCTTTGCTTCGCCATGGTGTGGCTGTGGGTGCGGAGCTATAGTCATGGGTACAGTTACGGGTGGGAAACGAGCGGGATGTTTGATCGCACTGGAATCTATTCAAATCTCGGTCTGCTGGTAATCTGGTCTAGTAATATGGCCGACCACCCTGACGGTTGGGAGCCCTTTGACCCGAAACGTTGGCCGGTTACCCCGACAGCGTTAGAAATTGGGACACCATCAGCACCCGGCATTCGTATCGGCGATTTCGTGTACGCTCGCTTTTCGGAAGGATCGCTTCCATCGGAGCACCGATTTGTGAGCGCGCCCGACTGGTTTCTTGTGTTTCTGTCTGGGGTGACGCCAGTTTTTTGGGTGGTCGTCAGGATACGACAACCTGAATTTGGCCTCTGCGCAATCTGTCGTTACTCCCTTCTATGAGCCGAGCCTGTGTCAAGTGGAATCACGTCGAATGGTCGATTAGTTGAACCTTCTATTCAGGGCTGCCGCGTTGAGGGCTTTGTGAGCCTCGGGGTTCGCGGGCCTATTCAACTGTTCAACAGCGCC